>JBFXDI010000092.1:0-16864 GCA_050181295.1 Parvibaculaceae bacterium | reverse complement strand
GCCTGCCGCTTGTGCGGATCAGAGCCCGCACCTTCGGCGTGGTGGTGGCGTTGGCGTGCAGCTTCAGTTGCATGATGCAAGCCACTCCCTGACAAAGGACATGCCCTGGCTTACACCGATTCCATCCCCCCAATCATCCGCCACTGAACACGAAGGCGGGGACCCAGAGTCACGTGTCGCTGGATTCCCACTTGCGCGGGAATGAGCGAAATTTTCAATCTGATCGGATAGTGCTCTGGGAACTAGGCCGCGTCGAGCAGGATCGAGTGCCGAGGGCTCCAGGTGAGCCACACGTCCTGGCCGGGCTCGAGCATCGTCGACTCCCGGTTCTGGTGGAACACGGTGAGCTCGGTTCCTCCCGCCTTCACCCGATAGGTGATCGAGGCGCCCATGTAGACGGGCTGGATCACCTCGGCGCGCAGCACATTCGCGGTGGCGCCTTCGCGAGGCGGCTCCGTTCCCGCATGCAGCGAGAATTTTTCCGGACGCACCGTGAGCGTGACGGGACTTCCATCGGCGGGCAGGGGGTCGTGCGTCAGGACTTGTTGGCCATCGGCAAGGGTGACTATGCCAATCTCGCCCTTCTTCCCCGCCGCACGGCCAGAGAGGAAGTTGGTGGCGCCGAGGAATTCCGCCGCGAAGGCGTTGCGCGGCCGCTCGTAGACCTCGTCCGGCCGGCCAGTCTGGACAAGCTTGCCATCCTGGAAGATGGCGATGCGGTCGGAAAGCGTCAGCGCCTCCTCCTGGTCGTGCGTGACGAGCACGGTCGTGATGCCAACCTTGCGCTGGATTTGGCGGAGCTCGACCTGCATCTGCTGACGAAGATTCTTGTCGAGCGCGCCGAGCGGCTCATCCAGCAGCAGTACCCGCGGATTGGAGACGAGCGCGCGGGCGAGCGCCACGCGCTGCTGCTGGCCGCCCGAGAGCTGGCGCGGCCGGCGCTCGCCGTAGCCCGAGAGCTGGACGAGCTTCAGGATATCCTCGACCCGCTTCCTGGTCTCCGCCTTGTCGGTGCGGCGCACGGCGAGCGCGAAGGCAACGTTCTCGAACACCGACATGTGGGGAAAGAGCGCGTAGTTCTGGAAAACCATGCCGAGCTCGCGGCGATGGGTCGGGATGCGGCTCACCTCCTCGTTGTCGATGCGGATTTCTCCCGCCTCGGGCTCGACGAAGCCGGCGATCGAGCGGAGCAGCGTCGTCTTGCCGCTGCCGCTCGGGCCCAAGAGCCCGAAGAACTCGCCGTCGCCGAGGTCGAGCGAGACCTGGTCGAGCGCGACCACATTGCCGTAGCGCTTGCTGACGCCGCGAATCCCGACACTGCTCACTGCGTGCCTCCGAACCGGTAGAACCGTGAAACCATGAGGAGAAGAATCATCGAGACGATGATGATGATGGTGGAGATGGCGTTGATCTCCGGCGTGAAGCCCTTCCGGATCGAGGCGTAGATCTCGACGGGGAGCGTCGTCACGCCTGGCGGCGACAGGAAGTAGGAGGTGACGAATTGGTCGAACGAGATGCCGAAGGCGAAGAGCGCGGCCGCCGCGACGCCCGGCGCGATGACGGGGAGGGTGACGCGGAAGAAGGTCTGGAGCGGCGTCGCGCCGAGGGTTGCCGCCGCCTCCTCGAGCTCCGGCCCGAAGCTGTAGAGCCGCGCGCCCACGACGACGATCACATAGGGCAGCGACAGCGCCACATGCGCGAGCAGCATGGAATGAAGCCCGCGCCCGATGCCCGAATAGAAGAAGAAGATCAGCATGGCGGTGGCGAGGATCAGCCATGGCACGGCCATGGGCGGAAAGAGCAGGAGCTGCAGCACGACATGACCGCGCACGCGATAGCGCGCGAAGGCGAGCGCCGCCATGGTGCCGATCACTGTCGCAACCACCGTGTTGGCGAAGGCGAGGAGCACGCTGTTGCGCCCCGCCCGCCACAGCGTCTCGTTGCTGCCGAGCTGCTCGAACCAGACGAGGCTGAACCGGAAAGGCAGCTCGTAATTGGGCGACTGGTTGAAGCCCATGGCCATCATGATGGCGATGGGCAGGTAGATGAAGGTGAGAAGGCCCAGGAGATAGGCGTAGCCGAAGAGGGTTGAGCGTCTCGTCATGGCGCTCACGCGAGCTTCAGGTGGTTGCGCAGGAACGGATAGGTCGCCGCGAAGATCAGCATCACGATGCCGAGCAGAATGAACGACAGCGCGGCGCCGAGCGGCCAGTTGAAGACCTCTGTGAACTGGTCCTCGATGACGGTGCCGAGCATGATGCCCTGCCGCCCGCCGAGAATGCGGGGCTCCATGAAGGACCCGACGACTGGCACGAAGATAAGAACGACCCCGACCAGGAGGCCGGGAAGGCTCAGGGGCAGGATGATGCGCCGGAAGATCGTGAAGCTCGAGGCGCCGAGGACGCGCCCTGCCTCGATGAGCGCGCTGTCGATCGCCTGCAGCGAGATGTAGCAGGTGAGGATCATGTAGGGCACGAAGGAGTGGACGAGCCCAACGACCACCGCCGGATAGCTGTAGAGGATGCCGATCGAGGGCACGCCGGGCAGGACGAACTGGATCGCCTGGTCGACGACGCCATTGGTTCTGAGCACCATGGTCCAGGCGAAGATGCGGATGAGCGCGTTGCTCCAGAAGGGGAGCACGATGAGGAGCAGCACGGCCTCCCGCCAGCGCCCGCCGACGGTGCGGGCGAGGATCAGCGCCGCCGGGTAGCCGATCAGCACGCAGAAGAAGGTGACGTGGACGCCGAGCATGATCGAGCGCCAGGTCAGGAAGCGGTAGAAGTCACGCTCGAAGAAGGACGCGTATTGCTTCAGCGTGAGAACGGGCTCGGCGCCGCCGAAGGGGATGGCGGAGAGAAAGCTGAAATAGAACATCATGGCCAGCGGCAGCACGACCGTGACCGTCAGCCACAGATAGGAGGGCGCGGTCAGGCCGTAGGCGACCCATTCCCGTTTCATCCGTGCCACTGCTGGATGTTCCTCCCCGAATGGCGCCGAACCGGCGTCGTCTAGTAGGCGCTGGCGAGCGCCTGCCGCTCGGCCTCCGCCCGCCGGTTGCGCACCGCGACCAGGTCCTTCGCAAGCTTTCTCTGGAGGTCGAGGCCCGAGGCGGGCAGCAGCGCAAGCTTCGCTTCGACATCCGCATCGATCCCGGCCAGCGCGCCGCAGATGGCGCCCGCCATGCAGGCGATGGTGTCGGTGTCGCGTCCGAAGTTCGCGCCCAGCATGACCGCCTGCCAGGGGTCGCCTTTTGCCAGTTGCACAATGCCGAAGGCCGCCGGCACCGTCTCGCGGCAGTCGCAGAAGATGGGCCGCCGGAATCTTTGGTGATAAGCCGAGCGGAAGGCCTTGTAGTCGTCGGAAGAGGACGCCAGCGCCAGGGCGTTGGAGATGAGCCCCGACATCTCCTTTCCGCTCCAGGGGCGGATGGCGTCGAGCCCTGCCTGGATGACGGCATCGACCGTTGCGCCGGGCCGGAGCGCCACGGCGATGGCAGCCGCCACGGCCGCGGCCGAGTCCTGGCAGAAGGCGACGTCGGTGACATGGATGAGGCTCGCGATCTCCATCGCCTGCGCGGCGGCGGCGCGCGGATGCCCGGCATTGACGATGCCGACGGGCGAGATCGCCATGGCCGAGGTGGTGCTCGGCATCGTGCCTTCGGCGATGACGCAGGGCAGATAGCCCCGGTTGAGCTTTTCGGCCGCGTGCAGGACGGAGGGAAAGAACTTCGAGATCTTGTCGCCGAAGATCATGGCGCGGTTGGCCTGCCATTCAACGGCCCAGTCGTCGGCCGTCGCGTAGCCGCCGGTCTTGACCATGGCCGCGGCCAGGAAGTCGCGCATGATCGAGTCGTCGGTGCCGTCGCCTTCGAATGTCTCGACCCAGCCGAAGCGCTGCTCGATCTCACCGGGCTCGAGCAGTTCGGTCGGCGTTCCCATCGCATCCCCGATGGCGCCGAAAGCCAGGCAGGCCAGCGCATGACGCTCGAGCTTGGAGAGGTCGGAGAAGGGCATCAAGAAGGGCTCCGAAGAGGGGAGGGGCCTCACGACCCCTCCCCAACAAAAGACAGGGATTGCCGACGCTATTCGGCGAAGTAGGCCTTGGTCTCCTGCCAGAGGTCGAGATAGGTCTGGCGCTGCTCGTCGGAGAGCGGTCCTTTGAAGTTGACCCTCTTCAGGTTCTCAGGCAGCGCCAGAACCTCGCGGGTGAGCGAGCTTTCCGGCAACTGCTCGACGGCCTTGGAGTTGGCCGCCACGGGCGCGCCGCCGGCCTTCACCCAACCGGCATAGAAATCCTTGCTGACCATGTAGTCGATGAAGGCGTTGGCGGCCTTGAGGTTCGGCGCATTGGCGGCGATGGTGAGGCCGTCGCGGAATCCGATCGCGCCTTCCTTGGCGACGATGTATTTGACCGGCAGCTTGTCCTCGACGACCGCCTTCTCGGCGCTGCTGGTCCAGAAGATCGAGAGATCGCACTCCTTCGCGGCGACGAGCTTGCGCCACTCGTCCTCCGACTTCCAGAAGGCCTTGATCTGGGGCTTCAGCTCCCGAAGCTTCTCCTTGATGGCATTCATGTCCTGCGGCTGGTCGGGATTCTGACCGAGTGCCAGCGCCGCGAAGCGCACGGAGTCTTCCGGATCGTCGCGCCAGCATACGCGGCCCTTGTGCGCCGGATCCCAGAGCACCTCGAGCGATGTCGGCGGCTCCTTGAAGACGTTGGTGTCGTAGGTCACCGACGTGCCGCCCCAGATCCAGGATACGGCATAAACCTTGCCGTCGATGTTGAGCGCCGGCGCGTCGCGCATGTCGGGATAGAGATCGGCGAAGTTGGAGATCTGCGCCGTGTCGATCGGCTGGATCAGGCCTTCCTTGGCGGCCTGGCCCACGAAGGCGGCGTTGAGCACCACCACGTCGTAATAGCCGGGATTGGTCCTGAGCTTCACGAAGACTTCCGGATAGGAGGTGATGTAGTCGTGCACCACCTTGGTTCCGGTCTTCTTCTCGAACTCGGAGACGGCCCAGGCTTCGTCGGTGCCCCAGCCCTTCCAGTTCATGACCCGGACTTCGTCGGCCATGGCTGGCGCGGGAGCTGCCATGCCTGCGAAGCCCAGAACCGCCACGCTCATCGCCAGACCGGCAAACTGCCTTCTGGACATCCTCCAGCACATCATCGCCTCACCCTCCTGTGGTCTTGGCTAACGACACGAAAAATGGCTAACAGCCTTCTTAGCGCTTACATTAGAAGCGCTCAGACAGGCCGTCAACCCTTTGCATGCAAACGATTATCGGTGCATGCTAGGATGAGATATATATATGAAAATAAACAAAAAAATGAAATACTCGTTGGTTCATCCGGCTCGAAATTGCAAATGCTTCCGCTTTTCTGATGGCTTGACATCCCGGTTGCTCTGTGCCGATCTAGGGGCCGAGTGATCTTGCAGCAGACTTACGTAAATCGCGGAAAACTGGCTTTTCCTTGGCTGAAGCCACAATTTGGAATGGGATCGGGACGTTGACTCGCATCAAAAGTGTAAGCGCTTCCACTATCAGGGTGCCGCTCAACGTGCCCACCACGTTCTCAACGCGGCGCGTCCTGGCGCGGGAATATGCGGTCGTGCGGGTGCGCGGCGACGACGACGTGGAGGGGATCGGCTTCTGCTACGGCGGCAACAACGCCGGCGGGCTTGTCACCAAGGCCGTCGTCGACCTGCTGGCGCCGCTGCTGGTCGGCGAGGACTGCCACGCGACCGAGCATCACTGGGAGCGAATGTACGGCGAGGCGCTGCTCCAGGGACGCGCCGGCGCAGTCATGCGGGCGCTCTCTATTCTCGACACCGCGATGTGGGACCGCAATGCCAGGGCAGCGGGTCTTCCGCTCTACAAGTATCTGGGCGCGCATCGCTTGGGCGTCGTGCCCGCCTATGCGAGCGGCGGTTACTATATCGACGGCAAGACACCGAAGATGCTCGGCGAGGAGATGGCGCGCTACGTCGCCATGGGCTTCCGGGCGGTCAAGATGAAGGTCGGCGGCCTCGACGAGCGCCAGGAGGAGGCACGGGTCAGGGCGGCCCGCGAGGCGATCGGCCCCGACGTGCTGCTCATGCTCGACGCCAACAACGCCTGGAAGGATCTTCCGACGGCGCTGCGCCACCTTCGCGCCTATGAGCCTTACGATCCCTACTGGATCGAGGAGCCCTTCGGTCCCGACGACATCGACAACCACGCGCGCCTTGCCGCGGCGACCCCCGTGACGGTGGCAACGGGCGAGATCGAGGTCGGCCGCTGGCGCTTCAAGGAGCTGCTGGAGAAGGGCGCGGCCGCGATCCTGCAGGCGGATGCCGCGGTCTGCGGCGGCATCACCGAGTGGCGGCGCATTGCGGCAACGGCTGCGAGCTTCGGCGTGAACATGTGCCCGCACTGGTTCCACGACCTCCACATCCATCTCGTGGCCTCATCGCCCAACGGCCAGTTCGTGGAGTTCTTCCCGGACAGCGAGGTCCTGAACTTCCGCCGCCTCATCGACCGGCAGCTCGAGGTCCGCGACGGCGGGCTGGTCCTTCCCGAGGGGCCTGGCCTCGGCTTCGGCTTCGACGAGAAGGCCTTGTCGTCCTTTGCGTCCGATCCCTGGCAGGTCATCGAGATGGGCAAGGGCAGGGCGGCGGCATGAAGCTGCTGATCACCGGCGCGGCCGGCGACATCGGCCGTGTGCTGCGGGAGGGCCTTGCCGGCCGCTACGAACTCCTGCGCCTTGCCGACATCGTGCCCCAGGCGCCGGCGGCCCAGGGAGAGGAGTGCGTGACCTTCGACGGCAACGATCTCGAGGCGACTGTCGATGCCTGCCGGGGCATGGACTGCGTGGTCCATCTGGCGGGCATCCCGAACGAGCCGGAAGAGGACGCCTGGGAAAGGCTGCTGCGCAACAACATCGTCGCCACACGCAACGTCTTCGAGGCCGCGCGCCGGACCGGCGTGAATCGCGTCGTCTTCGCCTCCTCCAATCACGTCGTGGGCTTCCTGCGCCGCGAGGTGATGGCGGATGCCCGGGCCGAAATGCGCCCCGACACGCTCTACGGTGTGACCAAGGTGTTCGGGGAGGCGATCGGCCGGCTCTATGCCGACAAGTATGCCTTGAGCGTCGCGTGCCTCCGCATCGGATCGTTCCGCGCCCGGCCGGAAGACCGTCGCCAGCTCGCGACCTGGCTCAGCCATCGCGACGCGGTGCAGCTCTTCCGCCGCTGCATCGAGGCGCCCGACTATCGCTTTCTCATTGTCTACGGCGTCTCCGACAACGCCACCAACTTCTGGAGCAACGCCGGGCTGGAGTGGCTGGGCTACGCGCCCAAGGACCGGGCCGAGGATCTCGCGGCGAGCCTTGCAGGCGCGCCGGTGGAGGACGCGTTGTCCCGCCAGTTTCACGGCGGTTCCTTCTGCGCCATCGATTTCACAGGAGACGCGGGCCGGATCGACTGAGGCGGATGTTGCGGGCATGGACGAGAAGACCGAGAGGCCGGCAAGGAAGCGGGCGCCGAGGCGCCGCTCCAACCGCGTGCGCGTCGAGGACGTGGCGCTCGCGGTCGGTGTTTCGGGGGCGACCGTCTCGCGTGCTCTCAACCGCACGGGCGCCGTAAGCGACGACATCCGGCGCCGGATCGACCAGGCCGTGGCCGAGCTCGGCTATGTGCCGAACGGCGCCGCGCGCGCGCTCGCCTCGCAGAAGGCGCATGCGATCGGCGCCATCGTCCCGACGATCGAGAACACGAACTTCGCCATCACGGCCGAGGCCGCCCAGCGCCGGCTGGTCGAGGCCGGATACAACTTCCTGGTCGCGAGCACAGCCTACAGCCCCGATCGGGAAGCCGACCATATCCAGGCGCTGGTGGCGCATGGCGTGGACGGCATCATCCTCGTCGGCGCCCAGCGCGATCCGCGGATCGTCGAGTTCCTGAACGCGCGCCGCATTCCCTATGTAGTGACCTGGACGCTCACCGACGATGGCACGCCATGCGTCGGTTTCGACAATGCCGAGGCGGCACGCCGGCTCGCCAACCATCTCCTCGACCTCGGTCATCGTCACATCGCCGTCATCGCCGGCCTCACCCGCAACAACGACCGCGCGGCGGCGCGTCTCGAAGGCGTGCGCCAGGCGCTGGGCGACAGGGGACTCGAGGTCCCGAAGGAAATGCTGATTGAGCGGCCCTACCGGATCGCCGAAGGACAGTTTGCGCTGCGCGCGCTGGTCGCGATGACGCCTCGGCCAACCGCGATCGTCTGTGGCAATGACCAGCTGGCGCTCGGAGCGCTGGTCGAATGCGGCAGGCGCCGCATCGCCGTGCCGCGCGACCTCTCGATCGTGGGCTTCGACGATCTGGAATTCGCCGGCCAGATTGCACCCTCGCTCACCACCATCCATGTGCCGGCCGAGGAGATCGGTCTCCGGGCGGCGGAATACCTGCTGGCGAGGATCGGCGGCCAACCGTTTGCCGTCACCACCGAGGTTCCCGTCAACCTCATCGTGCGCGAGAGCAGCGGCCCGCCGGGCGCGGCCCGTACTCCGTCCGTCGAGCCCGCAACCTCAAACGCAAGGTCGAGCGAAACCGCATGAGCGCTGCAAGAATTCGAGGCGTCCTTTCTCCGGTCGTCACGCCCTTCCGCGAGGATCTCTCGCCGGATCCGGCGAGGCTCGTGGCGCATTGCCGCTGGCTTCTCTCGCAGGATTGCGGACTGGCGCTCTTCGGCACGAACAGCGAGGCTAATTCGCAGTCCGCGGACGAGCGCATGGAGCTGCTCGAGGCGGTGGTGGAGGCCGGCCTCGATCCGGCGCGGATGATGCCGGGGACAGGCTGCTGCTCGCTCACCGACAGTGTGCAGCTCACCAAGCATGCCGTCGGGCTCGGCTGCGGCGGCGTGCTCATGCTCCCGCCCTTCTACTACAAGGGGGTCAGTGACGATGGGCTCTTCGCTTACTTCTCGGAAGTCGTGCAGCGCGTCGGCGACCGGCGGCTGAAAGTCTATCTCTACCACATCCCGCCCGTTGCGCAGGTGCCGATCAGCCTCAAGCTCATCGAGCGGCTGCTCAAGGCCTATCCCGGCACGGTCGTCGGCACGAAGGACAGCTCCGGCGACTGGACGAACACCAAGGCGACGCTCGACGCATTCCCTGATTTCGATGTCTTCGCGGGAAGCGAGACCTTCCTGCTCGCCAACATGCGGGGCGGCGGGGCTGGCTGCATCAGCGCCACCGCCAACGTCAATCCGGGCCCCATCGTCGACCTCTACCGGAACTGGGAGGCGGATGACGCCGACGCCCGCCAGGATAGGCTCACCGCGACGCGCACGACCATCCAGGCCTATCCCATGATCCCGGCGCTGAAAGGGGTCATCGCGCAATATTCGGGCGATCGGGAGTGGTCGGCCGTGCGCCCGCCGCTCGTGGCGCTGACGGCTGCGCAACAGGCGGAACTCAAGGGCAAGCTCGATGCCTCGGGCTTCACCATGCCTGGATTGGGACGCTAGGGATGTTCGCCACGCCGCCGGACATCGAGACCCGCGTCTTCGCGCGCATCCCCGACCGCTACCGCATTTCGGGTCGGCCCTCGGTGTGGATCGATGCCCAGCGGGGAGGGCTGCCGACCGACTGCTTCCTTGAAGGTCCTTCCTTCGACCGCGCCGGCAATCTCTATGTCGTGGACGTTCCCTGGGGCCGCATCTTCCGCATCTCTCCCACGGGAGAGGTGGAACTCGCCTGCGAATATGACGGCGAGCCCAACGGCCTCAAGATCCATCGCGACGGCCGCATCTTCATCGCCGATTTCCGGCGCGGCATCCTCGAGCTCGATCCGGCGACGGGCACGGTGAAGATCGTGGCCGACCGTCTGGGCGTCGAGCATTTCAAGGGCGTGAACGATCTCGTTTTCGCCTCCAACGGCGATCTCTATTTCACCGACCAGGGGC
Organism: Parvibaculaceae bacterium; assembly: GCA_050181295.1. GTDB lineage: Bacteria > Pseudomonadota > Alphaproteobacteria > Rhizobiales > Aestuariivirgaceae > JBFXDI01. Next base: position 6,911 of record JBFXDI010000092.1, on the reverse strand, counting down.
ATACCGGCCTCCACGATCCTTCGGGCCGCGTCTACCGGCTCAAGGCCGACGGCAGGTTCGAGATCGTGCTGCAGGGGATTCCGAGCCCCAACGGCCTCGCTTTCTCGCCGGACGAGAGCGTCCTCTATGTGAACGTGACCCGCGACAATGCCGTCTGGCGCGTGCCGCTGCTTCCCTCGGGCGTTGCCTACAAGGTCGGAGCCTTCATCCGCCTTTCCGGTGGCACCGGGCCTGACGGGCTCGCCGTGGACGAGGAGGGCGGGCTCGCCGTCGCCCATATCGGGCTCGGCTGCGTCTGGCTCTTCGACCGCTTCGGCGAGCCCGTCGCGCGCATCCGCTCCTGCGCCGGGCGGGCGACCACTAACGTCGCCTTCGGCGGCGCCGGGCGGAAGCAGCTCTACATCACCGAGAGCGACACCGGGCAGGTTCTCGTCGCCGATGTGCCGGTCGCCGGTCGTCTCATGTTCTCCCATAGCTGAAGTTCACGAAATGGCGCCGCGTCCGCTGATCATCGACACCGACCCAGGCAAGGACGACGCCGTCGCCATCCTGCTGGCGCTGGCCGCGCCGGATGTTTTCGACATACGCCTGATGAGCGCCGCAGCCGGCAACGTCGAGCTCTCCCATACGGCGGGAAACATCATCAGGCTGTGTGAGGTCGCGGGCAGGGGAGACATCCCGGTCCACGCCGGATGCCCGCGACCCCTGCTTCAGACGTTGAAGACGGTTCCGCATATCCACGGAGAGGACGGGCTGGGCGGGGCGAACCTGCCGCCGCCGCATCGCCTGCCCTCGGACGTCCATGCCGCGCCGGCGATCATCGAGGCGATCCGCAAGGCGCCGGAGCCTATTTGGGTCGCCTGCATCGGGCCCCTCACCAACCTGGGGCTGGCCCTCGTCATGGCGCCCGACATCGCGGAGCGGATCGGGGAGATCGTGGTGATGGGGGGCTCCTTCACCACCGGCAACATCACGCCCTATGCGAGCTTCAACATCTACAGCGACCCGCATGCCGCGCGCATCGTCTTCGAGTGTGGGGCGCCGGTGACCATGGTCGGCCTCGAAGTGACGCGCCGGACCATGCCGAGCCCCGAGTGGTGCGAGAGGCTGCGGTCGACCGGAACCCCTTCGGCTCGTGTCGTGGCCGACCTCTGGCGGGACCCGACCAGCTTCATGAACGATGCCTGCGTGATCGCCTATATGATGCAGCCGGAGATCATCCCGACCGAGCCCGTTCGCGTGGAGATCGAGATCTGCGATCCCGTGGAGATGGGCCGCACCCGGCTCCTGGATGGGCCTGCGAACGTCCGGGCCGCGCGGAATATTGACGTTCCGGCCTTCTTCGCGCTCCTGCTGGACCGGCTTTCCCGATAGAGCATGATCCGGAAAAGTGTGAAGCACTTTTCCTGCAAGATCATGCTCAACTTATTGGAATAGATCACGTTCATCCATCCGGGTTGATTCAACCAGGATGGATCGTGATCTAGCCCGCTGACCGAGGCAACTCGCCGCGCCCTGCCGGGGTCGGCAGGGGTTGCATTGGTCCATAATGTTAGTGTACGAACGAGATATTGCGGTGCAATAGAGGCGGATCGGCTGGATGAGCAATCTCAACGAAGAGCGTGTCCTGAGCGTGCGTCACTGGACGGACACCCTGTTCAGCTTCACCACCACGCGGGACCCCGCTTTCCGCTTCCGGAACGGCGAATTCACGATGATCGGCATTCCCGTCAACGGCAAGCCGCTCCTGCGCGCCTACAGCGTCGCCAGCCCGAACTATGAGGATAAGCTCGAGTTCTTCTCCATCAAGGTGCAGGACGGTCCTTTGACCTCAAGGCTCCAGCACCTGAAGGCGGGCGACCCGATCATTGTCAGCCGCAAGGCGACCGGCACGCTCGTCCTCGACAACCTTAGGCCCGGCAGGCACCTCTACCTGATCGGCACGGGAACAGGCCTAGCGCCCTTCCTCAGCATCATCCGCGATCCGGAGACCTACGAGCGTTTCGAGAAGATCGTGCTGCTGCACGGCTGCCGCCGCGTGGCCGACATCGCCTATGGCGAGCTCATCACCGAGGAGCTGCCGGCCGACGAGTTCCTGGGCGAGGATGTGCGCTCGAAGCTCGTCTACTACCCAACCGTCACGCGCGAGCCCTACCGCAATCGCGGCCGCATCACCGACCTGGTGCAGTCGGGCATCCTGTTCGCCGATATCGGATTGCCCGACCTAAGCGCCGAGGACGACCGTGTGATGCTGTGCGGCAGTCCGCAGATGCTGGTGGACTTCCGCCGCATCCTCGACGAGCGGGACTTCGTGGAAGGCAATCACGGCGAGCCCGGCGACTTCGTGGTCGAAAAGGCCTTCGTCGAGCGCTGAATTCTGACGCGCCACGCTTGACAGCATCGGCGCACGGCCCTCATAATCGTTTGCATACAAACGACATAACCGCGTGGCCGGTCACCCTTCTGAGGGAGCGGCCGGGGCGGCAGGGAAAGAGGGCCAATGTTTTTCCGGCCGCGCACCTGCGAGGAGGCGATCGAGGCGCTCGCACAGAGCGGCGGACGCATCCTTGCCGGCGGCACGGACTTCTTCCCCGCGCTCGGCGCCGACCCGGTGCGCCAGCCTGTCGTCGACATCACCGACATTGCCGAGCTGAGACGGATCGACACGACCGCTGACGAGATCCGCATTGGTGCTGCCGTCACCTGGGCGGCGATAGCCGAGGCGCGTCTGCCCCGTGCCTTCGACTGCCTCAAGCTCGCCGCGCGCGAGGTGGGGGCGATCCAGATCCAGAACACCGCCACCATCGGCGGCAACCTCTGCAACGCCTCTCCGGCGGCGGATGGTGTGCCGCCGCTGCTGGCGCTCGACGCCGAGGTGGAGCTTGCCTCTCCGCGCGGACGGCGGAGGCTGCCGGTCTCGGACTTCGTGCAGGGCAATCGGCGGACGGACCTTCGCGGCGACGAGATCCTGGCGGCCGTGATCATGCCGCGTGTTGGCGAGGAGGCAGCATCGGCCTTCCTCAAGCTCGGGGCGCGCCGCTATCTCGTGATCTCGATCGCCATGGTTGCGGCCATTGTCGAGGTGGAGGAAAGCAGAGTCGCGCGGGCGCGCATAGCCATCGGCGCCTGCTCGCCGGTCGCGCGGCGGCTGCCCGACGCCGAGGCTTCGCTTGCTGGCCAGCCGGCCGATGGGAAGCTGTCGGGCCGTGTGAAGGCCGAACACCTCTCCGGCCTCTCGCCCATTTCCGACGTGCGCGCCGAGGCCGGCTATCGACGCGACGCGGCGCTGACGCTCGTGCGCCGCGCCATCGACCGGTGCATCGGGGTTGCCGCGTCATGCTGAACCCGCTTCCTCCCATCACCTTCACGCTCGACGGCCGGCAGGTCGGGACCTCCGCGGCCCCGGTCGATCGCCTCTCGAAGGTCCTGCGCGACGATCTCGGCCTCACCGCCACCAAGGTCGGCTGCGATGCCGGCGACTGCGGCGCCTGCACCGTGCTGCTCGACGGCAGGCCCGTCTGCTCCTGCCTGGTCGCGGTCGGGCAGGTGCGGGGCCGCGCCGTCACGACGCTCGACGGGCTGGAAGCCGAGATCCCCGAGGCGAAGGGCCTCAAGTCCGCATTCCTCCGCCATGGCGCCGCCCAGTGCGGCATCTGCACGCCGGGCATGCTGATGAGCGCCGGCGCGCTTCTCGCCCGGAAGGCGTGTCCCAGCGAACCGGAAGTGATGGACGCGCTAGCGGGCGTGCTCTGCCGCTGCACGGGCTACCGGAAGATCGTCAGCGCCGTGATGGATGCCGGGTCTTCCGGGGCGCCCGTAAGGGCAGGACAGGGGCAGGCCGTGGGTGCGCGCCTCGTCCGCCTCGACGGCGAGCGCAAGGTGGACGGCACGGAGATTTTCGGCGCCGACGAGTGCCCGGACAACGCGCTGATGCTGAAGATCGTCCGCAGTCCGCATCATCGTGCCGGCTTCCGCTTCGGCGACCTCGACCGCTTCGTCCGCAAGCATCCGGGCATCGTGCGCATCTTCACGGCCGCCGACGTGCCAGGCGTGGACCGCTACGGGGTCATTCCGCCCTTCGCCGACCAGCCGATCTTCGCCCATGCCGAGGCGCGCTTCCGCGGCGAGGCCGTGGCCGCCATCGCCGGCGAGCCCGATGCCATCCGCGAGCTCGATCTTGCGGAGTTTCCGATCGAATGGGAGGAGCGGCCGCCGCTCCTCGCGATGGAGGAAGCCGCGGCGCCGGACGCGCCGCTCGTCCACCCCGATCGGCCCGGCAACATCCTCGTGCGCGGCCGCGTTGCGCGCGGCGATGTCGAGGCCGCGCTCGCCTCGGCGGACGCGGTGGTCGAGGGCGTCTTCGAGACGGGCTTCGTGGAGCATGCCTATATCGAGCCGGAAGCGGGTTTCGCGCTCCGCGTGGGCAATCGCATCGAGGTCCAGGCCTGCACGCAGGCGCCCTACATGGATCGCGACGACATCGCGAAGCTTTTAGGTGTAGCCCCGGAGGCCGTGCGCATCGTCCCGACGGCGGTCGGCGGCGGCTTCGGCTCCAAACTCGACCTCTCGGTCCAGACCTTCCTCGCGCTCGCGGCCTGGTTCCTCGACCGGCCGGTGCGCCTCGTTTACACGCGGCCTGAATCCTTCCAGTCCACGACCAAGCGTCATCCCTCGCGAATGACGGCGAAGGTCGCCGCGCACATGGACGGCCGTCTCGCGGCAATCGACTTCCAGGGCGACTTCAACACCGGCGCCTATTCGTCCTGGGGTCCGACCGTCGCCAACCGTGTGCCGGTCCACGCGTCCGGCCCCTATGTCGTTCCGCACTATCGCGCCGAGACGCGCGCCATCCACACCCATATCGTGCCGGCGGGCGCCTTCCGCGGTTTCGGCGTGCCGCAGGCTGGTGTCGCTCAGGAGCAGCTCTTCGACATGCTGGCGGAGAAGCTCGGCATGGACCCGCTCGAGTTCCGGATCCTCAATGCACTGCGGAACGACACACCGACCGTGACGGGCCAGGTGCTGGGCGAGGGCGTCGGCATCCGCGCCTGCCTCGAGGCCCTGAGGGAGCCCTGGGCGCGGGCGCGCGAGGAGGCGGAGGCCTTCAACAGCGCCTCGGACGGCAGGACGCGGCGTGGCGCCGGTCTCGCCGGCATGTGGTACGGCTGCGGCAACACCTCGCTGCCCAATCCCTCGACCATAAGAGTGGGCGTCAAGGCCGACGGCCGCATCGCCCTGCACCAGGGCGCCGTAGACATCGGGCAGGGCTCGAACACGGTCATCACCCAGATCTGCGCCGATGCGCTGGGCGCGCCGGTCGCGCTCTTCGATCTCGTCTCGGCCGACACCGACCTGACGCCGGACTGCGGGAAAACTTCCGCCTCGCGCCAGACCTTCGTCACGGGCAAGGCGGCTGAGCTCGCCGGCAGGGCGCTTCGCCGCACTATCCTGCGGCTCGCCAATGCCGGGGAGACGGCGGCCATCGCTTTCGAGCGCGGTCGGATCGTGGTCGACGACGAGGGCCGGCGGCAAGTGCTCGATCCCGCCGCCTTGCCGAGGGATGCGCTGGGCTATGCGGTCTCGGCGGAGGAGACCTTCGACCCGCCGACCAGCCCGCTCGACAGGGACGGGCAGGGCGTGCCCTACGCCGTCTATGGCTTCGGCGCGCACATGGCCGAGATCGAGGTCGACATGGAGCTTGGCATGGTGACGGTCCTGAAGATCACCGCCGCGCACGACGTTGGCCGCGCCATCAACCCGACGCTGGTCGAGGGGCAGATCGAGGGCGGCGTCGCTCAAGGGTTGGGCTTCGCGCTCATGGAGGAGTTCCATCCAGGCCGCGGCGAGAACCTGCACGACTACCTGATCCCGACGGTAGGCGACATGCCGCCGGTCGTCTCGATCCTGATCGAGGACCCCTCGCCGGTCGGACCTTTCGGCGCCAAGGGCATCGGCGAGCAGGCGCTGATCCCGACTGCGCCCGCCATTCTGAACGCCATCCACCGCGCGACCGGCGCTCGCATCCACAGGATACCCGCGACGCCCGATCGCGTGCTTGCCGCCATCAAGGCCGCAGGGAGAGACGCCCATGTCCGTTGAGCGCTCCGCTGAGCCGGCCGTCGTCGCCGACAAGATCCGCTGCGATGCCTGCCCGGTCCTCTGCTACATCCGGGACGGCATGACGGGCGCCTGCGACCGCTACGCCAACGCGGGCGGCCAGCTCGTGCGGGTCGATCCGCATGTGGTGCTCGACCGGGCGCGGACCGAGGGCGGCGCGGTGGTGCCATTCCTGGTGGGGAGCCAGTGGGACGGCAGCGTCGTGCAGGCGCCGGAGACCTTCGTGACCGCCATTGGCGCGGGCACCACCTATCCTGACTACAAGCCAGCCCCTTTCATCGTCTCCTCCGAGGTCGAGGGGGCGGACATGATCACGGTCGTCACCGAGGGCATCTTCAGCTACTGCGGCGTCAAAGTGAAGATCGACACCGACCGGCACTTGGGGCCCGAGCGGAGTCTCGTGCGGGCTCAAGGCGAGGCGGTGGGGCACGTGACCACGGCGGAATACGGCTCGCAGATGCTGGCGCTGGGCGGCGTGCATCATTTGACCGGCGGCTCCAAGAAGGAGGGCCGCATCACCTGCGACACGCTGCTCGCGCTCTGCAACCGGGAGGCCGTCGAGCTGACGATCGACGATGGCGCGATCGTGACAGTTCAGGCCGGCCGCCCGCCGACCGTCAACGGCGTCACCGAAGAGCGGATGCGCGTCGGCTGCGGCTCGGCAACGATCGGCATGTTCGCGCGGCAGTGGTTCGGGCATGTGGACGACGTCGTGGTGGTGGACGACCACATCACCGGCGTCCTCTCCGAGCACCAGGCGGGAAAGCTCCTCGACGTCGAGGACACCGGCATCA
>JBFXDI010000091.1:0-17162 GCA_050181295.1 Parvibaculaceae bacterium | reverse complement strand
AAGCTCGCCGCGGTGCGCTCCATCGCCCGCGAGCTCGCGAAGTCGCCCGAGGTCTATTTCGTCAGCATCACCACCGGGACCTATGACATCCTGATCGGAGCGGTGTTCCGGTCGAACGACGAGCTTCTGAAGTTCATGACCGACAGGCTGCCGCGCATCCCCGGCATCGAGCGCACGCGCACGGCGACCGTGCTCGACGTGGTGAAGCGCTTCCTGACCTTTGATGTGCCCCCGAAGTCAGGAAAAACCCGGAAGAAGAAGTCGAACAGTAGCGACGAGCCGGACGGCCGCTAGCGGTTCTGCTAGGCCAAGACTTGCTTGAACCCTTCAGTCAGGCAAGTCAGGCGAGATATTCTTTCAGGATGGATGCGCCCAGCGTGTATTTCGGGTCGACCATGTTGCCGAGGCGCACCCGCCCGGCCTGCGTCAGCAGGAAATAGGCTTCGTAGGTATCGAAGCCGTAGTCCGAGACGAGCCAGCGGATGAGTTCGCGATAGGCGATGCGCGCGGCATCTTCCATTGGCCGCGTACTGCCGATCGTCATGATGAACCGATCGTTCTCAAGGCGCGGCCAGACGATCGGCCAGTCCTTGATCAGGTCGACCTGGACGGTTGTCGTGGAGGGTATCTCGACGGCGACGCCGCATAGCTCGCCATCGCCCTGCGTGGCGTGGCAGTCGCCGAGATAGAGATACGCGCTCTCGTGATGAACCGGAAAATAGACGACCGCTCCCGGACACACGTCCGGGAGATCCATGTTGCCCCCCCAGTAGTCGGGCTGGAGCGACGTCACGGCTTCGATCTCGGGGCTCACTCCGAGCGTGCCGATGAAGGGCTCGTAGGGCAGGGTGATCTTGTCGTTGAACTCGATACCCTTCTCCGTCACGTTCATCTTCTTCACCCGCTCGGGGAGCGGTTGGTTGAGGAGCGCGGTATTGCTGGTCGCGACCAGACCGCCGAACTCCGTGATGAGGGCGGTCGTTCCGACGGGCTGCGGCCCGCGGGGCTTGATGCTGTGTATATGAACGCAAAGAACGTCGCCCTTCTTCGCCCCCTTGACGGCAATGGGTCCGCATTGCGGATTGAGGAACGGCATGTGCAGCAGTTCCGAGGGCTTGTCGGTCTCTTTCTTGATCGCCCCTTCGAACGCGTCTTGCGTCTCGGCTACCACGATGTCGCCCGGCGCGATTGTCAGGACCGGATCGGCATAGGGTCCGTAGACGTAGTGATATTTGCCTTGCTTCTTTACGGTCAGTTTGTGAGTGGCGCCCGCCTTGCCACGGGCCATGCCCTTGCGCGCCATGTAGCTCTTCTTCAGCCAACTGCTCATGAAAGCCTCCTCGATGCTTGTTCAGATCGACAGATGACGGATTAGCTCGTTCGTCTCCTTGATCGTCTTTCGGTCGATTGACGCGATGATGCTTCCCTTGTCCATGACATAGGCGCGCCCGGCCACGGTCTGGACGAGATCGATGTTCTGCTCGACGATCAGGACGCCGATCGCGCGGTTCGACACGAGCTTCAGAAGAAACTCTCCGATGTCCTGCACGATGGATGGCTGCACGCCGTCGCTGGGCTCGTCGAGGAGAAGCAGCGCCGGACTGCCGTTGAGCGCGCGTCCTATCGAGAGCATCTCCTGCTGTCCCCCGGAAAGCGTGCCGGCACGCTGTCTCAGCCTTTGCTGGAGGAAGGGGAAGTAGTCGTAGATCTCGGCGAGAATGGCGTCACCAGGCGCGGAGGAGGCACGGATGAAGCGCCCCATCCGGAGATTGTCCTCGACGGACATATGCGGAAAGACGTCGCGTCCCTGCGGCACATATCCCATGCCCGAGCGTGCGCGACGATCAGCCGGACGGTCTGTGAGATCCTCGCCCCTGAACAGGATTTTTCCGGCCCGCAGCGGCAGAAGCCCGATCAGGGCCCGCATCAGGGTGCTCTTTCCGACCCCGTTGCGCCCGAGAACCGCGACGATCTCGCCTTGCGCCACGTCGATGTCGAGCCCACGCAGCACGTCGCCCGCGCCATATCCGGCCCGAAGCCCCGCCGCTTTGAGCAACTCCCTCACGTCACTTCCTTCCGAGATAGATGTCCCGCACGTCCTGACGGCCCATGACCTCCTCGAGCGGCCCGTTCGCGAACACGCGGCCCTGGTGCAGGACCGTCACGCGCTGCGCGATGTCGCGGACGAAAACCATGTCGTGCTCGACGACGAGAAGAGACAAGCCGGTCCGATTCAGCTCCCGCAGGACGCGGGCCGTGTCCGCGGTTTCCTCGGGCGACATTCCCGCCGTCGGCTCGTCGAGAAGAATGAGGTCCGGGCCTCCCGCGAGAACCATGGCGATCTCGAGCCATTGCCGCTTGTGGTGCGGCAAGGCGTTGGCGGGCGTGTCATCCGTGGGGTCCAGTCCGAAGCGCTCAAGCGCAAGCCGGTATCTCTCCTCCGCCGCGATCTCCCGCGCGCGCATGGTTGCCTGGGGAATTTCAAGGTTCTGTCGGACGCTCAGCACGTGGAACACGCGGTTGGTCTGGAACGTCAGGCCGACGCCCTTCTTCACCCGTGCTGAGGGCAGCAGCTTCGTAATGTCGTTGCCTTTGTAGAAGATGCGGCCGCTGTCGGGCGCCTGTATGCCGCAGAGGAGCGCAAAAAATGTCGACTTGCCCGCGCCGTTGGGCCCGATGATGCACTGCATGCTGCCGGCCGCGACGTCGAGAGTGACTCCGTCGGTCGCCACCACGCCGCCGAAGCGCTTGGACAATCCGCTCACGGACAAGATGGGCTCGCCGGTCATTTGGCTTGAATCGCTTTCGACGTTCGTCTCGGATTTACGAGATCGAGCAGCGTGATGACGATGCCTCTCGGGAAGAACATCATCACCAGCACGAGCAATGTGCCGATGATAACCAGGGCATACTGGTTGCCCGACGCCGAAAGCCGATAATTGATCCAGTTGAGAGCGTAGGTGGCGATCACCGTGGCGAGCAGTTTTTCGCGTCCGCCGACCGCCACCCAGATCACGGGAAGGGCCGCCGCGAGCAAGCCAACCTGGCTCGGCGTGATGTAGTTGCCCCACTGGACGTAGAGCAGACCGGATGTCGCCGACAGCGCCGCCGCAAGGACGAAGACCAGCCACTGCCTGAAGCGGATGTCGTAGCCGAGCGTCTCCGCCCTGAGCGCGTCCTCCCGTATGGCGAGCATCACCTTGCCCTGCCTCGAGTTGACCAGCATGCGGCAGAGGAGATAGCAGACGAGCGCCACGAGCAGCGCGTAGTAGAAGAACGAATAGCCCGTCAGAATGTGACTGCCGATCTGGAAGCTCGGTATTCCCGTCATGCCGTTGTAGCCGCCGAGCTGGACCTGGCCGATCCTCCATTGATAGCCCGCCGTCTGGCCGAGGAACGTCTCGAGCAGCAGCGTGAGGACAAGCGTGAGGATCGGCACGATCCACATCTGGACGCGCGCGAAGAACACGAAGAAGCCGAAGACCGCTGCGACCAGGATCGCGGCTGCGATGCCTCCCAGGCTGCCGACGATGGGCCCGTAGGAATAGGCGGCAAGGTTGCCGGCGATCACTCCATAGGCGTAACCGGCGATGCCGAAGTATGCGACCTGCCCGAAACTGAGCACACCGCAGTACCCCCATAGCAAGCAAAGGCCGAGCGCCATGGGAATGTTCAGGAGGAAGAACGCCATGTTGTAGGCGCCGAACTGCGACTGATACAGCGGCACGGCGGCGAGAACGGCCAGAACCGCCGCAAACACAATCCAGAAGATCGGCCCGTGCCCAATATCCTCAGGGCCGGTCAGGAGTTCGGTCAGGCGCTTCATGCCGACATCCTGTGCCGCAGATCCAGGCGGCGCTGGATCGTGGCTGATATGCCGTCCGGAAGCAGGCGTATGATGATCAGAGCCGCAAGAAGCAGCGCCACGGTGCCCAGAAAGGCGCCGAAGAAGAAGCCGACCGGCGTCTTGACCAATGACAGAAGCAGGCTGCTTCCCAACGCTCCGGCGATCACGTTCGTGGCACCACCCACCACGACGGTGATGAATGCCGGCGCGACGAACTGCTGTCCCATGAAGGGCATGATCGAGGTCGTCGGCGCGAGGAGGGCCCCGGACAGTCCGGCGAGTCCCGCACCGAGGCTGAAAGTGAGCATGTAGATGCGTCCGGTGTCCACGCCGAGCGCCCTGGCCATGGCGGCGTTCTGCATCGTCGCGCGCGCCTGAAGTCCGATCTCGGTGCGGTTATAGATCCACCAAAGGACGACTATGAGTGCGATGGCGGTCAGGAGCATGGCGATCCAGTAGAGCGAGAACGAGTACGGCCCGAGGGCGAAATTTCCCTCCGGGATCTGGATCGGCGGCATAAACGGACCGAAGAGCAGCAGGAACCCTTGGGAGAGGATGAGACTGATGCCCCAGGTTACGACGAGCGCTCCGAGTTCGCGGCCGTAGAAGCGCCGGACGATCAGGAGTTCCAGGATCGCGCCGAAGATACCGACCGCTACGAAGCTGATGAACGGCACCAGCCAGAACGGTGCTCCGTGCTGGTAGGAGTATGATGCGACGTATGCCCCCATCATCATCAGCTCGCCGTGGGCGAGATTGATGATGTTCATCATGCCGAGGATGACGATGAGGCCCAGTGCGCAAAGCAGAAGGAAAGCGGCGTTGGTGCCCAGCTGGTAGACGATGCTGGCGATGAGGCCGATCAAGTCCATTGGTGGCGCGTTGCTCCCGGATGGACGGGCGGGGGATCGCTCCCCCGCCTCGCCGATGTCAGCCCTTACCGAACATCTTGAAGTACGGATCCTCGTCGGGAGCGTACTGCTTGTACTCGGGATTGCGGATCAGATTGACTCCAAGCCTTTGCAGCCACCATGCCTGAATCATGGGCCAGTCGCGCACGAAGCTCACATTATGCTGCTCGTCGCAGTAGGCGAGCCGGATCGGATGCGCACAATGATGCGTGCCTGGCTCAAGGAACACGCTGCCTTCCGGCGCCTCGATGTTCCAGCCCAGCTCGAGGCACTTCTTGACCTTCTCCTGGTCGGTCGTGGCGGCGAGACGGGCCGCCTTGGCGTAGAGATGGATGGTGAAGTAGGTGTTCTGCGCCATCTCACCGATGTACGGATCGTCCGGGAACATCGCCATCCAGCGCTTGACGAAGGCACGGTTGCGCGCCGTCGGCACTTCGAGCTGGTACTGAATCGCATTGTGCATCTGGGCGAGGGAGGGCGGAGCGAAGCGCTTGTGCTCATAGCCCTGGGCCATGTTGACAGTCGAAGCCATCGGGAACTTCAAGCCAGCGGCCGCTGCTTGCGGATAGTAGTTGTGGTGGTTCTGACCAACCAGCAGCGTCATCACCCAGTCGGGCTTTGCCGCCTGAATACGCGCGATGACCTGGCTGAACTCCGACACGGAGAGGGGAATGAACTCCTCGCCGATGATCTGCCCGCCGACGAGCGGGATATAGGCCTTGGTCCAGGCCGCGGTGAGCTGTCCGAAATTGTAGTCGGCCGCTATCGTGTAGCAGCGCGGCCCGAATTTCTCGACCATGTACTGGACCGTCGGGATGACCTGCTGCTCGCAGACCGGGCCCGTGCAGAAGGTATTGGCGTCGGCGACGCCGCCCTCATACTGATTAGTGTAGAAGTAGAGCTGCTTCGATTGATCGACGATGGGGCGGATCGCTTCCCGCTCGGCGCTGGCGAAGCCTGCCACCAGCACGTCGATCTGGTCCTCCTGGATCAGCTTGCGGGCGAGCTGCTGCCATGTCGCATTGTTGCTCTGGCCATCGGCGGAAAGCAGGCTGAGCTCGCGCCCGAGAATTCCCTTCTCCCCGGAGTCGATCAGGATCTCGTCGTCTTCGTCATAGACGAGATCCGCGGTGGATTTGTCGCCGCCGTTGTCCACGACATCGAGCGACGTCCCCTCCTTGCTGATCACCGGCGGCTTCGTCGCGACCTGACCTTCGGCGCCGAGAAAACCCTGGCCGATGTTGGGAGCGCCCTTCAGCGTCTTTCCTTCGTTGATTTCCTTCACGGCGAGCTGCGCGGCGTGGAGCTTCTGTATTCCGTAAACAGCGAGATTGCCTGACTCGTCCTCGATGAAGCCCATCTTCACAGGCTCGGAAGTCTGAGCAAGCGCGGCCGAATACTCAAAGCCGCGCAGGTAGGTCGGCAGGGCGATGCCTGCAGCGATACCGGTCGTGACCATGCCTTTGACGACGGTACGACGATCGGTGGCAAGCGGTGTGTCCTCGGAGGGCTTCTCTCGCGCTCCCTTGGCATGCACGGGGTCGGCCATGGTCCTGTCCTTTCCTGTTTCCTCTAGGCTCTGGTCTTCTTGTCGTTCTGACTTGTCTGCCTGTCCGCCAGTATCTGCGCGGAGAGCTCCTCGACCGAAACCCGCCGGCTCATGCTCTTCTTCCGCAGGTACTTGTATGCTTCCTCGTCATCGAAGCCGAGGCACTGCATGAGGTGGATGATTGCCTTGACGATGATGCGTCGCGCGGCGAGCCGCTCGGTCGAGCTTGCAAGGGCGTCCTTCAGCTGCTGGCGCCGGCGTTTCTCGTTGAACGCGAAATAGAGGGCGGTGAAGATGCCATTTGCTCTCACCGGCTTCATGATTACCGCGGTCGGCTCGATGTCATGCGCTCGCTGAAGACGTGTTGGCGATTCCAGGCCGATGAGCGCGATGATGGGCAGGGGCGAATTCGTGAACAGCGCCACGTCGCTCGGCTCGATCACATCCGTGTCGACGATCGCGATGTCCGCCAGGGCCGTCAGCTCACGGAGCCTATCGCCTTCCGCGCGGGGGTCGCACAAGGTGACCTTGACGCCGAGCTTGTTGAGCGTGTTGCACAGCGTCTTGGCATCGAGATCCTCCTGCATGAGGAGAAGAGCCGTGCGCCCGCGAAAATTCTGAGTTGGCCCTTGCATTATTTGACGAGCCTCAGAGGATTGCCGCCCCTTATCGGGCGGGCCAAGCGGTCGATGCGGTTGTCGGCCCACACGAGGTAGGGGTCCGGCCGGATCGGCTGGGTCGACTCGTAGATAATGTCAAATCCAGCGTTGCTGTTCGAGACGGCAATCCGGGGAGTGAGGAAACTATGGCGGTTCTCTCCGTCGATATGGACGCGGCCCTGGGGAGCCTTGAAGGATACATGCGGCAGCGCCTGGCGGACGGCGAGCATGTCATCGCTGCCCGCCCGCCTGAGCGCTCGCGCCAGGAGGTGGACCGCAATGTAGGAGGACTCGGCGTCGGCAGACGTCGTGAGCCATTGCGGAAATCGCTCCCGGTAGGCCCGGGTAAAGGAGTAGTTGGCTTCGCTCTCGATGCTCTCGAAGTAGACTGACGAACTGATATGTCCGTCACAGGCCGCAGTTCCGATCTCGGCGAGCTCAGGTTCGGAGAGACTGCAGCTCGCAACCGGCATCTCGCGAACCTGATCGATGCCGAGTCTCATCGCCTCCTGCCTGAGCGTGCGGAAAAAGGCGTAGGCGGATTCACCGATGAGGGTGTTGAAGATGAAGTCCGGGCGACAGTCGAGTATCTGCGCGACTATCGTGTCATGGTCCATTTCATGGACCGGCACATAGCGCTCGGCAAGCACGGTGCCGCCGGCGCCAAGCAGCGCCTCCCGCATGATCTTGTTGTTTTCCCAGGCCCAGATGTAGTTGGATCCCAGCAGATAGGCGACGTTTCCATAGTTCTTGAGCAGGAAATCCGTGAGCGGCACGATGTGCTGGTTCGGACTCGCGCCCGTATAGACGATGTTCTCGCTGCTCTCGAAGCCTTCGTAGTGCGAAGGGTACCAGAGAAGCCCGTCGTACTTCTCGAAATACGGGAGCACTTCCTTGCGGCTGGATGAGGTGTAGCAGCCCACCACATGCGTGAGATGCTCCTCCGCCAGCATCGATTTCGCAAGATTCATATAGGCGCTGTTCACGCCGCCCGGGTCGGCCGCGACAGGCTCGAGAGAGAAGGGAAACTCGTCATTCGCATTGATCTCCTCTATGGCGAGGAGAGCGCCGTTGAGCATCGCTTGGCCGATGGTCGCGTAGGGACCCGTGCTTGAGAACAGCAAGCCCAGCCTGTGACTGTCCCGGTTGCGCACCTTATGCCTCACGATCACTGGCAACAAAAAAGCCCGCAGGACTGCTGTCCTGAGGGCTCCGCTGCCAGACGAATGTATAGGTATTCAGGCCAAACCAGTTTGCGGCGAAGCCGTCAAACTAAGCATCGTTGCTCAAGAAAACTATCGCATTGGCCCTACCACCCGTCAAGTGCGGCCCACTGGGAATCTTTGGCCGCTCGGCTGAAAGGATGCGGACCTGACGCTCAAGCCGCGCTGAAGCGACGGAGGACATTGGCGGTGAGCTTCGATGCCACGTCGTCCAGGAGCAGACACGACCCGTAGGCGATGGAGGCTGCCGCGAAGACCGCGCCGCCGCTTTTCGTCTCGTAGATGCTCATGTGGGCGCCCCCCTCGTCGGGATTCATGCCCTTGGCCAAAAGGAGTGTCCCGGGAGGGGAGGATGCGGAAATCTTGTCCATCTCGTGCCCAGACGCGCCACCCGGGCAACGGCTGTTCAGTGTCTCGCGGCCGAAGATATCGCCCTTGCGCACGCCGGTTCCCTCGAAGATCCAGTGATCCGGCTCGATGACCTCGTAGGGCGCGGCCGTCATCACTCCGATATGGTCATAGACGACGCCCAGCAGGTTTGCCTCGCTCTCGAAGCGGCCATGGAAGCGGCTCTCGGTGGTTCCCGCTTTCACCCGCTCGCGCTCGTTGCCATTGCGGCAGACCATGCGGTCGCCATCGATCTCCACCTCGCAGTTGATGCCGTTGCCGCCCAGATAGACGAGCCGACCGCCCGACCGGTGGATCCAGTCCTTGACCCTGAGATACATGCGCCGCGTCCAGTATTCCGGATGCGTGCTCATCACCAGCACACGGTAGTCCTCGAGCTTCAGCTCCCCCTCGTGCAGGTGCGTCTCGCCATAGTAGTCGTAGGCGAAACCTTCCCGCTCCAGCCATGCGAGCACGCGCCATTCGGCCGGCGCGGCGCCGCAGGCATAGCGTCCCGAGATCCTGTCGGTCGCCTCGGCATCGAGGGGAACGTCGTTGATGAGCTCGGGGCGGTCGAAGCTCAGGGGGTCGTAATCCTCCGAGAGATAGTCGATGTGGTCCGGCGTGTTGTAACGGTCGAGATCCTGCCGCGCGTTCACGGTTGGAGTGGGAGGCAGGGCTATCGGGTTCACATAGTTGTTGCGTCCTCCGAAGGCATTATAGGCGTTCCACCTTACGTTAGAGGCCAGGACCGCGATGCGCGCGGCGGGCTTGCTCGGCGCAACGATCCAGGGGAAGGCGAAGGTACGGCCGCTCCTGGCTTTCACATGGAAGTAATGAAGGCCGCTTCGCTCAGGAGCCGAGACGAACTGACGATAGACCGGGTTGCCGTAGCCGACAGTGTTCCATCGCACGCCCGTCTGCGTGAAGTCGCCATCGGGCAATAGCTGGATGCAGGCCCGGGGGCCGAACTCATCGAACGCGCCGACCTTGCGGACAAGTTCCTTCCTGAGCCCGTACCGCCAGAGTTCCAGCTCGTAAGGTTCGGGGGAATGAACCCGGAACTCTGCGGCTTCCCGCGCCCGTACCCACTTCGGCCACGCATAGCCAAGCACGCAGTCCGACAGGAGCCGGACCTGATGAGGTGTCTTGGAGGGAAGATCGAGATCCACATGTTTCGACCCGAAGCCGGGCTTGGCGAACCATGCACGGTAGCGCCCTGGCCGAAGATCGGCATGCACCGCGCCAGTCACGCCTGAGCGAAGCAGCAACGGCCCTTCAGGCGCGGCGATCTCGACAAGAACGTCCGCCAGAGCGGCATATGTCTCCTCACTGATGTAGCAAACGAGCATCATTCATTTCCTAGAGTTGAGAGACAGGCGTGGCTTGTCTCCAGCCTTGATCTTTGATCAAATCCGAACTAGCATTTGCTGGCAAGGGTCTCGCCATAGGGAATGGCAGGGAAGGGAGAAAGTGCATGAGCAAAAGGCATTTTGCGTCAGCGATCGTGGCGGCAATCGCCGCATTGTCCGTGAGCGGATCGGCTCTCGCGGCCGACACCGTCACGGTGAGCACCTATGGAGGCGCCTGGGCCAAGGCCCTTTCAGAGGCCGAGCTGCAACCCATCGCCAAGGAAATGGGGATCACTATCAAGGAAGTGACGGTGAACTCGCTCAACGAGGTGAAGGTGCAGGTCGACGCCAACGCCGTTGAGATCGACGTGGCGGATCTCGGTGCGCTGGACTGCGAGCTGGGCGCCGCACAAAACCTCTGGGAGCCGCTCGACTACAAGGTGATCGATGCGTCCGGCGTCGATCAGAAGCTCGTGAAGCCCATGTGGGTCGGCGGACCGAGCTACTATTCGACCGTGCTTGCGTGGAGCACAGAGAAGTACGGCGACAACCCGCCCCAGAACTGGGCCGACTTCTGGAATGTGGAGAAGTTCCCCGGCAATCGCGGCCTCTACAACTCGCCCTACGCCAACCTCGAGGCCGCACTACTGGCCGACGGCGTGAAGCCTGACCAGCTCTACCCGCTGGACATTGAGCGCGCCTTCAAGAAGCTGCGCGAGATCAAGCCGCACATCACCGTGTGGTGGACGAACGGCGGACAGTCGGCACAGCTCCTGAACGACGGCGAGGTGGATATGCTGTCGATCTGGAACGGCCGCGCCTCCACGGTCATCAAGGCCGGCGCCAAGGCGGCCCTGACCTTCAACGAAGGCTTGCTGGGCGTCGACTGCCTGGTCATCCCGCGCGGCTCCAAGAACAAGGATCTCGCCATGAAGGTGATCGACCGCATCCTTTCGGCCGAGCTGCAGGCCAATCTCCCGGCCCTGATCGACTACGGCCCGGTCAACATGAAGGCCTTCGACACCGGCAAGATCACGCCGGAGCTCGCCACTGCGACCAACTCCTCGCCGGAGAACTTCAAGAAGCAGGTCACGCTCGACGACGTGTGGTGGGGCGAGAATCTGCCGAAGATCCAGCCCATGTGGGACGCCTTCATTCAGGAGTAGGCTCGTCCATCGGGCCGGAAGGAGCGACGGCCGGGCCGCCGCTCCTTCCGCCTGCCTTGAATTCTCCGATCGGCGGGTTGTTCGCGCATGGATTCTGCCCAACGCATGCCTCTGCCTATAACGGTCAGTTCCGTGGTCAAGCGCTACGGGTCTGTCAGGGCGCTCGATGGGGTCTCGCTTGACATCAAGGCCGGCGACTTCGTGACATTGCTCGGGCCTTCCGGGTCCGGCAAGACGACGCTCCTCATGGTCATGGCGGGCTTCGTGCGCCCGGAGGGCGGAAGCCTCCTGTTCGGCGACAGGCAGGTGCTGCTGCTGCCGCCCCACAGGCGCAATATCGGCATGGTCTTCCAGAACTATGCCCTCTTTCCCCATATGGACGTGCTGGCCAACGTGATGTTCCCGCTGGCCGCTCGCCGGGTTCCGGCCGAGGAGGCGCGAAGACGTGCCGAGGCGGCGCTGGCGATGGTCGATCTGGCGGACTACGGCGGGCGCGCGACGCACCAGCTTTCCGGGGGCCAGCAGCAGCGCGTGGCGCTGGCCCGCGCCATCGTCTACGAGCCGCCGATCCTGCTCATGGACGAACCGCTCTCGGCCCTGGACAAGAACCTGCGCGAGCGCATGCAGATCGAGATTCGACACCTTCATCGAAGGCTCGGCATGACAATCGTCTACGTCACCCACGACCAGCGCGAGGCGCTCACCATGTCGGACATGGTGGCGGTCCTGAACCGGGGACAGGTGGAGCAGTATGCGCAGCCCGAGCAGATCTATGACGCGCCGGCTTCCGAGTTTGTCGCGAACTTCATCGGGGAGACATCCCTTGTCCCGGTTGCTCTCGATGCCGGCGGCGCCCGGTTGGGCGACCGGCTGCTGAAGCTGCCGAGGAAACCCGCAGCAGCGGCCTCCTATGTTCTGGTATTGCGGCCCGAAAGGCTGGAGCTTCTGACCGTCGGCAAGCCTCCGCCTCAGGGCATGAATGCGATCGGCGGAGTGGTGCACGACCGCGTGTTCCAGGGCGAGAGCGTGCTGTTCCTGATCGCGCTCCCGAACGGACAGGAGTTCAGTTTCCGCGTGCAGAGCAAGGCAAGCCTGCGCAGCCAGCTCCCTGAAGTTGGGGCGCCGGTCGAATTCGCGCTTGAGGTGGACGACACGCTCGTTGTCCCGCGGCAGGCATGAACGGCGCCGCGATCTCCGTGGCCGGGTCGCCGAGCGCCGCCGAGCTTCGGCGTGCTGCGACGCGCGAGCGACTGGGCTTCCTGCTGCTCGTGGTTCCCGCGCTGACGCCGGTGGTGCTCCTCCTCATCCTGCCCTTCGGATGGCTGACCTGGCTGTCCTTCCTCGGCAGCGATGGCCAGCCGAGCATCGAGAACTACTCGCGCCTCGCCGAGCAACCGGCGACCATCAAGATTCTTCTGACCACCTTCCGCATCAGCTTCTTCGTCACGCTCCTGTGCGCGCTGCTTGGCTATCCGCTCGCCTACATGCTGGCGCAGCTTCCAGCGCGCATCGCGGCGCTCTGCATGCTCGCCGTCATCCTTCCCTTCTGGACGTCGATCCTCGTGCGCACCTATGCCTGGATGGTGCTGCTGGCCCGGCGCGGGGTCATCAACGAGGGACTGAAGGATGCCGGCCTGATCTCCGAGCCGCTGCGGCTCATGCACAACGAGCTCGGGACCGTGATCGGCATGACGCACATCATGCTGCCCTTCCTGATCCTGCCGCTCTATGCGACCATGACGTCGCTCGACCGCGCCTACATGCGCGCCGGCGCAAGCCTTGGCGCCACGCCTTTCCGGGTCTTCTGGCAGATCTACTTTCCGCTCACGCTTCCGGGGCTGTTCGGCGGGCTCTGCTTCGTCTTCGTCCTTTGCCTCGGCTTCTACATCACGCCGGCCCTGCTCGGCGGCGGGCGGGTGCAGATGATCGCCATGGTGATCGAGCGCAACGTCACCTTCAACGCCAGCTGGGGTCCTGCGGGAGCCTTGGGCGTGATCCTCATCCTGATGACAACCCTGGTTCTTGCAGCCGCCTGGTGGCTGAGCGGAAGACGCAGGATGGTCGCCTGATGGAAGACCATGTCCAGCCACGCCAGCGGATTCCGCTCTATCTCTTCGGTGCGCTCGTCATGTTCGGGCTCATCGTCCCGAGTCTCATCGTGGTGCCGATGTCCTTTTCCGCCGCGGACTACCTGCAGTTTCCTCCGCGGGAGTGGTCGCTGCGCTGGTACGAGGCCTATTTCGGCTCCGTGGGCTGGCGAGACGCCACCATAATCTCGCTCTCGGCGGCCTTCCTCACCTCTATTCTCGCGACGATCCTCGGGACGCTGGCCGCCTACGGGCTGCGGCTTCTCGGGAGGGGATCATCATCCCCGTTCCTGCTCGCGGCGCTCACCATGCCGCTGACCGTGCCCGTCATCCTGATCGCTATCGGAATCTTCTACATCTACGCGCGCATCGGGCTCGTGAACACGATGACCGGCCTCGTGCTGGCCCACACGATGCTCGCCATCCCGTTCGTGGTGGTGGTGGTGTTCACGCGCCTTCAGACCTTCGATCTCAACCAGGTCCGCGTGGCCGAAAGCCTGGGCTCGAGCCCCGCGCGCTCCTTCGTCCTGATCGTCCTGCCGCAGTTGCGCTTCGCCATCATCAGCGGGGCGCTTCTGGCCTTCCTCACCTCGTTCGACGAGGTGATCATCGCGCTCTTCATCAGCGGAGGCGCGCGTTCGACCCTCACGCGGGTGATGTTCACGAACCTTCGCGACCAGGTGGATCCCACCATCGCGGCGGTCGCAAGCCTGCTCAACATTATCTCGGTGCTGCTGGTGGTGGTTTTCCAGGCCATCGAGGCCCGTGACAAGAAGGCGGCTTCCAGGGCCGCATCGTAAGGGAGCTTTTCCATGAATACTGGGACGATGCCCAACAAGGCCGACGCCGTCGTGATCGGAGGGGGCGTGGTCGGCGCGGCCATGCTCTACGGACTCGTGGAACAGGGCCTGAAGGATGTCGTCCTGGTCGAGCGCGACAAGCTCGGATGCGGCACGACCTGGCACTCCGCTGCCAACATCGCGCTCATCGACGTCTCGACTTACGCCTTCCTCGATTTCTATCGCTACAACATGGAACTCTTCACCAAGCTCGCGGAGGAGACCGGCCAGGAGGTCGGGTGGCGCAAGACCGGACGCGTGCAGATGGCCACGAACGAGCCTCGCGTACGGGCGCTGAAGCACCTCCAGGCCGTAGCACAAGCGAGAGGCGTCGAGAGCACCTGGATCGGGCCCAATGAAATCAGAGATCGTCTGCCGATCCTGCGCGTGGACGACCTGATCGGGGGCTTGTGGACGCCGACGGTGGGACGGGTCAACGCCACGGACTTCATCGCGGCGCTGAGCAAGTCCGCGCGCGCCAAGGGCGCCGTCGTCATGGAGCAGGCGCGCGTCCGCAATATCGGCCTCACGGACGGGGCGGTCGCGTCCGTAGAGACCGACCGGGGCACCATCCGCACCAAGCGCGTCATCAACTGCGCAGGTCTCTGGGCGCCGCAAATCGCGCGCATGGTGGGCGTGGAGCTTCCGATCCATGCGAACGAGCATTTCTATATCCTGACCAAAGCCTTTCCCGGCATCTTCAAGGACATGCCGAGCTTCCGCGATTCGGACGCATGCATCTACGGGCGCGAGGAGGTGGACGGGCTGCTGCTCGGCTGCTTCGAGGACCGCGCCAAGCCAATCGCGATCGAGGCCCTGCCGGACGATTTCTCCTTCGCCCTTCTGCCTGATGACTGGGAACAGTTCGAGCCATACATGGTGGCGGCGATGCATCGCATCCCGGCGCTCGAGGACGCCGAGGTGAAGATGCTGCTCAACGGGCCGGAGAGCTTCACGCCTGACGGTCGCTTCCTTGCCGGCCCCGTGCCGCAGGTGCAGGGTTTCTATGTGCTGGCCGGCATGAATTCGGCGGGCGTGAACAATGCGGCAGGCTCAGCGCGGGCGCTGGCCGAGATGATCCTCGGCAAGCCAGGCCGGGTCGATCTGTCGCCGTTCTCCCCCGGTCGCTTCCTCCCGTTCCACTCGCGCCCCGACTGGCTGCGTGACAGAGTGAGCGAGGCGCCGGGCCATCTCTACAGCATCGGCCGCATTCCCCGCGAATTCAGGACGGGCCGCAACGTCCGGCGGTCTCCCTTCCATGCCCGTCTTGCTGCTGCCGGGGCCACCTTTCGGCAAGTCATGGGATGGGAGAGGCCGGTCAATATTGCCGGGCTCGCAGAGGAGATGAATGCGCTCCGGCAGGGCGCCGG
This sequence comes from Parvibaculaceae bacterium, assembly GCA_050181295.1. GTDB lineage: Bacteria > Pseudomonadota > Alphaproteobacteria > Rhizobiales > Aestuariivirgaceae > JBFXDI01. Next base: position 1,772 of record JBFXDI010000091.1, on the reverse strand, counting down.
CCTTGCCGACTGGACATCCTCGGCGCGCTGGCAGCTTGAAGGCCCGGGCGCCGAGGGTCTCGTCGGCCGCGTGTTCAATGGTCTGACACTCGAGAGCGGCGGGTGCGAAGTCGGCATCGTACCTGCTCGGGAGGGCGGCGTGGAAAGCGCCATGCTGGTCGCGCGCCTGGGAGACAGATTCCTGATTATCGGGGACGCTTCCCGCGAGCCCGCCGATGCACTGCTGCTTCAGCCGCAGGGAACGGAGAAGGCGCAACTCCTGCCATGCCATTCCGGCCTCGCCCTTCTCGCCTTGCAGGGCGCCAAGGCCGAAGCCGTGATGTTGTGGCTGGGAAAGACGAAAAAGCCGCCGCGGCCAGGTGAGGCCACCTCGCTGTCCATGGGTGGCGCGGAGGTCATTGTCCTGCGCCACCCGTGGAGCGAAGCCTTCTTTCTTCTTATGGAAACGGAGTTTGCCGAGCACGTCGCCGACCAGCTCCTGGCCGCCGTTCCGGGCCTCGGCGTATCCTGGATCGGCGAGGCGGCGCTCGAACGGGCGCGGATCGCGCAGGCCATTCCCTCGATCGATCACGAACTCGTTGCGGCCGTTTCCCCGTCACGAAGCGGATTGAAGGAAGTAGGCAGGGGACGATTCCGGCCATCGGGCGGGCAGGGGCTTCTCTGCGGGAGCGTCGCGGGGGAGCTGCGCGGCGGGGAGCCCATCTGGTCGGATGGCGCGTTCGTCGGGCTGGTTTCCTCAGCCTCGCCCTGCCTGGACGGAAGGTCGATGCTGCTTGCGCACGTCCCTTCGCTTGGCCGCAACGTCACGCTCAACCTCGAAGGGACGGAGTTGCCGGTGAAGGTTGGACGGTCAGTAAGTGCCCTTGTCGAAGGATGACCGGCGGGCGCTCTTCCTGGCGCTCGCCACGGACGATTCGAGGTCGGATAGATAGCGCTCGACCGCACGGGCATGTTCGGGATTGACGGCGATCTGGATGCTGTCGCGAGGCTCGCGCGCCCGTCCGACATACCAGCCTCGCGCGGCCATTTCCTCCGCTACGACGTTAATGTCGAGAGCCGTGTCACAGGAACCGTAGAGCAGGATGCAGAGATCATAGGGCCGGATGCACTGAAGGCCCGGAATAGCCTCGATCCCACGCGCGAGTGCCGCCACAGTGTTAAGGATCAGGCTCGCGCGCCGGAGATATCCCTCTTCGCCGAGATACTGCATCACGGCCCAGGCTGCGGCGATGGCGCCTCCGGAGCGTGTCCCGAGGAACGTGTCCGTCGCATAGACGCCGTTCGCCCAGTCATAGGAGAACCGCTGGTGCTCGAGATCCTCGGCGTCCGCAAGCAGCAGGACGGACGCGCCCTTGCCCGCATAGCCGTACTTGTGGAGGTCCGCCGAAAGCGACGTTACGCCCGGAACCGAAAGGTCGAAGTCCGGTACTGGATGGCCGAGCTTGCGGGCGAAGGGCGAAAGCATGCCGCCGACGCAGGCGTCGACATGCAGCCACAGCTCACGCTGGCGCGCCAGGGCGGCGAGGTCCGCGATCCTGTCGAACACGCCCGTGGGGAACTGTGGAGCCGAACCCAGAAGAAGCACCGTCTGGTCGTTCACAGCTCGCGCCATGGCTTCGACATCGGAACGGAAATCCGCGCCATAGGGGACCTTCCGGACCTCGATGCCGAGATACTCCGCAGCCTTCACCGAGCTGGCATGGATGGAGGAGGCGGCCACCAGGTTGGGGCGGTCAAGACCTCGCCGACGGGCTCTGGCACGGTTTCGTGCC
>JBFXDI010000090.1:0-17167 GCA_050181295.1 Parvibaculaceae bacterium | reverse complement strand
ACGTCGTAGAGCACCTCGCCCTCCGTGATCGCGTCGCCCACCTGCTTGTGCCACGTGGTGATCGTCGCCTGCACCATGTTCATGCTGAGCCGCGGGAGCTTGAGGGTCACGTTCATTGCTTCTTGCCTTTGTATTCTGTGACCGACTGGATCGCGTCCATGATCCGCTCCACGCTCGGAAGCACGGCCTGCTCGAGGGGTGGTGAGTAAGGCATGGCGACGTTGTCCACGGTGACACGCCGGATCGGTGCTTTGAGGTCGCCGAAGGCCTGGTCGGCGGCGATGGCGGCGATCTGGGATGCGGCGCTGCAGGCGTCGCGTGCCTCGTCCACGACGACCAGCCGGCCCGTCTTCCTGACCGAGGCGAGGATCGTCTCGAGATCGAGCGGCACGAGCGTGCGGGGATCGACAACCTCCACCGACACGCCGTCCGAGGCGCAGGCTTCCGCCGCCTTGAGCGCGTTGCGCGCCATGTTGCCGAAGGCGACGACGGTGACGTCGCTGCCTTCCCGACGCAACGCCGCCTCGCCGAGCGGCAGCAGCGCTTCGCCGTCCGGAACCTCGCCGCTCTCGCCGCCGCGCCCGGCCGCCTGCAGGAACACCACGGGATTATCGTCCCGGATCGCTGTCTTGAGCAGCGCCTTGGCGTCGGCCGGGATGCTCGGCGTCACAACCTTGAGGCCGCCGAGATTCATGAGCAGCGGGTGGACGCTGTCGCTGTGCTGGGCGGCCGCCGACCGCCCGCCGCCGGAAACCGCGATATAGACGATGGGAAGCCTGATCTGTCCGCCCGTCATGAGGCGAAGTTTTGCCGCCTGGTTGGCGATGGCGTCGAAGCCCGTATAGAGGAAGTTCGAGTACATCATGTGGCAGACGACCCGGTAGCCGGCGGCGGCCGCGCCCACCGCCATGCCGGTGATGAGTTGTTCCGAGATCGGCGTGTCGCGCACCCGGTCGGGGCCGAAACGGTCGAAGAGGCCCTTGGTGTCGCCGAAGAGGCTCGCCTTCACGTCCTCCCCGAAGAGGATCACCTTCGGGTCGCGCTCCATCTCCTCGACGAGTGCCTCGTTGATGGCGTTGATCATGCGCATGCGTTTCATGGGGCTCGCTCCGGCCTATGCGAACATGAGCTCTTTGGGGGAGGCCCTGGGCTCGGGCCAGGGGGCTGCTTCTGCCTGCGCGACAGCCTCGGAGACGCGGGCGTGGAGCTCCTCGTCGAGCGCTTTCAGGTCGCTCTCCGGGACGAGATCCTCCCCGAGGAGATGCCGTTTGAAGGCCTCGATCGGGTCCTTCCCTCTCCAGGTCGCGACTTCCTCTTCGCTGCGATAGGGCACGCCGAGAAAGGTGTTCTCGTATTCGACGTGGCCGCGTATGCGGTAGGTCGAGGCCTCGATGAGGGTCGGGCCCTCGCCGCGCCTTGCCCGCTGCAGCGCGCGATCCGCCGCCTGCCAGACGGCGACGATGTCGTTCCCGTCCACCCGTTCCGAGGAAACTCCGTAAGCTGTGGCGCGCCGGTAGATGTCGCCTGCCGTGACCGTGGCCGCGGGGGAGAATTCGGAGAAGCCGTTGTGCTCGCACACCAGGAGCAGCGGCAGCCGCCAGAGCGCGCTGACGTTCAGGGCCTCCGCCAGCACGCCCTGGTTGGCGGCGCCGTCGCCGAAGAAGCAGACGGCGACGCCACCTTTCCCGTCGAGTTGCGCCGCAAGCGCCGCCCCGGTCATGAGCGCGATGCCGCCGCCCACGATGCCGTTGGCGCCCATCATGCCCTTGCCGAGGTCCGTGACATGCATCGATCCGCCAAAACCTTTGCAGATGCCGGTCTCGCGCCCGTAGATCTCGGCCATCAGGCCTTCGACGCTGCCTCCTTTGGCGAGGAAGTGGCCGTGCCCGCGATGCGTGCTTGCGATCCAGTCGGCATTGGAGAGCTGCCCGCAGACGCCGGCCGCCACCGCCTCCTGTCCGATATAGAGATGCACGGGGCCGGGCAGCTTGCCGTTCGCGCAATCCTCGGCCAGCCGCTCTTCCGTGAGCCTGATGAGCTTCATGCAGCGGTAGAGATCGAGAAGCCGCTCCGCGGGCAGATTGGTCGTCAACGTTTCCTCCTTCGGGGCATCGCACGCACACTATAGGGGGATCGGCGCAAGCCTCGCTGCGATATCAGCTATTCCCGTGCCTGCGGTGGCGTGTCTCCTCCCGTGACGCTATCAAATGCCACAGGCTTCCGCCGGGGATCGGACGACCTTGCGGAAGCGTGTGGGAGATGTTGAATGATCACGGGCTGCGATCACTTCGGAATCCAGGTGCGCGACATCGAGCGCGCGACGGCGTTCTACGAGGACGCGCTGGGGTTGAAGCGCGTCGCCCGCTGGTCGATGTCGCAGCCCTACCTGCAGCGGCTCGTCGGCTACCCCGGCGCCACGCTCGAGATCGCGATGCTGGCCATTCCCGGCAGCGAGCTTTTTCTCGAGATCGCGGAGTATCGGAACGTCAAGAAAACGCCCATCGACCCCGCCAACGCGAATCCGGGCACGGCGCATTTCTGCCTCTTCTGCGACGATCTCGATCATCTCCATGCGCGGCTTGCGGCGAAGGGCGTGGCCTTCGTCTCCGACGTCCAGACGCCGGTCGCGGGGCCCAACAAGGGCGGCCGCATCGTCTACATGATCGATCCCGACGGCGTGAGGGTCGAACTTGTCCAGTCAGGCTACCGGGGTGACGGCTCGCCACGGCAAGAGAATCCCACGCCTGCGCCCGTGGGCTCGATCACGACGGAGTTCGACCATATCGGCATCCAGGTGCGCGATGTCGAGCGCTCGGCCGCCTTCTATGTGGAGAAGCTGGGCTTCGAGCAGGTGGCGCGCTGGAGCATGTCGAAGCCCTATGTGCAGAAGATCGTCGGCTACTATCCGGACGTCACGCTCGAGATCGCGATGCTGACGATCCCGGGCAGCGACGTTTTCCTTGAGATCCTCGAATATGTCGGCGTCGAGAAGACGCCCGTCGACCCTTCCCTGGCCAATCCGGGCACGGCGCATTTCAGCGTCTTCTGCGACGGTCTCGACGACTTCCATGCGCGGCTCGTCAACGAGGGCGTCGAGTTTCTTTCCGATGTCCAGAGACCCGATGGCGGACCGAACCAAGGCGGCCGCATCGTCTGCCTCAAGGACCCGGACGGCATCCGGGTCGAGCTGGCCGAGACGCGCAACCGTGGCGACGGTTCACCGCGCAGGCTTGCGGGAGCGGTTGCATGAGCGGCGCTGCTCGCGAACTTGACGGCAAGGTCTGCGTCGTCACGGGCGGAAGCCGCGGGATCGGCTTCGCGATCTGCGAACTCTTCGCCGAGCACGGCGGGCGGATCGCGATCCTCGACCGCGAGGCGGGGCCAGGCGAGGAGGTTGTCGCGCGCCTCAGCGGTCAGGGTGCGGACGCGCGTTTCTACGACGTCGACGTGTCCGACGAGGAACGTGTCACGGCTGCGGCGCGCGATGTGACGTCCGACTTCGGCCGCGTCGACGTGCTCGTCAACAATGCCGGCATCAGCCGGCTCGGCCCCAGCATGAGCTTTCCGCTCAAGGACTGGCACGACTCCTTCGAGGTGCTGACGACCGGTGTCTTCCTCTGCAGCCGCGAGTTCGGCAGGCGCATGCGCGAAGGCGGCGGCGGGGCCATCGTCAACATCTCCTCCATCAACGGCCTCGTGGCCTTTCCCATGCGGCTCGCCTACAGCGCCGCCAAGGCCGCAGTCATCTCCATGACCAAGGTGCTCGCCGTCGAGTGGTCGGCCTACGGCATCCGCGTCAACGCCGTGGCGCCCGGCATGACGGAGACGGAAATGCTGCGGGAGGCGATTGACCAGGGCCTGATCGACATCGACGTCTATCTGGATCACACGCCGCTCCGCCGCCTCGGCCGGCCACGCGACATCGCGGAGGCGGTGCTCTACCTCGCGGGCGGGCGCTCGAGCTTCGTGACCGGCCAGGTGATCGTCCCGGACGGCGGCTGGACCGCCTTCAACTGGATTCCCTGGAGCGGCGATCCGGACGCGCCGGACATCAGCCGCAAGTAGAGGCCATCAGGGAAAATTCGGAGAGCCACGGAATGGACACGGTCAAGAGCGTTCGGGCGTTTCCCGTTACCTACAAAGAGCCGCACTACCGCGGCGCCGACCGCTGCATCACTCTGGTCCGGATCGAGACGAAGAGCGGCGCTGTCGGTTGGGGCGAGGCTCTAACCCGCTTCCGGCCAGCCGCGCTCGCGACCAGGGTGCTGGTGGACGAGGCCTTCGCCCCGATCGTCAAGGATCAGGATCCCGTCGATGTCGAGGTGCTATGGCGGCAGATGTGCAAGGCCGCCAACTGGTTCGGCGTCGAGGGCGTCGCCGCGCTCGCCATCAGCGGCATCGACATGGCGCTCTGGGACCTCAAGGGCAAGCTTCTCGGTCAGCCGGTCGCCAGGCTGCTCGGCGGCCAGCTCCGGAAAGAAATTCCCGCCATGGCCTCCATCATCTTCGACATGGACGATCTCGACTGGACGCTGAAGGAGTTCCAGGGCTTCCGCGACGAGGGCTACGGAATCGTCAAGGCCGGCTGGGGCATGCGGGTCGATGCGATGTTCGGCCAGAACCGCAAGCGCGACCTCCAATATCTGCGCGAGATCCGCAAGGTGATCGGGGACGAAATCTCGCTCGCGGTCGATATTCCGGGACCCTTCGACATCTGGGATGTGCCGACCGCCATCCAGCGCATTCGGGAGTGGGAGGAGTTCGACCTTCGCTGGGTGGAGCAGCCCCTGAGGCCCGACAATCTCGACGGCCATACGCGTCTGCGCGCGTCGGTCAGCACGCCTATCGGCACCGGCGAGGACGAATGGAGCCCGGAGAGCTACGGCCATGTCATCCGGTCGAAGGGCGTCGACATACTGCAGCTCGATCCCGCCTGGTGCCTCGGCCTTACCGGCTGCCGTCAGGTCGTGATGATGGCCGAGGCCGCCGGCATCAAGTACAGCGCCCACACTTGGTCGAGCGCGCTCAACACCGCCGCGAGCCTTGCCTTCGTCGCCATGTCGCCGGCGGGCGACACGCTCGACTTCAAGCCGCACGAGACTCCGATGCAGCACGAGCTGGTCGAGGACCCGTGGGTGCATGAGAAGGGGATGCTGGTGCTTCGCGACAAGCCGGGCCTCGGCGTCACCGTGCGCCAGGAGATCGTCGACAAATACGCCTTCGCATGAGCAATGCCCTGCTGCGTGGCCGCCTTGCCCTCGTCACCGGCGCAGGGCGGGGCATCGGAGCGGCGATCGCCAGGGGTCTCGCCGTCCATGGAGCCAAGGTCGTCATATCGGATGTCAGCCTCGACAATGTCGCAGGTGTGGTCGAGGACGTGAGGCGTGCCCGCGGCGAGGCGTCGGGCATCGCCATGGACGTTGCGGATCCGACGTCCATAGGGGAGGCCGCCGCCCGGATCGCTGCCGCGCATGGGTCCATCAGCATCCTCGTCAACAATGCCGGCATCGCGCCCTATGCGCGGCTCGACGAGCCGCACGCGGTCGATGCCTGGAAAAGGGTCATGGCCGTCAACCTCGACGGAGTGTTCCATGTGACCCGCGCCTTCCTGCCGGCCCTGCGGTCGACAAGAGGGGCGATCGTCAATGTCGCCTCCATTGCCGCCTTCGTCAGCGGGACTTCGAGCGCCGGCTACACCGCCGCGAAAGGTGGCGTGCGGTCGCTCACGCAGTACCTTGCCCGCGAGCTCGCGCCCGACGGAATACGTGTCAACGCAATCGCCCCCGGCTGGACCCTGACGGAGATGTCGGCGGGCGAGATCCGCGACTATGACGACCCGAACCTCTATCGGGCGCGGACCCCGATGGCGCGCTATGGGGCTCCCGAGGAGATGGCGGGGCCGGTGGTGTTCCTGGTGTCCGACATGGCGAGCTACGTCAATGGCGTGACGCTGCCGGTGGATGGCGGGCATCTCGCTGCCTGATCGCGTCCAGGTCGATCTGGCCGATTGAGGCGCGGGCTCAGCCGAGCTGCGCGTTGCGCCGTCCTTGCCCGTAGCGGGCGAACAGGAAAAGCCCGAGGCAGATCATCAGGATCTGCAGCACCGAGATCGCAGCGACCGTCGGATCGACCTCGGTGCGGATGTTCTCGAACATCCGCTTGGGCAGCGTCGAATTGGTCCCTGCGAGGAAGATCGCCACCACCAGCTCGTCGAAGGAGGTGATGAAGGAGAGGAGCGCCGCCGACACGATGCTCGGCGTCATCTGCGGCAGCACGATCCGCCGGAAGATCGTGAGGCGGCCGGCGCCGAGGCCCGCCGCAGCGCTCTCGAGATTCTGGTCCAGCCCGCGGAAACCTGCCTGCAGCACGATGAGCGCGAAGGGGAGCGCGAGGATCGAATGGGCCACTGCGAGCCCCGTGAAGGACCCGAGCAGCTTGAGCTGCGAGAAGATGCTGTAGATGGCGATGGCCGTCACGATGGTCGGCACGATGAGGGGCGTCAGCATCAGCCGCTCGATCACTGCCCGGCCCGGAAAGGTGCCGCGCGTGAGCGCGAAGGCCAGCGGCAGCGCGATGGCGAGCGTCAGGACGACGGTCGTCACGGCGAGCTGCAGGCTGCGCGCCGTCGCCGCCATCCAGACCGGGCTCATGAGATAGTTCTCGAACCAGCGCAGGGAGAAGCCCGGTGGCGGGAACTGCAGGTAGGACGAGGAGCTCAGCGACACCGGAAAGATGATCGCCAGCGGCACGGTGAGGAACAGGAACACCAGCCCCACGAAGGCCTGGAGTGCCGTGCGAGGAAGCTTCTTGCTCCTCATGCTCGCCCCTTTTCGCGCGAGTCCACAGACCAGTTCATGACGCTGTAGATGGCAATTGTCAGGATGAGCAGGATCCCGGCCAGCGCGCTCGCAAAAGGCCAGTTGAGCACTTGTCTCACCTGCTGGTCGATCAGCGGCGCGATCATGATGACGCGCCCTCCGCCGAGCAGCGCCGGGGTGATGTAGAAGCCGATCGAGGTCACGAAGACGAGGCTGCAGCCCGCGACGATGCCGTTGCGGGTAAGGGGCAGGTAGATGCGCGTGAGGATGCTCCAGTTGCCGGCGCCAAGTCCTTCCGCCGCCTCCACCAGGCGCGGGTCGAGCCGCTTGAAGGCGGCATAGAGTGGCAGGATCATGAAGGGCAGGAGCACGTGCACCATGCCGATGAGCACGCCAGAGAAATTGTAGAGGAAGGCGATCGGCTGCTCGATGGCGCCGATGCCGATGAGAAACTGGTTCACGATGCCGTTGCGCCCGAGAAGCACCATCCAGGCATAGGTGCGCACGAGGATGCTCGTCCAGAGCGGCAGCAGGATCAGAATGAAGCCCAGCGTGCGCCAGCCCGGCGTGGTCGTGGCGAGGAGATAGGCCACCGGATAGCCGAGCAGGAAGGTGATCAGGGTGACGGCGATCGAGATCTGGAAGGTCAGGAGGAAGATCTGCTGGAAGACCGCCCCGGTGATCGCCCTCCCGTAGTGACCGAAGCCACCCTCGAAGCCGAGAAGCAGGAGCCTCACCAGGGGCGCGCCGAAGAAGACGAGGAAGAGCAGGAGCGCGGGCAGCATGAGCAGGGCGAGCCTGGCATTCCTGCTCAGGCCGTCGAGCATCGAGGTATGGTCCGCGGTCGCGGCGACGGTCATCCGATGAAACCTACGCGAAGGGCGATGAGCGGAGTAGCGCGACGGAATGTCCGTCGCGCTACTCGCATTCCCGGTATGGCTCATGCCGGCGCGCCCATCGCGCGCGGGAGGGTGCTCAGGTCAGGATCCAGGCGTTCCACCTTTCGAGGGTCGTGGCCGCGTGCTCGTCCCACCATTCGTAGTTGCTGCGGAACATCTTGGACATGTTCTGCGGCGCCGAAGGCATTGAATCGAGCAATGCCGGATCGAGGTGCTTCAGCATCTCGGGGTTGGGCGAGGGATAGGGAATCTCCGCCGCGTAGATGGCCTGCCTTTCCGGGTCGGCCATGACCGCGAGCAGCCGCTGGGCCCAGTAGGCGTCCTTTGCTCCCTTGGGGATCGCATAGGTGCCGTCGATCGCCATGGCCTGCGTCCATTCGATCGCGACCGGCGCATTGGGATCCTTGCGGAGAACGTCGGTGAAGCGCCCGTTCCAGGTCGTCACCAGCACCACTTCCTTGTCCAGGATGAGCTGCACCGCCTGGGCGCCGGACTCCCACCAGACCGAGATGTTCTTCTTGATCTCGTCGAGCTTCTTGAAGGCCCGGTCGAGATCGAGAGGATAGAGCTTGTCCATGGGAACGCCGTCGGCGATGAGGGCGAACTCTATGTTGCCGCTCGGATGGTTGCGCAGCGCCCGCGGGCCGGGGAACTTGGCCACGTCCCAGAAATCGACCCAGCCTTTCGGATGCGCCCCTTCCTTGAAGACGTCCGTGCGGTAGCCGAGGATGACCGCGCCGACCGCATCGGTGAAGATGTCCTTGGCCTTGTACTGCTCGGGGTACGTCGACCGGTTCACGATGCTGTCGTCGATGGGCTCGAGCAGGTTGAGGCGGCGCGCCAGCCCGACTGCCTCCGGATCGATCTCGGTCAGCGCCCACTCGATGTTGCCGGACTCCACCATCGCCCTGAGCTTGGCGAAGTCCATGGGACTCGACTCGACGATGCGGATGCCGGTCTCCTTCTCGAACACGTCGTAGAAGGCCTTGCGAAGGGCGACGCCCACCGCGCCGCCCGAGTTGTTGACGACGATGCTTTCCGGCTTGGGCGGCTCGGTGGCGAACGCACCCGCCATTGGCAGAGCCATGGTCGCCGCCGAAGCGGCCACGAAATCGCGACGGTTCAATCTCATCTTCACTCCCTCCTTGATGATTTGCTCAAGCGTTCTCACGCGCTCGCGCGTGGAGCCTCCTCCAGCGAAAAGAGATGGATTCCCGCGGGCGGCACCTCGACCGACAGGCTGTCTCCCTGCCGCAGTCGGTCGGCGCCGGTTTCTCCAGGCAGGCGGATGCTGAGTTCCGCGCCCTGCGGCAGCCTGAGCTTGTAGCGCCAAGCCGTGCCGATGAAGATCCGTTCGACGATCTCGCCGGAAAAGACATTCGGCCCGGCGGTGTCGGAAATGCGCAGACGCTCGGGGCGGAACAGAACGCCAACGGCCTGGCCGCTCTTCCAGTTGCCCGGAGCGAGGAGGCGCAGCCCGTTGTCGAGCGCGACCGCGTTCATTTCATCGTCCGCGCTTTGCACCTTGCCGCGGAAGATGCAGGACTCGCCCACGAAGTCCGCGACGAACTCGCTCGCCGGGTGGTTATAGATCTCGGTCGGGGTTCCGACCTGCTCGATCCGCCCCCCGTTCATCACGACGATCCGGTCGGAAAGGATGAGTGCTTCCTCCTGGTCATGGGTGATGAAGATCGTGGTGATGCCGAGGCGCTGCTGCAGCCGCCGCACCTCGAGCTGCAGCCCTTCCCTGAGCTTGCGGTCGAGCGCGCCGAAGGGCTCGTCGAGCAGCAGCAGGGAGGGTTCGAACACCAGCGCGCGGGCGAGCGCCACGCGCTGCTGCTGGCCGCCGGAGAGCTGGTGGGGCAGGCGCGATTTGAGCGCCGCGAGATCGACTACGGAGAGCGCTTTCTCGACGCGGTCAGCGATTTCCGGCTTCGATGCCGAGCGCATCTCGAGCGGAAAGGCGACGTTCTGGAAAACGCTCATGTGGGGGAAGAGCGCGTAGTTCTGGAACACCATGCCGATGTTGCGGGCGGCGGCCGGCAGGTGCGTGATGTCGGCGTTTTTGAGCAGCACCGAGCCCGAGTCCGGTTCCTCGAAGCCGGCCACCACGCGAAGCAGCGTCGTCTTGCCGGAGCCCGAGGGTCCGAGCAGCGTCACCAGTTCGCCCGCGTTCACGGTGAGGCTGAAGTCGTGCAGCGCCACGAAGGCGCCGAAGCTCTTGCGTATGTTGCGCAGTGCGAGATGAGGGGACGACATCCTGCCACCTTCGACTACCGTTGCGTCGGCTCAGAGCCGCTCCTGGCCACACTCTTCCCCCCGGTCGAGCGAAGTGGCAGCATCGCGCAGCGGCCTTGAGAATGTCAAATGACAACGCTAGTATCACATGTTGATACTGCTAGAGTCTTTGACGTGGTCGCGTCGGAGCGCCGTTACTGGTCTACGACTACTTCGGAACTATGGGGATCCACCCCTTGATGACATCAGCCTAGCAAGGTTGTTCATAGCCGTGCCGCATAGCAGTTATCGCTGCCCCGCCTTCTGCCGGCGCAGGATGCAACCGCTGCCGGATGGAAGCCGTCGGCCGACTCATCGTGGCGGCAGATAACTGCTAGGCCGGCCCATGACTGGCGCCACGCAGATCTGTTCCGATTAACTGGGTCGCAGCGGGCCGAGCCCTGTCCGCCGCCAAAGACGCGACGCAGAAAGGAGCAGCAATTCACGATGACGTCGAAGCTGCCGGATCTCGTGAAGAACATCACCCAGGTCGGAATCGTGGTGCGTGATCTCGATGCCCGTCTTGAGCACTACACGAAGCTCGGCGTCGGGCCGTGGCGCGTCTACACCTACGGCGCCCCCCGACTGACGGACACCAAGCTCCGCGGCGTGGCCACGCCCTTCAGCATGAAGCTGGCGCTCGCCTGGACGAAGGAGATGAACTGGGAACTGATCCAGCCGTTGAGCGAGCCGTCGATCTACTGGGAGTTCCTGCGCGACCACGGCGAGGGCATACACCACATCAACGTCGATTGCGGCAACCGTCCGATCGAGGAGATCATCGAAGCCTTCACCGATCGGGGCTGGGCGCCGCTTATGGAAGGCAACTTTCTCGGAACCCGCTTCGTCTATTTCGGCACCGAGGAGGATCTCACGACCATCGTCGAGATACGCCACGCCCCGCGGAACTGGCAGCGGCCCGAGCCCGACTACTGGTATCCTTCGGCCCCCTGAGATCGCGTCAGGCCTTCATGTCCGTGGACATGAAGCGCGAGATCATCCAACCGATGCTGCTTCCGGCCCTTGACACCCATCGCCGTCCGGACCAGTTTCGCATCCGCAACGGTTCCGTCGATTCAGACGGCTAAGAGGGAACACGGTGAGGCATACCCCAGAGGGGCCGAAACCGTGGCTGCCCCCGCAACTGTAAGCGGCGAGCCCGCGTCCAAATAGCCACTGGCCGAGCATTGCGATGCGAAGGCCGGGAAGGCGGACGAAGGCGCCGACCCGCGAGCCAGGAGACCTGCCGCTGCACGTCACCCGACCGCGGGCACGAGGGGTGTCCGGGCGCGGATTTCCGTGGCGGTGACATCGGAAGGTGTTGCCGCGCGGGGAAATCGCCGGATGGTCGGGCTGTCTGCATTCCTACCCATCGTCGTCGATGAACCTTCTCGCGTGGTCCGTGGGATCGCGCCGGCCGCCATGCGCGCCGGCTTGATGAGAGGGATGACTGTCCATGCGACGAATGACTTTCGTGCTTTCTGCCGGCTGCTTTCTCGGAGCATCCGCAGCCGCTCTGGCCGAGGAGATTGAGCTCGGGGAGATCCTCGTCACGGCCGGCCGCACGCCCGCCTATTCGGCGACCGTCGGGCGCGCCCACACGATCATCGATGAGGCGCGGATCGAACGGTCGCAGGCCCGCACCGTGGCGGACCTGCTGCGCCAGGTGCCGGGCGTCGCTGTTTCGCGCACCGGCAATCTCGGCGGCCTCACCCAGATCCGCGTCCGGGGCGCCGAAGGCAACCACGTGCTGGTCCTGATCGACGGCGTGGAGGCGGGCGAGGTGAGCCAGGGCGAGTTCGACTTTGGCAGCCTGCTCGCCTCCGACATCGAGCGCATCGAGGTGCTGCGGGGTCCGCAGAGCGCCTTCTATGGGTCCAACGCCACGGCAGGCGTCATCAGCATCATCACCAAGCGTGGCCGCCGCGGCGGCTGGAACGCACGCTTCAAGAGCGAGGGCGGCACCGACGCGACAGCGCTCATATCGGGCCTCGTGAGTGGCGGGACCGAGCGCATGGACCTGGCGCTCTCCGCCGCCTTCCGCCGCAACGACGGCTACAACATCTCCGACTTCGGCGACGAGAAGGACGGCGACCGCAACGCCACGCTCAACGGACGCATCAACATCGATCTCCTGGAGAACCTGCTCTTCGACGCCAATGTCCGCTACGTGGATCGGCGCAATGAAGGCGACCGGCAGGACTTCGCCTTTCCCGATACGCCGACTCAAGGGTTGGTGATCGATTCCGACGATGTGTCCAAGGCGCGCGAGCTCCTCGCCGGCGGCGGGCTGACCTGGATCCTCTTCGACGGCGCCTGGACCCACCGCGCGCGAGGCTCCATGAACGACACATCGCGCCACTTCTTCCAGGATGGAGCGAAGTCCTCGGCAAGCGAGGGCGAACGCGTAAATGCGAGCTACCAGAACACCGTGAAGCTCGAGGCGCCGGACCTCCTCGGCTCCGTGCATTCGCTCACCACCGGTTTCGAGTTCGAGCAGGAGAGCTTCCGGCAGCGCCCGCCGGTCTTCGATCCGACGCAGCTCGATGAGAAGACGCGCGTGCTCTACGGCTATGTAGGCGAGTACAAGGCCGAGTTCCTCGAGCGCTTCTTTCTGACGGGCGCCGCCCGCTACGACGACAACGACTGCTTTCGCGATGCCTTTACCTGGTCCGTCTCCGGCGCCTGGCTCTTGCCGTCCGCCGGAACGCGTCTCCACAGCTCGGTCGGAACCGGCGTCACCAATCCCACCTTCTTCGAGCAGTTCGGGTTCATTCCGGCCTTCTTCCAGGGCAACCCCAACCTCAAGCCGGAGCGTTCCTTCGGTTGGGATGTCGGCGTCGAGCAGAAGTTCTTCGACGGCCTGCTGGTCGGCGACGTCACCTACTTCAACCAAGACCTCGAGGACGAGATCCAGTCGATCTTCGCAGGTGGGTTCACCACGCCCATCAATCTCGACGGCACGAGCAAGCGCCAGGGCGTGGAGGTGAGCCTCACCGCCTATCCGCTGGAAGGGCTGACGCTTTATGCGTCCTACACCTACACGGATGCCAAGGAGCCCTCGGGACTGATCGAGGTGCGGCGTCCGAAGCACGCCGCCTCGGTCTATGCCGGATACACTTTCCTCGACGGCAGGGCCAACGTCTTCGCCGACCTTGTCTATAACGGGCGCATGGACGATCTCGAGTTCGTCAACGCGACGCCCCGGACACGCGTCACCCTCGACGAATTCGTGCTCCTGAATGTCGGCGGCTCCTACAAGCTGACGGAGCAGGCGAAACTCTATGCGCGCGTGGAGAACCTGCTCGACCAGCGCTACCAGGAGGTGTTCAGCTACAATGCCCAAGGCATCACGGGCTTCCTCGGGGCACGCTTCACGCTTGGAGGCCTGGGCTCGTGAGACTGGCTGTGACGGGACGAATGCTTCTGCTGGCGCTCGCGATGGTCTGGGGCGTGTCCCAGGCTGCCGCGGCGTCCGGGCGCGTCGTGTCGATGAACGTCTGCACCGACCAGCTCGCGATGTTGCTCGCCCGACCCGGCCAACTCGTTTCCGTCTCCTATCTCGCACGCGATCCCGGAACCTCCGTCCTCGCGGAGGAGGCGAAGGCCATCCCGGTCAACCACGGGATGGCCGAGGAAGTCTTCCTCCTGTCGCCGGATCTCGTGCTCGCCGGCACATACACGACCCGTACCACGGTCTCGCTGCTCAGGCGCGTGGGTGTTCCCGTGGAGGAGTTCCAGCCCGAAAGCACGTTTGAGGACATACGGCAGAACCTCCTGCGGATGGGCCGGCTGCTTGGCAATGAGGAGCGGGCGCGGGAGCTGGTGGCCGGCTTTAACGCCGACATCGCGGCGGCTTCTGCGCATCAGGGCCCACGGCCCGTCGCGGCGCCTCTCTATGCCAACAGCATGACGTCGGGGCGCGGGACGCTGGTGGCGGAGGTGCTCGAGGGAGCGGGCTATGAGAACCTCGGAAGCCGGCTCGGGCTGGAGGGCACCATACGGCTGCCGCTGGAGCTTCTGGTGCTCAACCGTCCCGACCTGATGATGCGCGGCGACAGCCGATGGGATGCGCCGGCCATGGCCGAGGAGGTGCTGGACCATCCCGCCCTGCGACGGCTCGCGGCCGGGACGGCCGAAGCCGAGATCGCCGCCCGCTTCACCGTCTGCGGCACGCCCTTCACGGCCAGCGCCGTCAGGCTGCTCGCCGAAAAGCGCCGTGGCCTCAACCTCGTCCCATCGCCATGAGCGGCCGGTTGCCTTACGGCATCCTTCTCCTGGGGCTTGGCGGGCTGGCCGGTCTGCTGTTCTTGGCGTCGCTTCTTGTCGGCGTTGCATCCGTCCCGTGGCGCATCAGCGTGGAGGCGCTCTTTGCCTCGGATACCTCGCCCATGAGCATCCTGATGCAGGAGATCCGCTTGCCGCGCGCCCTTCTGGGCCTCCTCGTCGGAGGCATATTGGCGCTCTCCGGCGCCGTGCTGCAGGGGCTTCTGCGCAACCCGCTCGCGGAGCCGGGCGTCATTGGCGTCAGCGCCTCGGCCTCCCTCGGCGCGGTGATCGCCTTCTATACGGGCCTCTCCGCCCTCTTGCCTTATGCGCTGCCCGCGATGGCCATTGGCGGGGCGCTCCTTGCCGTGCTGCTCATGCTGGCGCTTGCGGGGCGCGCGGGCGACGTACTGACGCTGATCCTCGCGGGCGTCGCCATCTCCACGCTGGCGGGCGCGCTGACGTCGCTTGTCCTCAACCTGTCGCCCAACCCCTTCGGCGCGATCGAGATCGTCTTCTGGATGATGGGCTCGCTCACCGACCGCAGCATGGCGCATCTCTGGCTTGCGGCGCCTTTCATCCTCGCCGGAGCAGCGCTTCTTTTCCTCACCGGACGTGCTCTCGATGCGCTGACGCTCGGCGAGGACGTGGCGGCAAGCGTCGGCGTCGATCTTTCCCGCACGCGCATCCTCGCGGCGCTGGGGACGGCGTTGGGGGTCGGCGCGGCGACGGCGGTGACCGGGGCTATCGGGTTCGTGGGCCTCGTGGTGCCGCATCTTCTGCGGCCGCTCGTGGGCAGCGCGCCGAGCCGTCTCCTGCCGGCAAGCGCACTCGGCGGGGCTGCGCTTCTGACGGCGGCCGATCTCATGGTGCGGCTGGTCCTTCCGGGCAAGGACCTGAAGCTCGGGGTGGTGACGGCGCTCGTCGGTGTGCCGTTCTTCCTGTGGCTGCTGGTCAAGGTCCGCAGGAGCATCGCATGACGAGGCTCGAGATCCTGTCCCTGGTAGTCCGCCTCGGCCGGCGGGAAGTGGTGCGCGACGTCTCGCTCGACCTTCGCGGCGGCGAGCTTGTGGGGCTGGCGGGGCCGAACGGCGCGGGAAAGACATCGCTTCTGCGTGCGGTCGCAGGGCTGGTCGGTTCTGCCATCGGGGATGTGCGTCTCGACGGGATGGACCTTCGCGCCATGAAGGCGCGGCAGCGGGCACGGCATATCGCCTATCTGCCGCAGCAGCAGGCGGTGAGCTGGCCTCTGGCGAGCTCCGACATCGTCATGCAGGGCCGCTTTGCCCGCCGCAGCCCGTTCGCCGCCCCATCGGTCGTCGACCGTCGGGCCGTCGAGCTTGCGCTCCGGCAATCCGATGCCCTCGCCTTCGCATCCCGCCCTGTCACCGCGCTCTCGGGCGGGGAGCGTGCCCGCGTGCTGCTGGCGCGCGCCCTGGCGCAGGAGGCGCCGGTGCTGCTGGCGGATGAGCCGACGCGCGATCTCGATCCCGCACACCAGATCGGCGTGCTCGAGCTCCTGAAGGCCATCGCCGGGCGCGGCACGCTGGTCGTCGTCTCGCTGCATGACCTTCCGCTCGCGACGCGATGGTGCGACCGTATCGTTCTGATGGACCGGGGGCGCGTAGTGGCGGATGGACTGCCTGACCAGACACTGTCGCGCGAAAGGCTGGCCGAGGTCTATGGCGTGGAGGCCGAGTTCCTGGAGATCGGAGGCCGGCGGATCGTCCTGCCGATCCGCCGGTCCGGCAATTTCTCAACGGAGAACCAGAAGGATGGACAGGTTGCGTGACCTGCTGGAGCGCTCGCTCCGCGATCCGGGCGCCGGATGGAGCGTCGGGTCGTTTGGCGCCATTGCCGAGTTCCATCAGGACCCGGACGAGCCCGCGGCATTTGACGACCCCTCGGAGCTTGCGCGCGCGACCGCCCGGGGCGGCATCCGGATCGACGTCGAGGCGCTGAAGGTGGCAAGGGCGGTGGCCTATGAGACACTCAGTCCGAAGCCGCATCGCTGGTCGCAGGGCGTGGCCTTGTGCCTTGAAGAACCGCTTGCCCGGCGGCAGCGGCGGACGGTGCTCACCGAACTTGGCCCCGACGAGAACGCCATCCGCGAAGGAGACAGGGAAAGCATTCTCTTCGACATGGGGCTGGCCCAGCCGCAGGTCGATTTCTGCGTCCGCACCTCCGATCCCGATCTCATAGAAGTCCTGTGGGCCGCCTGCGGGCGCTCCTTGTTCGAGCCGTCCAATCCCGCCATGGGCGAGATCCTGCGGCGGCATCCCCACCGGGTGGTGCTCTCCAATCTCGGGCGTGCGGAGGTCTACCAGAAGATCGGAGGGCCTGAGACGGGAGGTGTCTCGCCGTCCGGGCCCCACACCCATGTGCTGCCGCAGCTCCTGCGGGCGGGACGGACGCATTCCGCCAACACGCCGATCCCCGAAGGGCTTGTGCCCTGCGCCAGCCTCTTTCCGGCAAGCCCGGTGATGGGGCCCTTGGGCGAGGAGCGCGCCTTCGATCCGGAAAGCTTCGAGGCGTTCCAGGGCCTGCTCTCGGAGTTCGGGGTGGAGGAATATGTGCAGTCAAAGCAGGCGGTGCGCGCCGCGATAGAGACGGGTATGGATCCGGATGTGTTTCCCGAGCCTGGCAGCCGGCTCGCACGGACAGGCGTGCGGAACATGCTGCGGCAGTTCGCGCGCATCGCCGATCACCTGGGCGAGCGGAATCTTGCAAAGGTGGTGCTGCAATGGCGCGCCCGCTTCGATCAGGCCACGGCCGAGATAGCGGACGAAGATGCGCCGGGCCATGCAGCGCCTGCAGAACTGCGTTGAGAGCGGAAACCGGCGCACCCCACCAGACACGTCATGGCCGGCCCCCGAGCCGGCCATCCCTTTCGAAGGAGCGCCGCGG
>JBFXDI010000089.1:12195-17222 GCA_050181295.1 Parvibaculaceae bacterium | reverse complement strand
AAGCCGACATGGTCGAGCATGGCCCGAACCCCCGCGCAGGAACTAGATCGCCCTCTCTAGCATGAGCTTCTTGATCTCGGCGATGGCCTTGGCCGGGTTGAGGCCCTTGGGGCAGGCCTTGGCGCAGTTCATGATCGTGTGGCAGCGATAGAGCCGGAAGGGGTCTTCGAGCTGGTCCAGGCGCTCACCCTTCGCCTCGTCGCGGCTGTCGATCAGCCAGCGGTAGGCCTGGAGCAAGACGGCAGGGCCCAGATAGCGGTCGCCGTTCCACCAGTAGGAGGGGCAGGACGTCGAGCAGCAGGCGCAGAGGATGCACTCATAGAGGCCGTCCAGCTTCTCCCGGTCGCCCTTCGATTGCCGCCATTCCGCCTGCGGCGTCGGCGTGGTGGTCTGGAGCCAGGGCTCGATCAGCCGGTGCTGGGCGAAGAAGCCGGAGAGGTCCGGCACGAGATCCTTCAGAACCTCCATGTGGGGCAGGGGGTAGATCCTCACCACCCCGTCGATGTCGGCATGCCCCTTGGTGCAGGCGAGCGTGTTGGTGCCGTCGATGTTCATGGCGCAGGAGCCGCAGATGCCCTCGCGGCAGGAGCGGCGGAAGGTGAGCGTCGGGTCGATCTCGTTCTTGATCTTGAGGAGGGCGTCCAGCACCATCGGCCCGCAGGTGTCGAGGTCGACCTGATAGGTGTCGAGGCGCGGGTTCTCGGCCGTGTCCGGGTCCCAGCGGTAGACGCGGAATTCCTTCAGCCGCTTGGCGGCCGGCGCCGGCCAGCTCTTGCCGGGCCGGACCTTCGAGTTCCGTGGAAGGGCGAATTCGACCATTTCAGCTCAGCTTTGCTTTGTCATCGCCGGACTTGGTCCGGCGATCCATGAACACAGACATCGGGATGCTGGGCGCCGATCAACACAGGATAGAGGTCTGACCATTCCGCGTTCTTCGCCTCTATCAGATTGACCTTCCATTCGCGCCGCCATTTTTTCAAGGTCTTCTCACGCTGGATAGCTGCGCGGATGTCGCTGAAGACCTCGTAGTGGACCAGTCTCTTCACGCCATAGCGTTTGGTGAACCCGCCCAGCAATCCTTCCCTGTGCTCCAACATCCGTTTCGCGAGGTTACTGGTGACGCCAATGTAGAGCGTGCCGTGCCTCCCGCTCGCGAGGATGTACACGAAGTATAGAACCTCTTCTCCGAGCGAACGTCGCCTCATGTTTCCGCTCTCTGGCCTATCCTGTCATGCCGCATTCGTTCCGGACATCCATGGACATCAATCTTGCAAGATCGGCTCGGACGGTGTGCATGGATTGCCGGGACAAGCCCGGCAATGACAAGGAGGGGTAGATCTGCACCTGGGGTACCTCCCACTCACCATGTCATGCCCGCACTCGTTGCGGGCCTCTATGAACACCGATTGCACAAGGCCGGCTCGGGTGGTGCGCATGGATTGCCGGAACAAGCCCGGCAATGACAGTGAAGAAGAAGGCGTCCCGCATCTCAATACACCCGCGGCTTGGGCGGGAACGGCTGGATGTCGTTGGTCAGCGTGTAGTAATGCACCGGCCGCAAGCCCAGCGTGACCGTGCGCTTCTCGGTGTCGGCCCAGGCGAGCGTGTGCTTCATCCAGTCCTTGTCGTCGCGGTTCGGATAGTCCTCGCGCGCGTGCCCGCCGCGGCTTTCGGTGCGGTTCAGCCCGCCCTTGATGGTGACGGCCGCCTGGACGATGAGATTATCCCACTCCAGTGTCTCGACGAGGTCGGTGTTCCAGATCAGCGAGCGGTCGGTGACCCGGATATCCTCGACGCCGGACCAGATCTCGTCGATCTTCTCGCAGCCCTCCACGAGCGTCTCGCCGGTGCGGAACACGGCGCAGTATTCCTGCATGGCGCGCTGCATGCGGCGGCGCAGCTCCGCCGTCGGCGTGCCGCCGTCGGCGTAACGGAAGCGGTCGAGCCGCGCGATCACCTTCTCCGTCCGCTCGCGCGAGGCCTCAGGCTGGCGCGCGCCGCGCTCGATCGTCTCGGCGCATTTGAGCGCCGCGGCGCGTCCGAACACCACGAGGTCGGTCAGTGAATTGGAGCCGAGACGGTTGGCGCCGTGCACCGAGGCGCAGGCCGTTTCTCCCACCGCCATGAGGCCCGGCGCCAGCGCCTCCGGGTCGTTGCCGCGGGCGCTGATCGCCTCGCCCATGTAGGTCGTGGGCACGCCCCCCATGTTGTAGTGCACCGTCGGAAGCACCGGGATCGGCTCGCGGGTCACGTCGACGCCGGCGAAGATGCGCGCCGATTCCGAGATGCCGGGCAGCCGCTCGTGCAGGAGCTCGGCGCCCAGATGATCGAGATGCAGGTAGATGTGGTCCTTGTGCGGGCCGACGCCGCGGCCCTCGCGGATCTCGATGGTCATGGCGCGCGAGACGACGTCGCGCGAGGCCAGGTCCTTGGCAGTGGGCGCGTAGCGCTCCATGAAGCGCTCGCCTTCCGAATTCGTGAGGTAGCCGCCTTCGCCCCGCGCGCCCTCGGTGATGAGGCAGCCGGCGCCGTAGATGCCGGTCGGATGGAACTGCACGAACTCCATGTCGGAGAGCGGCAGGCCGGCGCGCAGCACCATGGCGTTGCCGTCGCCCGTGCAGGAGTGGGCGGAGGTGCAGGAGAAATAGGCGCGACCGTAGCCGCCGGTCGCGAGGATCGTGCGCTGGGCTCGGAAGCGGTGCAGCGAGCCGTCGTCGAGGCAGAGCGCGATGACGCCCCGGCAGACGCCGTCCGCATCCATGAGCAGATCGAGCGCGAAATACTCCACGAAGAATTCGGCGTCCGCTTTGAGCGCCTGGCCGTAGAGCGTGTGCAGGATGGCATGGCCGGTGCGGTCGGCGGCGGCGCAGGTGCGCTGCGCCTGGCCCTGGCCGAAGCGGGTCGTCATGCCGCCGAAGGCGCGCTGGTAGATGCGTCCGTCCTCGGTGCGAGAGAAGGGCACGCCCCAGTGCTCGAGTTCGTAGACGGCGGAAGGCGCCTCGCGGCAGAGATATTCGATCGAGTCCTGGTCGCCAAGCCAGTCGGTGCCCTTCACCGTGTCGTACATGTGCCAGCGCCAGTCGTCCTCGCCCATGTTGCCGAGCGCGGCGGCGATGCCGCCCTGGGCGGCGACCGTGTGGCTGCGGGTGGGGAAGAGCTTGGTGATGCAGGCCGTCCTGAGGCCGGCCTGGCTGCAGCCGACGACGGCTCGCAGCCCGGCGCCGCCCGCGCCCACCACGATCACGTCATAGCTATGGTCCGTGATGCTGTAGGCTCGCCCGTTGATGGCGAAGGACTTGGCGCCGCCCGAGCCGTTGCTTCCGTTGCCAGCCATGTCAGCCTCCGAAAGCCAGCTTCAGGACCGCGAAGAGGCCGATCAGCGCCACGGCCGCGCAGAACAGGATGTTGGCCACGATCGCCAGCACCCTCAGTCCCTCGGTGTGCACGTAGTCCTCGATGATGACCTGCATGCCGAGCCGCATGTGCCAGGTGACCGAAAGCAGCGTCGCGACGAGGCCGAGTGCGACCAGCGGATGCGACAGCACGGACGCGACATGCGCATGCTCGGCGCCGGTGAGCCTCACCAGCAGGACCACCGTGAAGATCACGAGCGGGATGTTGGCGATCGCGGTCAGTCGCTGGTGCCACCAGTGCCCGACGCCGGACTTGGCGGCGCCGAGACCAAGCACGCGGGAAAGCGGTGTGCGCATGCTCACGGGCGCACCCAGTAGGCGATGATCCAGAGCAGGATCGTCAAGGTGATCGAGCCGGCAATCGTCGCGCGCGCCATCCATTCGATGGTGACAAGCCCGAAGCCGCGGCCCGTGTCCCAGACGAGATGGCGCAGGCCGCCCAGCATGTGGTGGATCAGCGCCCAAGTGTAGCCGAAGAGCACGAGCCGGCCGATCCAGGAGCCGAAAAGCTCCTGCACGAAGTTGAAATAAGCCGGGCCGGAAGCCGCCGCGAACAGCCACCAGACCAAGAGGAGCGTGCCGAAATAGAGCGCGCCTCCGGTGATGCGATGGATGATGGACATCATCATCGTCAGCATCGGGCGATAGATTTGCAGGTGCGGCGACAGCGGGCGCTGTCGCGACGTCGTTTCGGCCATGTTCAGCCGCCGCCTCTCGGGAATGAACCCAGCAGGAATGGACGGCCTCTGTTTAACCTGTGCAGTGCAGCAAGGCAATTCATCCATGGGCCGCAAAATCGGAAGCCCAGCCTGCGCGGAAGGGGACGCCTGCGGTGCCGACAAGTTCGAATATAAGGGGGAACGCCCCCTGCGCAGGCGGCGTTTCCTCCGCTAGCATCAAACGCCCCTCCTGGAGGAATACCCCGATGAACTTGAACCGCAGAGACATGCTTGTCCTGGCCGGCACGGCCGCCGCGGCAGGCACCCTGGCCCGCCCGTCGATCACGCGGGCGGCAGCGTCCTTCGAGCAGCCGAAGCTTCCCTATGCCGAGGACGCGCTGGCGCCGGCCATTTCCGCCCGCACCGTCGGCCTCCATTACGGCAAGCACCACAAGGGCTACTTCACCAAGCTCAACAAGCTGGTCGAGGGGAAACCCTATGCCGACCTGAGCCTCGAGGAGGTGGTCGCGAAGTCCAAGGCCGACGGCGAGCAGGCGATCTTCAACAACGCCGCCCAGGCCTGGAACCACAACCTCTATTGGGAGCAGTTCAAGGGCGGGCCCACGGCGCCGTCAGGCACCTTCGCGGAAGCGCTGGAGCGCGATTTCGGTGGCCTGGAGACCTTCAGGGAACGGGTCGTGACGGAGGCCGACGGCGTCTTCGGCACGGGCTGGGTCTGGCTCGTCAAGGACGGCGACAAGCTGGCGCTCATGGGCATGCAGGACGCCGGCAATCCGGTGCCTGAAGGCAAGACCGCGCTCGCGGGCTTCGACGTCTGGGAGCATGCCTACTATCTCGACTACGAGAACCGCAGGCCGGAGCACGTCAAGACGGTCTTCGACAAGCTCGTGAACTGGCAGTTCGTGGGCGAGCGCATGGCCTGACGCCGGCGCGC
>JBFXDI010000089.1:0-12095 GCA_050181295.1 Parvibaculaceae bacterium | reverse complement strand
TCGACGTCTGGGAGCATGCCTACTATCTCGACTACGAGAACCGCAGGCCGGAGCACGTCAAGACGGTCTTCGACAAGCTCGTGAACTGGCAGTTCGTGGGCGAGCGCATGGCCTGACGCCGGCGCGCCTTAGCGCGGCAGGACGGCCCAGTAGTCGAGCTCCAGGATCACGCCCGGCTTATCCGGCCCGCCGTCCGCGGTCGGAAAGTCGCCGCAGGGCAGATCGCAGGTGGCGCGCGTGAGGATCCTCAGGGCCCCGATGTCGGAGCGCGAGGGGATCTCCGCGCGATCCCTGACTTCGGACCACGCATAGACGGTGCCGCCTGCGAAGAGCGGCGCGGAATGGCGGCCGCCGTTGATGGCGGCGATGTGGAAGGCATTGGCGAGGCCGTTGAACGACAGGGCGCGGGCGATGCTGATGACGTGTCCGCCGTAAACGATCCGCCGGCCGAAGCGGCCGCCGGCCTCGGCGTGCTGGTTGAAATGCACCCTGGCGGTGTTCTGGTAGAGGCGGGTCGCGAGCATGTGCTCGGCTTCCTCGACCGTCGTGCCGTCGATGTGGTCGATCTTCTCGCCCGGCTCGTAGTGATGCCAGCGCGCCTTGCTGCCGGTGAGCGAGGCTTCCCAGTTGTGGAGGTAGAGCGGCGGGACGGCGCCGCCCAGGGTGTCCGGCGCCACTTCGGCCGCATGCTCCGGCACCAGGGCTTCCGGCGCCGGCGATTGCGGGTCACGCTTGCGCACCATCACCCAGCGGACGAACTCGAGCACCGTCTCGTCCTTCTGGTTCAGGCCCCGCGTGCGCACATGCACGACGCCCGTCTCCCGGCTGGAATTCTCCTTGAGGCCGATGATCTCGGTTTCGCCAAGCAGCGTGTCGCCCGGATAGACGGGCCGCAAGAAACGGCAGTCCGCGTAACCGAGATTGGCGATGGCGTTGAGCGAGATGTCGGAAACGGTGCGACCGAAGACGATGTGGAAGACGAGCAGATCGTCGATGGGAGCCTGGGGATAGCCGAGGGCGCGGGAAAAATTGTCGGAGGACTGGACCGCGAAGCGGGGCGCGTAGAGCGCCGTATAGACTGCGACGTCGCCGGTCGTGATCGTGCGCGGCGTGGCGTGGCGTATGACCTGACCGATCGAGAAGTCTTCGAAGAAGTTGCCGGCGCTCGTTTTCGTCATTCTGCCTCTGAAAGTTTCGCGATGGCTTCGGCGATGGCGACCGTGCGCCTCGCCATGTCGAGATGCAGCCGCTCGACCATGCGACCCTCGACCGTGATGACGCCCTTGCGCGCGTTCTCGGGCTGATCGAAGGCCCCGATGACCTTGCGCGACCAGTCGACCTCGCCCGGCGCCGGCGAGAAGATCTGGTTGCAGGGGCCGAGCTGCGAGGGGTGGATGAGCGTCTTGCCGTCCATGCCGAGCGTGCGGCCCTGCTCGCATTCGGCTCGGAAACCCTGGTCGTCGCGGAAGTCGTTGTAGACGCCGTCGAGCACGTCGAGACCATAGGCGCGGGCGGCGAGGATGGTCATGGCGAGCCACGGGATGATGGCGAAGCGTCCGCCCTGGGCCGAGGCGCGCGATTCCTTCAGGAGGTCGTTGGTGCCGAGCACCAGGCAGGCGAGGCGCGCGGCGGGATGCACGGAGGCGATCTCGCGCACATTGAAGATGGAAAGCGGCGTCTCCATCATCGCCCAGGTGCGGGTGCGTTCCGGGGCCCCGGCGCCGCCCAGGATTTTTGCGGCGCTCACGATGTCGCCCGGCCGCGCGACTTTCGGAACAAGGATCGCGTCAGGCCCGGCCTCGGCGGCCGCCTTGATGTCATCGATCCCCCAGGGGGTATCGATGGCATTGACCCGGATGACGATTTCGCGGGGGCCATAGGAGCGGGATTTCACTGCATTGCACACATTGACGCGCGCCTGCGGCTTGACATCGGGCGCCACCGAATCCTCGAGGTCGAGGATGAGTGCGTCGGCTGGCAGGGTTTTCGCCTTCTCGAGCGCTCTTTCGTTGGCGCCCGGCATGTAGAGGACGCTCCTGCGCGGCCGGATCTGCATAAGGATTTCCTTGAAAGCGGCAGCCCCCGCTGCCGTGTGCGCGGACGGTAATGCATTGCAATGCACAATGACAACCCTTTCGCGCCCCGCCCGGCGATGGCAGCCATGCGCGAGGAGGCTTCACAGGGGAACGTCCTTTCGGCAATCTCGCCCTTCCGGGGAGACACGGGAGTGCGTATGGGAGAGTCCGTTGACGTGGTGATCGCGGGCGGTGCGGCCGTCGGCAGCGCCACCGCCTATTACCTCAAGAAGCACGGATTCAAGGGCTCCGTGCTGGTCCTGGAGCGGGATCTCGGCTTCGCCGAATGCAGCACCACGCGGTCGCTCGGCGGCATCCGGCAACTGTTCTCGACCGAGGAGAACATCCTTCTTTCCCAGTTCGGCATGCGGCTCCTGCGCAATCTCAAGGAAGAGTTCGGCTCGGAAGCGGACGTGTCCTACCGGGAGCAGGGCTACCTGATCCTTGCGAGCGAGCAGGGAGAGCCCATCCTGCGCCAGACGGCGGCGCTCCAGAACAGCATGGGCGCCTCGACACTGGTGCTTGATCCGCCCGCGCTCGAGGCGCGCTTCCCGTGGCTGTCGCCTCAAGGCATCGCCGCCGGCGCCTTCGGTTCGAAGGGAGATGGATGGGTCGATCCCTGGAGCCTCATGTCGCTCTTCCGCAAGGGCGCCGAGACGAAGGGTGTCGAGTGGCGCCAGGGCGTGGTGAACGCGCTCGGCATCGAGGGCGGCAAGGTGCATTCGGTGGGCCTCGCGGACGGCAGCGAGATCTCCTGCGGGGCCTTCGTGAACGCCGCCGGGCCGGGAGGTGGCGCCATCGCCGCCATGGCCGGCATCGAGCACCCGGTCGGTCCACGCAAGCGCTACATCTATGTGCTCGACTGCCGGGAGGCGGACGAGGCGCTGCATCGCGCGCCGCTCACGATCAACCCGCAGGGCGTCTACATGCGGCCCGAGGGGCGCAGCTTCCTCGCAGGGCTCGCGCCCGAGGAGCACGAGGAACCGGAAGCCACCGGCTATGACGTCGATTTTACCTGGTTCGAGGAGCGAATCTGGCCGGCGCTTGCGGAACTCATCCCCGTGTTCGAGGCCGTCAAGGTCGTGAATTCCTGGGTCGGCTATTACGACCACAACGCCTTCGACCACAACGCCGTCATCGGCCCGCATCCCGAGATCGGGAACTTCTACTTCAACAACGGCTTTTCCGGTCACGGCCTGCAGCAGTCGCCGGCCGCCGGCAACGCCGTCGCCGAGCTCATCGTGCACGGCGAATACCGGGAGATCGACCTGAAGCGTTTCGGCTACGAGCGGTTCCGCGACGGCCAGCCCTTGCGGGAGATCAACGTCGTCTAGGACGACAGACCTGAACAGTGCCTTGTCATGGGCGGCGAGGCCGGCGATGACAGGGAGGGGTGACCCCTATTGAGCGCCAGTCCGACCGTTCTCACCATCTCCTCCCAGGTCGTCTACGGGCCGGTCGGCAACTCGGCCGCGGTGCCGGCCATGCAGCGTCTGGGCCTCGACGTGCTGGCCGTCCCCACTATGCTCCTTTCCAACCACCCGGGACACAGCGCCCCGGCGCGCCAGCCGGTCGATATCGCGCCGCTTCTCATGCGGCTTCTGGACGAGGGGCGGCTTGACGGCTGCAGGGCCGTGCTGACCGGATACCTCGCTTCCCGCGAGCAGATCGATACGGTTGCCGCCGTCGTGGAGAAGCTGAAGTCGGCGTCGCCGGAAACCCTCTATCTCTGCGACCCGGTGATCGGTGACGATCACACCGGCCTTTATGTGCCGGAAGCCGTGGCGAGCGGCATCCGGGACAGGCTCGTGCCGCTTGCCGATGCCGTCACGCCCAACCGCTTCGAGCTCGCCTGGCTGTCGGGGCGGGAGGTCACCGGGATAGAGAGTGCGATCGATGCGGCGCGAATCCTCGCCCCTGAACGCACGCTTGCGACATCCATTCCCTGCCGGACGGACTGCCTCGCCACGATGGCCATAGGCCGCAACCGCATCGCCTATGTGGAGACGCGCAAAAGAGAGCGCGTGCCGCACGGAACCGGCGATCTCCTGGCGGGCCTGTTCCTTGCGCATCTCGTCAAGGGCAAGCGCGAGGCCAATGCGCTCGCCCACGCGGTCGCCGGACTCGAGGCGATCATCGACGCGAGCGAGGACCGGCCGGCGCTCGATCTCGCGCGCGGACTGGAAAGCATGGCCTCGCGGGCGCCGCTCAAGCTGACGCGGCTCGGGGAGCCGGATCATCTCATCGCCGGCGCGGACGGGTGTCCCGGCGGCTGGCTGACGGTCTTCTGGAACGGCGATAAGAAGGGGGACCCCTCGGCGCGGGTCGTTCCCCGCTTCTCGCAGCTCCTCGACACCTCGGCCGAAGTCATCGCGATCGACATGCCGATCGGTTTTCCGGACTGGTCCGGACCAGGCAGCCGGCGATGCGAGGCCGAGGCGCGCCTGCGCCTCGGGCAGCGCCAATCGAGCGTCTTCGCCGTGCCCTCGCGCGCCGCCGTCATGGCGATGGAATTCTCGCAGGCCTGCGCCGTCAACTTCGCGCGTTCCGAGCCGCCCCGCCGCGTCTCGAAGCAATGCTTCATGCTGTTCCCCAAGATGCGCGAGGTGGACGCCTCGATGACGCCGGACCTTCAGTCGCGCGTGTTCGAGATCCACCCGGAGCTCGCCTTCTGGGCCATGAACGACGGACAGCCGCTCGGCGAGCCGAAGAAGGTCAAGAGCCGCCCGCATCCCGACGGAATGGTTTTACGCCGCGATCTCCTGCGGCGCGCGGGCTTTCCGATCGACAGGCTCGCGCCGCCGGACGCTCCCCGCCGCGACTGGGCGGAGGACGACCTGCTCGACGCCTGCGCCGCCGCGTGGTCGGCGCGGCGCATCCGCGACGAGGAAAACCTGCGCCTTCCGGCCGACCCCCAGCGGGATGGCCGCGGGCTTCGCATGGAGATCAATGCGTGAGATCCAGCGCGCCATCCCCCGATCAGGTCAATCGCAACTGCATCGCGGCGGCCGCGGAACGGATAAAGCCGTGGGTGCGGCGAACCCCGGTCATCGATGTTGCCGTTCAATCGGTCGGCGAGCCCGTGACGCTCAAGCTCGAGACGCTGCAGCATACGGGCTCCTTCAAGGCACGCGGCGCCTTCTCCAACCTCGTGGGCGCCGATATTCCAGAGGCGGGCGTGGCAGCGGCCTCGGGCGGCAATCACGGCGCGGCCGTCGCCTATGCGGCCATGCGGCTCGGCGTCCGGGCGCGCATCTTCGTGCCGGCCATCAGCGCGCCGGCGAAGGTCGAACGCATCCGGGGCTATGGCGCCGAGATCGTGGTGGACGGGGAGAACTATGCCGCCGCCGTGGTCAACTGCGACTCCTATATCGAGGAGACCGGAGCGCTCGGCATCCACGCCTATGACGTGCCGGCGACCATGTGCGGGCAGGGAACCATCGGGCGCGAGCTCGAGGACCAGGCGCCCGACATAGACACGATCCTGGTGGCAGTCGGGGGCGGCGGACTGATCGGCGGCATCAGCGCCTGGTTCGGAGGCGGGCACAAGGTCGTGGGCGTCGAGCCTGAAACCTGTTCTTCGCTGCATGCGGCTCTCCGCGCCGGCGAGCCGGTGCGGGTAGCCGTCTCCGGCATCGCGTCGGACTCCCTCGGCGCGACGCAGGTCGGCTCGCTCGTCTTTCCCATCGCGCGCAGCAATGTCGATCACGTCACTTTGGTCGGCGACGATGACATCCGCGGTGCCCAGCGATGGCTCTGGGACGAGCTGCGGATCGTGACCGAACCGGGCGGCGCAACAGCCTTAGCGGCGCTGCTTGCAAAGGCGTATAGTCCCGAACCTGGCGAGCGCGTGGCCGTCGTGCTGTGCGGCGCCAACACCGACCTTTCCACGTTCGCCACGGCCATCCAGAAGAGGAGCCCATGACCGCCTATATCATCGCCCGGGTGAAGATCACCGATCCGCGCAAGTATGAAGCCTACAAGGCCCTGACACCTGCCGCGGTCGAGGCGGCGGGCGGCCGCTTCATTGTCAGGGGCGGGAAGCTCAAGACGCTAGAGGGCGATCCCGAGCATCGGCGCGTGGTGGTGATCGAGTTCGATTCCATCGAGGATGCCGAGGCCTTCTACCACTCGCCGCTCTACGAGGCCGCCAAGGCCGAGCGCGAGGGTGCGGCCATAGGCCAGTTCATCCTGGTCGAGGGGGTCTGAGCGCCAGCCCTGCGCCGCTGCGGGTGTCGCAATAAGCGACCCCGAGGTCGTTCCGCCGCGCCCCTGCCGGCATGCGCTGCGTCATACCCTCAACCCGGCCAAGTCTTTGCAAAGCCAACTTCATGTCATGCCCGGACTTGTTCCGGGCATCCATGAACACCGGTGGAGCAATGATGGTTGAAGACGGTGATCCTGGATTGCCGGGACAAGCCCGGCAATGACAGGAAAGGAAGCGGATCAGGGGAGTTCAGGCATGAAGACGCAGGCCCGCGTGGTCGTGATCGGAGGCGGCGTCGTCGGCGTCGGTACGCTCTATGCGCTCGCCCGCAAGGGCTGGAGCGACGTCGTGCTCCTGGAGCGCAACGAGCTCACCTCGGGCTCCACCTGGCACGCCGCCGGCCTCCTGCCGCTCTTCAACATGAGCTATTCCGTCGGCCAGATCCACAAGCACTCGGTCAAGCTCTACCAGGAGCTCGAGGCCGAGACGGGGCTGCATGCCGGCTTCAGCAAGGTTTCCAACATCCGTCTCGCTCGCACGAAGGACCGCTGGGACGAATTCATGTACTACGCCGGCGTCGCGGAGACGATCGGCGTCGAGGTGAGGAAGCTCACGCCGCAGCAGGTCAAGGAAGTCTGGCCGCTCTGCGAGACCGAGGGGCTCATCGGCGCCATCCAGCACCCGGAGGACGGCTACATCCAGCCTGCCGACCTGACCCAGGCCATGGCCAAGGGCGCACGCGACCGCGGCGCCCAGATCTACCGCAAGACGCGCGTCATAGGGATAGAGCAGAAGCCTTCCGGCGAATGGCTGGTGAAGACCGACAAGGGCGACA
Source organism: Parvibaculaceae bacterium (assembly GCA_050181295.1). GTDB lineage: Bacteria > Pseudomonadota > Alphaproteobacteria > Rhizobiales > Aestuariivirgaceae > JBFXDI01. The sequence continues at coordinate 4,978 of JBFXDI010000089.1, read as the reverse complement.
TCGTCTGTGAGCACGTCGTCACGGCGACCGGCAACTTCGTGCAGCAGACGGGCCGCATGCTCGGCCTCGACATTCCCGTCATCCCGGTAGAGCACCAGTACATCGTCACCGAGGCGCATCCCGAAATCCAGGCGCGCCACAAGCAGGGCCTGCCGGAGATGGGCGTGCTGCGCGAGGCAGATTCCGCCTGGTACATGCGCGAGGAGGCGGGCGGGCTGCTGCTCGGACCCTACGAGCACGGCGCGCCCTGCTGCTACATGGACGGGCCGGCCGAGAACGCGGAATACGAGCTCTTCCAGGAAGACCTCGACCGGCTGGCGCCCCATATCGAGGCGGCGATCGCGCGCGTGCCGGCCTTCGGCGAGGTCGGCATCAAGAAGGTCTACAACGGCGCCATCTGCTACACGCCGGACGGCTCGCCCATCATCGGCCCCGCCTGGGACCGGAAGAACCTGTGGCTCAACGAGGGCCATTCCTTCGGCGTGACGGCAGCCGGCGGGGCAGGGTGGCAGCTTGCCGAGTGGATCGTCGAGGGGGAGCCCTCGATCGACATGCTGGGCGTCGATCCGCGCCGCTTCGGCCCCTATGCCTCGCGCGGCTACCTCAAGCTCAAGAACGAGGAGGCCTACCGCAACGTCTTCACGCCCCACTATCCGGACGAGGAGCGCGAGGAAGCCCGGCCGCTGAAAACCACGCCCTGCTACGACCGCATGAAGGCGCTGGGCGCCGTGTTCGGCTCGGTCTACGGCTGGGAGCGCCCGAACTGGTTCGCGCCCCAGGGCTACGGCATCGACGTCGCCTCGATCGAGAAGCCGGACGTCATCACCAACAAGAACCATCCCGATCCGGACGCGAACGGCAAGGTGAAGGAGATCTGGTCGTTCCGGCGCTCGAACTACTTCGAGCATGTCGGCAACGAGATCAAGAACGTGCACGAGGGCGTCGGCCTTCAGGACATGTCGGCCTTCGCCAAGATGCTCGTATCGGGTCCGGGGGCGCGCGAATGGCTGGAATCGATCCTGGCCAACCGCATCCCGAAAACCCAGGGACGCATCGCGCTCTGCCATCTGCTCTCGAACAACGGCGGCGTGCGGGCCGAGTTCACGGTCTACGAGCGCTCGCCCGGCGTCTTCTATCTCGTGTCCGCCGGCGCGCTGGAGCGCCACGACCACGACACGCTGTGGAAGCTCCTGCCTTCAGACGGCAGCGTCGAGCTGCGGCCCATCACGCAGATGCAGGGCGTGCTGGTGCTCGCCGGTCCGCGCTCGCGCGAAGTGCTCCAGAAGCTCACCGATACCGACCTCTCCAACAAGGCTTTCCCGTGGCTCACCGGCAAGCGCATTTCGGTCGGCCCGGTCGTGCTCGACGCGCTGCGCGTCAACTTCATCGGCGAACTCGGCTTCGAGTTTCATCATCCGATCGAGATGCAGAACGCGCTCTTCGACCATCTCATGGAGGCGGGCGCCGAGTTCGGGATCAAGCCCTTCGGCATCCGCGCCATGAGCGCCATGGCGGTGGAGAAATCCTACCGGCTCATCGGGCGCGAGCTCTCAATCGAGTATGCGGCGCTCGAGTCCGGGCTCGAGCGCTTCGTGCACCTGAACAAGGGGCAGTTCATCGGCCGCGATGCGCTCGTCGAATGGCAGCAGCGCGGCTTCAGGAACCGTTTCGTGACGCTAGACGTACATGGTGTCACCGACGTCGACGCGCGGGGGTCCGAGCCGATCCACCGGAACGGAAAGCTCGTGGGGCGCGTCACGTCCGGCGCCTATGGCTGGCGCGTGGGCAAGTCGCTGGCGCTTGCCATGGTCGAGCCGGAGCTCGGCGAGCCCGGTACGGAGCTTGAGATCACGCTGCTCGGCAAGCCGCACAAGGCGACGGTGATCGGGGAAAGCCCGTTCGACCCGGAGAACGCCCGGCTCAGGAGCTGAGCCACAGACGCGATGCGTTTCTGAAGGGCCGAGCTACGATCGCGCGGACATCGCGGGGTTGAAGGCCGCCATCTGCATGCCGGAGCCCTGGGTGCTCTTCTCCAGCAGAAGCTCCGCCTTCTGGAGCTCGCTCGTCACCTCGTCGAGCTCCGAGCGCGCGCCCGCGAGCTGCTCGCGCAAGTCGTCGATGGACTTCACGAGATTGTCGCGACGTGTCCGGATGGCTTTCGCGGTCAGCGAATAGTTGAAGTGGCCCGGATCGGAGACACCGCTGCGGGTTTCCTCGGCCTTGACCTGGTTGTCCAGCTCTTCCTGCTTGCGCTGGAACTCCGCGATCATCATCTCGATGTCAGAGACCTGCCGCTGCTTTTCGTCGTGGCGGAAGCGCTGCAGGCGCAAAGCCGATTCTTTCGATCGCATACCCAACCTCTACACATCTACACGCGGCAGGCTGGCTGCGGTTCCCGCCCTGGCCTCGGGATGCGCGGGGCAGCCACCGTCTGCCTTTGAGGATCGCTCCGAATCGCCTATGGTGACGATTCGGGCGGAAGCGCATGATGGCTCGTTAGCCTTAAGGGCGCGTAAATTGTTTCGCTCGAGGACGCATGTTTCGGAAGCGGCAGGAGCCGGCTGCCGGGCGTGCGTCAGCAGTTCCTAGGGCGACGCTTCGGCAGGCTGATCCACGGCTCGTTAAGAAAGCCTGCCCGGTCGGTTTTCAGCGTATTCACCCGTCAGTTGAGTGCTCGAGCGGAAGCACAATTGCAGCCGTCCGAATTAGGTTTTGTTAACCTTTACGGCTGTATCGTGCCGCCGTGGAGATTGGGGCTGCACGGTCTCTTGGGGCGCATCCGCAGGTCGCGCCGGGACCCGCCAGAGGACTGGCTAAGAGGGAATTCGCATGCGGGTTTTGCTGATCGAGGACGATTCCGCGACGGCTCAGAGCATCGAGCTCATGCTGAAGTCGGAAGGGTTCAACGTCTACACGACCGATCTCGGTGAGGAAGGCGTCGACCTCGGAAAACTCTACGACTACGACATCATCCTTCTCGACCTGAACCTGCCGGACATGAGCGGCTACGAGGTCCTGAAGTCCCTCCGCGTCAGCAAGATCAACACGCCGATCCTCATCCTCTCCGGCCTCGCCGGCATCGAGGACAAGGTGAAGGGCCTAGGGTTCGGCGCCGACGACTACATGACCAAGCCCTTCCACAAGGACGAGCTCATCGCCCGCATCCAGGCCGTCGTGCGCCGCTCAAAGGGGCATGCGCAGTCGGTCATCCAGACGGGCGAGCTGCAGGTCAATCTCGACACGAAGACGGTGGAGGTCGGCGGCCAGCGCGTGCACCTCACCGGCAAGGAATACCAGATGCTGGAGCTGCTCTCGCTCCGCAAGGGCACGACCCTCACCAAGGAGATGTTCCTCAACCATCTCTATGGCGGCATGGACGAGCCCGAGCTGAAGATCATCGACGTCTTCATCTGCAAGCTCAGGAAGAAGCTCGCGACCGCCGCCAACGGCAAGAACTTCATCGAGACCGTCTGGGGCCGCGGCTACGTGCTGCGCGAGAACGCGGGCGAAATCCACTCAAGCGCCTGATACGGGACCGCAGGGGAAACAATGAAGGCCGCCGGCGATGCCAGGCGGCTTTTTCGTTACTGGCGCTGCCTCAGGCCGCGGCCGCCGCGGCGCTCGTCTTCGGACGAGCCGTGAGGATAACCTCCTGGCCAGGCTGCTCGATCGAGATCGCGTAGCCTGCCTGCTCCGCCAGCCTCAGCGTATAGTAGACCTGCACGAGCCGGGCGTCGATCTCGGTGCTCTCGATGCTTCCGCTCATGAGCGCCTGCGAGCGCTCGGGCAGCTTCGCCTGCTCGCCCCTGGCGCTCGCCTTCAGATCCTCCCCCGCCGCCTCGATCGTCACAACGCCGCCGCGGGGAATGGCGCTCATGGCCATCAGCATCAGGTTGAGGAGGATCTTAACCTGCTGCTTCTGGCGGGTCTCGCGGGGCGCGCGCCAGTCGAGCTTCACCTTCTCCTCGCCGAGGAAGAGCTTCGCCACGTCCCCCGCCTCGCCCATGTCGATATGGGCGCCGGCCGAGCCCGCGGCTCCGAAGGCGATGCGGCAGAACTGCAGCTTGGCGGAAGCCTGGTTGGCGGACTTGCGGACGAGGTCGAACGCCATCTTGCGCATCTCCTCGTCGTCTTCCTCCTCCAGCACCTCGAGGCCGTTGGCGATGGCGCCGACGGGCGAGATCACGTCATGGCAGACCCGGCTGCACAGCAGCGCCGCGAGCTCGAGATCGCTCAGTTGGGCCGGATCGCTCATCTTGCTGTCCCCGCGATTGATTCGCCTCGCCGGCAGTCTTAAGCCTCAGGCAGGGATTGCCAAGCAGGTTTTGCGAGGCAGCAGGCCGTTTCCCGGCGCTTGCGGGCCGTCGGATCAGGCGCTACCGATGCCTCCGTGCCAGTCTGGTTAATAGCAGGAGCCGCTGAAACGTGAGCCCTTCCGCCCTGACGCGCGAACTCGTCGCGATCGCCTTGGCCGCGGGGCACGCGGTCATGGACGTTTACGCCCGCAAGCCGGAAGCGCGGTTGAAGCAGGACAATTCGCCCGTCACGGAAGCGGATGTCGCCTCCGAGCGCATCATCCTCGCGGGGCTCAAGCGCGTTGCGCCGGACACTCCCGTCGTGTCGGAGGAAGAGGCCACGGCAAGCGATATTCCCCTCGTGGGCGAGAGGTTCTTCCTTGTCGACCCTCTGGACGGGACGAAGGAGTTCCTGAGCGGCAATGGCGAGTTCACGATCAACATCGCTCTCATCGAAGGAGGCGAGCCGGTTCTGGGCGTCGTGCATGCGCCGGCCAAGGGGAGGCTTTTCTGGGGCGAGCAGGGGTTAGGGGCGGGCCATGCGCAGCTCCCGGATGATGCCCATGTCGACGCCATCGCATGGCAGCGCCTCTCGGCAAGAGCCTGTCCGGAGGACGGTGCCATCGTCGTCGCGAGCCGTTCCCACCGGGATATCGCCACGGACTCCTGGCTTGCCTCGCGAA
>JBFXDI010000088.1:0-17465 GCA_050181295.1 Parvibaculaceae bacterium | reverse complement strand
CCGCGGCTGTCGGAAACGTCGCGCGCGAGACCGAAGTGGTGATGACGGCGATCCGGGAGGCGCTCGCGGCTGTCGGGACGAGCATGGACAAGGTGGTGAGGGTCGATGTTCACATGACCGACCTTTCGCGCATGAGCGAGCTCGATCCGGTCTATGCCTCGTTCTTTCCCGAAGGGGCCTTTCCCGCCCGCACCTGCACCGAGGCCGGCCGCCTCGCCGACGGCGCGAGCCTCGAGATCACGGTGATGGCGAGGCTCTGAGGAGCACCTTCCTCATCCGGCCCTTTGAGCCGCTTTCGCCACCCTCGTCATTCCTACGAAAGCAGGAATCCCCTGGTGAATCCGCCGCGGGCGGCAAAGCTTCAGGGGATGCCAGCCTTCGCTGGCATGACAACAATAGCGGGCCCGCCGCTTCTACAGCGCCCGGCAGAGGCGGTTGGCGTCGAGCACGGCGGCGTGGATATTGCGCGCGGCCCACGCATCGCCGATGCGGAAGAGGGAGAAGCGTCCCTCCGGATTGCGATTGTCGGTCTGGGGGCCGCCCTCAGCCAGGACCTTGAGGTCCACCGCGCCGCGATTGCGGGAGAGGGATTTCAGCGCCTCGTAAAGCTCGATGTTCGGCACCGTGGCCCGGTCGCCCACGATCTGGTCGAAGGTGCGCTCGGCGCGCGCGCCCGAATAGGTGTTCTCGATCACCGCCAGGAGCTTGTTGCCGGAACGGCTCACCGATGCGATGCGGCTGTCGGGCGTGACACGGATTTGGGCCTTGTAGATTTCGGCCATGTGGGCACCGAGATTGGTGTCCGACATCTCGAGGCCGAGCACGCGGTCGGGCGTCACGATCTCGACGCGGGCGCCCCTGGACGCCAGGAACTCCGCGCAGGAGAGAGGGGCGTGGTCGCCGCTCTCGTCCTGCACGAGCACGTCCTGGCCGGCCTCGCGCTCGCCCGACAGGACCTCCCAGATGCTGGTCGCATGCTCGACGCCCGGGAAGTCGCCGGTATCCGGAATGCCGCCGGTCGCGACGATCACGACGTCCGGCTCGAGCGCCGTGACGTCGGAGGCCTCGGCATAGGTCTCGAAGCGCATCTCGACCTTGAGCCGTTCCATCTCCTCGGCGAGCCAGCGCACGAAGCCCACGAGATCCCGCCGCCAGGTGGCCTTGGACGCGAGCACGACCTGCCCGCCGAGCTCCTTCGCCGCCTCGAACAGCGTGACCTTGTGGCCGCGCAGCGCCGAGACGCGCGCCGCCTCGAGACCGCCAGGGCCGCCACCCACCACCACTACATGGCGGCGCGGACCCGTGGTGGGCTCGATCGTCTGCGGCAATGTCAGCTCGCGGCCGGTCGAGACGTTGTGGATGCAGTGCGCGTCCTTGCCCATGAGCACGCGGTCGACGCAGTAGCCGGCGCCGACGCAGGGCCGGATCTCCGCCTCGCGGCCCTCCGCGAGCTTGCGCACATGATGCGGGTCGGCGAGGAAGGCGCGCGTCATCCCCACCATGTCGAGATAGCCTTCCTTCACCGCGTGCACGGCGGTCGCGGCATCGGTGATGCGGGTGGCGTGCAGGATCGGGATGCCGGCGGCGGCGCGGATGGCGCCCGCGAGCTTGAGATAGGGCGCGGACGGCACCCACATGGTGGGCCAGATGCGCGCCGTCTCCTGGTAGTTGACGGCGGTGCCGCCCACCACGCTGATGAAATCGATGAGGCCAGAGGCGGCATAGGTTCGCGCGATCTCCACGCAGTCGTCCTGGGTGAGGCCGTCCTTCAGCATCTCGTCGCCGGGCATGCGGATGCCGATGAGGAAGTCCGCTCCGACGCAGCCGCGGCAGGCCGCCAACACCTCCAGTCCGAAACGCATGCGGTTCTCGAGCGAGCCGCCATACTCGTCCGTGCGGCGGTTCATGGCGGGCGACCAGAACTGCTCGATGAGGGTGCCGGCCTGGGTGGAGATCTCGACCCCGTCGAGATCGCCTTCCTTCGCCCGCCGCGTCGCCTGCGCATAGTCGGAGATGATGCGCTCGAAATCGTGCTCTTCCATCTCGGCGGGGAAGGAGCGGTGGATCATCTCCCTCAGGCCCGTCGGAGCGAAGGCCGGAAGCCAGTTGCCGTCGTCCCAGCGCTCGCGCCGCCCGCCATGGGTGAGCTGCACCGTGCACTTTGCGCCATGGCCATGGATGGCGGCGGCCATGCGCTTGTATTGCGGAATCACTTCCTCAACGCCGCCGTTTATCTGCCCGTAGTGAAAGGAGTTTTCGATCGAGATCGCGGTTGCTCCGCCGAACTGCACGAGCCCTACGCCGCCCTTGGCCTTCTCCGCCTCGTAGGCGACGTAGCGGTCGGTGATGTTGCCGTGCACGGCGAAGGCCGGCGCATGGCTCGTCGAGAGGAAGCGGTTGGGGATCGTGACGTGCTTGATCTGAAGCGGCTGGAACAGGGGAGCGAGGGCGGCGTTCATGCGATTTCGAACATTCCTTCGATCTCGACGGCGAGATCATATGGCAGATTGGAGCAGCCGACGACGAAGCGGGCATGCCGTCCCTTCTCGCCGAGGAGTGTCAGAAGAAGGTCGGAGGCGCCGTTCATCACCAGTGTCTGCTGGTTGAACTCGGGCGCGGAGTTGACGAAGCCGCCGAGCCTGAGGCACTGGCGGAAGCGGCCGAAATCGCCCTCGCAGGCGACCTTCACCTGGGCGAGCAGGTTCAGCATGACGAGGCGCGCCGCCTCCTGTCCCTGCTCCAGCGTGAATTCGCGGCCGAGCCGGCCCTGGTAGCGCAACTCATCGCCCCAGAGCGGGCCCTGGACCGAAACCACGAGCCCGCCCATGCGCGTATGGCCGACATAGTTGCCGACCGAACGCGCGAGTGGGGGAAGTTCGAGGCCTAGCTCGGCGAGACGGGCCTCGATGCCGATCATCCGCGTTTCCGCGTGGACTTCTTCGGCGCCGCGGCAGGCCTGGCGCGTCCCTTGTCGCCCACATAGGCGACGGCCTCGATCTCGACCAGCATCTCGGGCTCGGCGAGCGGCGCCTGCACCGTCGTGCGGGCCGGCGGGTTCCTCGGGAACGCCTTGCGGAACTCATTGCTCACGTCGGCGAAGTAGCGCATGTCCGAAAGGTAGATGTTGCATTTGAGCACGTCGTTGAAGGTCGCTCCCGCCTCGCGCAGGACTGCCTTGATGTTGGCGAGGATCTGGCGCGTCTGCTTCACGGGGTCGCCCACACCCACGAGCTTGGCGTTCTTGTCGAAGGCGACGAGCCCGGCGGTGTAGATCATTCCGTTCGCCGCCATGGTGCCGGCGGAATAGGGATAGGCGGGCAGCGGAAAGTAGGAAAGCTCCTTCGGCCGCAGAACGGTTCTTGGCATTCTTTGAAATCCCTTGTCGGTTGTCAGATGGGCAGTCGGTCCAGCACCCAGACGCCGAGCGCCTGGACCATATCGTCGCGGCCCGAGAGCGGGCCGGGCTTGTAGAGCGCGGAGGCGAGCGCCCGCTGCTGCTTCTCGAGGATGCCAACGTCCTCGCGTCCGACCGCCGCCCAGCGCTCGTAATAGGGCTCGGCCTTCTCGGCGAACCTCGGATCGGCGAGCGCGCTTTCGGGGAAGCAGCCGCCGATCTCGAGCAGGCTCCGGTTCACGGACACGGGCGTGACGTTGAGCCACCAGAGCGCGTCCTGCGACACGGCGAACTGGGTGGTCGGATAGATGACCGTGAAGTAGGTGCCGAGCTTCGCGTCTTCGTCCAGCTCCGGGATGGGCGGGAAGGGCGGCTCCTGGCCGGGAAGCGTGGCGATCGAGCGGTCGCTCAGGACCTGGATGCAGATCCAGTCGCCGCGCGTCTTGAGCGTGCGGGACTTCTGGGCGCCGACCGTGTGCTTGTGCACGATGCCGGTGTGATAGGTCTCCATCGAGTTCTCGAGCAGGAGCTTCCAGTTGCACTGGGCTTCGAGCGTCATTTTCCAGGTGCAGCGCATGTCACCGAGCTTGTGGCTGGCGAAGCGCTGAGGAAAATCGCCCAGATGCTCGATCAGCGGCTTCACGTCCGGATGGAAGCTCGCGAAGACATAGCCTTCCCAGGTCTCCGTCTTGAGGGGCACGAGCCCGTTCTCCACCCGGTCGAAGCCCTCGGCGTCCTGCATGTCCGGGCAGCCATAGAGCGTGCCGTCGTTGATGTAGCTCCAGGCATGGTAGGGGCAGATGATGCGGTTGCCGCAGTTGCCCTCGCCCTCGAGCAGGATGGAGCCGCGATGCCGGCAGTAGTTGGCGAAGCAGCGGAGCTTGCCGTCGCGTCCGCGCACCGTGACGATGGGCCCGCCCGGTGTGTCCACGGCGCGGTAGTCGCCCGAATTCGGAAACTGGTCCTCGCGGCCGATGAAGAACCACTGCTTGAGGAAGATGTGCTCGCGCTCCAGCGCGAAGATCTCGGGGTCCGTGTAGAAGCCGGACGGCATCGAGCGGGCGGTGCTGAGCGGCGCGACCGAGGCCCGGAAATCGTGACGTGCGAGGTTCATGTGAAGCACTCCGTGTACGTCGCCGGACACTGCCCGTTGGCGGGCGTAAGGTCAATGCGGCGGCTTGGGGCCGGCGGCCCGATCCCGCTAGGCGCCGAGGATGCGGAGGAGAAGGACCAGGCAGGCGAGCCAGCCCACCGCGAAAGCCGCCGTTCTGGCGAAGGGAATGCCCAGGCAGTGGACGATGGCGTGCGCGAGCCGGGCGAAGAAGAAGATCGCGGCCCAGAGCGCCGTCGTGGCATTGTTGAGGGCCGCCGCCTGCACGGTGAGGATGAGGGCTGCGAACGGCAGCAGGTTCTCGACCAGGTTCATGTGCGCCCGGTGGGCGCGCTCGGCCCAGGCCGGCAGGGGCAGCTTGTCGGCCGTGTAGGTGAGCGTAGCCTTCGCCCCATGCTCCGAAATGCGCGCGAGGGTGTAAGGCACCCACAGGATCAAGAGCAGCCCCACCGAGAGGGTGAGCCAGAAGAGCTCGCTGGACATGGCCTTCAGTTCCCTTGCCGCCGGTCGCGACCAAAAAGGCGCGGACGCCGGGACGCCCGCAGCATAGCCTGAGTCGCGGCCGCCCGGCGCCCGCTTTCAATCCTTCAGGACGCGTCGTCACCCTGGTAGATGACGACGACGCGGCTCATGATCGGCGTCCGGCGGTAGAGCTCGACGACGTCCTGGTTCAGCATGCGGATGCAGCCCGAGGACATGAACTTGCCGATCGAATCCGGCGCGTTGGTGCCGTGGATGCGGTAGAGCGTGTCGCGGCCGTCCTGGAACAGGTAGAGGGCGCGCGCGCCGAGCGGATTGTCGGGGCCGCGCCCGGCATGCCGCTGGCCCACTTGGCGGCGTTCTTGTCGCGCTGCACCATCTCGGCCGGCGGCGTCCACCTCGGCCACATGACCTTGCGGCCCACATGCGCGATGCCGGCCCAGCGGAAGCCCTCGCGCCCCACGCCCACGCCGTAGCGCAGCGCCCAGCCGCCTTCCATGATGTGGTAGAGGTGGCGGGCGTCGGTATCGACGATGAGGGTGCCGGGCCTCTGAGCGCCCGTGTAGTTGACGGGCTGGCGGCGGAACTCTGGCGGAACTCGGTTCAGATCGAGCGGAGGCAGCGGAAACGGGTCGTCCGGATCCACATATTGGGCGAGCGCCGGGCTGCCCGCCATGCCGGCAAGGCCGAGCGCGGCGGCTCCGCCTAGAACCTGCCTCCTCGAAAAGCGCTTCATGCTGAAAAACCCGATGGTTGCAGTTCGGGAGCGATATTAGCCGCTCAAAGTCCTGAGGCCAGCCTCAATCGCTGGACATGGTGATCACGAAGGGGCGAGGAACGCGCAAAGCGCGCGGGGCACCGGCCGGCCTGTATCATTTGTAAAATGACGGCCGCGCTGGAAAAGTCTATGGTCTGCCTATCGCCGGAAGAGGCACAGGCTCCGGCGACAGAGAGACATGACTTGCGCTCCCGCCTGATCCCCGCGAGGAGGGATGCGCCATGCCGAACACGGCGCCACCGAACCCACCGAAGACGACGGAATTCAAGGCGGCCCAGAAGGCGGCGGCCGACATGCGCCGGGAGATCGGCGAGCAGCAGGACCGCGTCGGGGAGCTCCGGGGCGGCGGAAAGGACGCGGCGAAAGCCGAACGCGACCTGGCGGGAATGCAGGCGGCGTTCTCGGAAATCAAGACGCACCGCGAGAAGATGCGGGCCGACGGCGCGAGCTACAAGACCCGCCAGCCCAAGCGGACGGATTGAGCACGTCGGATAGGAGCCCCCGTTGTTCTCACCGCCCGCGTTGCCGAGGCGGGAACCCCGCTCGTGAACGCCACGCGAAACTCCATCACGTAGCAGAGCGTCGCAGTATGGAAGGGCACGGCCTCATCGAGGCCGACCGAAAAACAACACGTAGCCATCCGGATCTGTAATCTCGAACCCGCGCAACCCGTCATGCGTGTCCTTCAGGGGCGTGCTGAACTCCGCTCCAGCCCCGGAAAATTCTTCCGCCAGCGTGTCAGGCTCGGGAACTCCGACATAAGCATCCCATCTCATGGAAGGGTCGCGCTTCGGGTTCGGCAGCGGACCGGCCTCGCCGGCCTTCAGGAAGAGCATCGCCCCGTCGCGGCCGACGATGGCGAAGAAGGGGTTCTTCTCGGGTGCCTGATGCAGGATCTGAAAGCCGAGCTTGTCGCAATAGAAAGCAGCGGAGAGGCCTACGTCGCTGACGATGAAGAACGGACATATCCGTTCGATTGTGGCTCGTTTCATTGTGGCACCTGAAGCTGGCCTGAAGCGCCTAGCTTGACGCAATGGACCATCTTTATGATAGTTAGAAACATTATGCGAACTGAGGTACCCATCAGCCGAAGCGGACGGACTGATTGGACTGCTGAAACGCGGGGTCCGTTACTTGCACAGGCCTGATCAGGCCGCCCACATGCATCCGCTTGCTTGGAGGGTACCAATGACCACGCTTTCGCTGATTGCCGATTGGTATGGGCCATTTCGTAGCGTGAAAGCGCTCAAGGCCGCAGTGAATGAGTGGGATGTCGGGGAAATGCTCTACATGGTGGCAGGAAGATGCCGCTATGAACGTGAGACCATTCTGCAATACACCGGCATCTCAAGGCGCTTCGCGACTCGATATCACAACGGTGCTTTTGACAATGTGACTCGAGATTTTCAGATTTGGTATGGGGAAATTAGCTCCTACTCGATTCCAGGCCGCCATTCCAAAGGGCAATCATTGCAGCACTCCGTTGCAGTAACTCAAGCGGAGTGGATGCTGGCCTACTTTTTGGAGATTTCGCTGAACGTCAGTAAGCGGAAAAGCCCGCCGAGGCGCTCAGCCATTCTAATCAATCGGTGGTTCAAAACAGATTGGGAGACGAGATGGAAAAACCGCAAAGTCAAAGGGTGGGCGGACTTCATCGAATATGACAAAGAAGCTCCCATCGCCTCAAAGGTCTGGTTCGGCGCGCCGCCGCGCAGAGAACGACACGAAGCAGAAGGGATAAAGGCGCTTAAGAAGCAAGATGTCGGCTAACTAAGCCTTTCGCCCCTGATGCAAATACCATCCATCGCAGTCGGCACCGACAGCGCGGGTAGCGGGAAAAGGTCCCATCCCGCCAGGAACCGGCCCAAGAACAGCGATGCCCTTTCAGGATTTTTCAGGAGGGTGGCTGGGGAACTAGGATTCGAACCTAGACTGGCGGAGTCAGAGTCCGCTGTCCTACCGTTAGACGATTCCCCAACAGGCCTTCGAGGGGCGCAATAGGCTCTAGATAGCGGCCCCGGCCGAGGCATGCAACCCCGTGCCGGACGGGCGGTGGCCGTAAGGTGCAATAGCGAAGCATATTGCACCTTAGGCAGGCGAGCGGCGCATTACGCTGATGCTAATACGCCCTACGCAGACCAAAGTAGCTCAGGAATTGCCCTTAACCTGCCTCAAGAGCTCGGAAAGGCTCGGCCGGTTGGGCTGCGCGGTCGCGGGCTGGCCGATGGCGGGCGCTGGCGCCGCCGCTGCGGAGGCGGCGACGCGGGCCGGTGCCCCCGCCTGCTGGCCGAAGCGCGGTCCCGACGGAGCGGCCGTGGGCGCTGCGGCTCGAGCCGGAGCAGGGGCCGCCCCTTGCGCCGTGGCGCGCGCGGCGGCGACCGCAGGAGGAGCCTCCTGCGCGGCAGCCGCCACCTGATCGGCGGGCGCGGGCTCCGAGGCCGTGTTGTGCGACTGGAGCCGCCAGCGGGCGACGACGTCGGCGAGGAAGCCGTCGTCATGCACCTCCGTGGTCCAGTTCTGCGAGAAGGAGGCGGTGGTGCTCTGCGGCAGCGCGTCCTCGGGCAGGAGGTCGAACTTGATGCGGGTCGGCAGCGCCACGCCCTCGCCGAAGGCGATGGCCTCGCCCGGCCCCATGGTGGGCATGAACTCGAGCAGGCTCGCCGCGGCGTCCGAGATGCCGGCCTTCAGGATCTCCTGGTCGCGCTCGTTGGTGAGGCGGAGCGAGAAGATGGTGTTGCACTGGGAGAGGATGGTCGGGTCGAGCTCGGCCGGGCGCTGCGACACGATGCAGAGCGACACGCCGTATTTCCGGCCCTCCTTGGCGATGCGCGAGATCGACCGCTTGGTGGGCTCGAAGCCGAGCGTCTGGTCGATCGGCACGTAGCGGTGGGCTTCCTCGCACACGAAGGTGATGGGGACGCGCCCTCCCGACCAGACGCCGAAGTCGAAGGCCATGCGCGCCAGCACCGAGACCACGACGTTGATGATCTCGGACGGAAGGCCTCCGAGCTCGAGGATGGTGATGGGTTTGTTGTTGACCGGGATGCGGAAGAGGCGCGCCAGCACCTGCGTCATGGTGTCCTGCACCGTGAGGCTGCCGAACATGAAGGCGTAGCGCGGGTCGCGCGTGATCGTCTCGACGCGGGACTTGAGCCGCTTGTAGGGCGCAAGCTCGCCCTTCAGGTCGAGCTTGCCGAGCGCCTCGTCGAGCAGCGCCACAAGGTCGGACGCGCGATAGGGGACGGGCGTGTCGACACCCACATTCTGCGTGTCGATCTGGTCGCGCTGCCGCAGGGCTCCGGAGCGGTCGCGGCGCTGGTTGGCCATGTAGCGCATCTTGGCCGCCGGGATGAGCTCGCGCAGGATTTCGATGTCCACCTCGCGGTTGGGCTGGCTGCCGATCAGCGTCTCCACGATCTCCTCGAAGTTGAGGAGCCAGAAGGGGAGGTTGAGGTTGTCGGGCGTGATGGTCTCCGCCCAGCGGCGGAAGGAGGGCCCGTACTCGCGATGCACGTCGAGCAGCAGCACATGCGCCTGCGGGCTCTTCTCGAGGATGCGCCGCAGGATCAGCGCCACGGCGCAGGATTTGCCCGTGCCCGTGGTGCCGAGCACCGCGAAATGCTTGCCGAGCAGATCGTCGATCTTGACCATCGCGGGGATGGTCGAATCCTGCTGCACGTGGCCGATGCGGATGGCGGTCTCGGCGTTGCACGCATAGGCCATGGAAAGCTCGTCCTTGCTCGCGCGCGCCACCACGTCGCCGAGCGAGGGATAGCAGGAGATGCCGCGCCGGAAGCTCCGCGGCCTTCCCTGGTCGTCCTTCGGCAATTCCCCGATGAACTCGACTTCGACGATCCTCAGTTCCTGCTCGACGTCGCCATGGCCCGGCGCCGGCGCGCTCAGCGCCGAGACGAGCGCCAGCGCGATCGAGGGCGTCGTGTCCACCTTGAGCAGCGTTCCGATCTCGGGGCTCTTGAAGGCGCCCTGGATGGCGAGCTCCGGATTGTTGTCGAGGAGGATGATGGCGTGGCTTCCCGTTACCGCCACGATGCGTCCGACCCGGTCGAAATCGAATGAGCGCGGACGGGGGTCCGGCGTCTGCTGGGGAAGGACGCTGGGCGTCATGACACCGGTCCGTGCTGGAGTTTGGTCGGAATGGGTTTGCGGGCCTCCGCGGCGGGCCGCCTTGGGGCCAAGTCGGGATGCGCTTCGGCTTCCTGGGCGGGAAGCAGGAACAGCCGGACGGTCGTTCCCTGACCCCTCTGGCTTTCGACGGAGAGGTTTCCGCCGTGCAGGCGTGCGAGCGCGGCGGCGATCGGAAGCCCGAGACCGGTGCCTTCGTGCGCCCTGTTCAGCCCCTGGTTCACCTGTCCGAAGGGCCTGAGCGCCGTCTCGATCTCCTCCGCCGACATGCCGGGTCCGTTGTCGGCCACCTCGATGCACGCAAAGCCGCTTTCGTGCCGGTAGGTCGCGATGCGGACCCTGCCGTTGCCGTCCGTGAACTTGACCGCGTTCGACATGACGTTGATGAGGATCTGCTTCAGCCGTAGCGGATCGGCGTGGATCATGCCGGCGGACGCATCCATCTCGGTCGTGACCTCGATGTTCTTCTCGCGCGCCTTGGCCTCGATGATGAGGAGGCAGCTGCGGATGACCGGTTCGGGATTGATGTTCTCGCGGTCGACCGTGAGCTTGCCGGCCTGGATCTTGGAGACATCGAGGATGCTGTTGATGAGCGCCAGCAGGTGCTCGGCCGCCTGCTTGATGTAGCCGGCATATTCCACGACGCGCTCGCCGTCGCTCATGCGGCGCGATTCCAGCATGTCGGAAAAGCCGATGATGGCGTTGAGCGGCGTCCTGAGCTCGTGGCTCATATTGGCGATGAATTCGGATTTCGACTTGGACGCGAGTTCGGCTTCGACCTTGGCTGCCCTGAGCGCCATGCTCGACTGCTGGCGGGTCGCGGCCGAGCCGAAGTACTCCGAGAATTCGGAGATGAGCGAGTTCCGCTTGAACAGGTTCTTGCCGAAACTTTGCAAAGAAATGCGTCCTTCTGGTCAAGAATGATTAGCGGAATAGCCCATAACGGCGGGTTAACCGCTTCGTTCGACTGATCTCTAACGTCCCGTCCGTTGGACCTTTCCTCCCGCCCGCAAGCTGCTAAAATCCTTGGCGACGCAACGATTTGGAGGCGGGTGACGGAAGCCCGGACCGTTTTGGTCCGCGCGGCGGCTGTCAGCCGCCGCGGTTTGAACGTGAACGCTGATGGAAGCGCGGGTTTCGGCCCGCTTCCCGCCAGGCGGCGCAGGGGGTGGCTGCAGCGGCCGCCCCGCCGCGACCCTCCGCGCCAGGCCTCAGTGGCGACCCCGGAGCGCCCCGCCGCCGAGGCGGAGGTGCTGTATGGGGCGCTCGACCTCGGCACCAACAACTGCCGGTTGCTGGTGGCCAGGCCCGCCGCCGAGGGCTTCAGCGTGATCGACGCCTTCTCGCGCATC
The DNA here is from genome assembly GCA_050181295.1 of Parvibaculaceae bacterium. Lineage (GTDB taxonomy): Bacteria > Pseudomonadota > Alphaproteobacteria > Rhizobiales > Aestuariivirgaceae > JBFXDI01. The sequence goes on along the minus strand of JBFXDI010000088.1, from coordinate 6,207 downwards.
GTGCGTCTGGGGGAGGGCGCATCGCTCACCGGTGCGCTCAGCGAGGATGCGATGGCGCGCACCATCGGCGCGCTCCGGGTCTGCTCCAACAAGCTCAAATGGTGGAAGGTCGGCCGCACCCGCCTGATCGCCACCGAGGCCTGCCGCATGGCCGCCAACGGGCCGGAATTCGTGCGCCGCGTGCGCGACGAGACGGGCCTTTCGCTCGAGATTATCGACCGCGAGACGGAGGCGCGGCTGGCGGTGGCGGGCGCCGCTCCTCTCATCGCACCGACGGCCCGTCATGTGCTGGTCTTCGACATCGGCGGCGGCTCGACCGAGCTCATGTGGCTGAAAGTCGAGGGCGGCCGGCACCGGATCGAGGCCTGGACCTCCATTCCGGCGGGCGTCGTGACGCTCGCGGAACAGTTCGGCGGCGTCAAGGTGGACGAGGCGACGTTCGAGGCGATGCGGCGGCATGTGCGGCCGCTGATGCAGGATTTCGCAGGGCTTGCGGCGTCCGTGTCGGACGCATCGCGGCCCGACCATCTGCTCGGCACGTCCGGCACGGTGACGACCATATGCGGCGTGCAGCTTGGCCTCCGGCGCTACGACCGGGCGCGGGTGGATGGCTGCTGGATCAAGGGCGATGACGTGGGCGACGTGACCCGCAGCCTTCTCGGCATGACCTTCGAGGAGCGGGCGCAAAGCCCGTGCATCGGGCGCGAGAGGGCGGACCTAGTGCTCGGGGGCTGCGCGATCCTCGAGGAGATCCGGGCTATCTGGCCGGCCGAATGGCTGAGAGTCGCCGACCGGGGGCTCCGCGAAGGCCTGCTCGCGCACATGATGATGGAGGACGGCCACCATGGCCGATGAGGCCGGGCAGGGCTCCGGGCCGGCGCCGGGATCCCGCTCGCTCAAGGTGAGGCTGCGCAAGGCCAAGGGGCGGCGCGTGTCCTCCAAGGCCTGGCTCGAGCGCCAGCTCAACGACCCCTATGTGGCCGAAGCCAGGCGGCGGGGCTATCGCGCCCGCTCCGCCTTCAAGCTCGCCGAGATCGATGATCGCTTCCACATTTTCAAGGTCGGCCAGGTTGTGGTGGATCTGGGCGCGGCGCCCGGCGGCTGGTCGCAGGTCGCAGCCGAGCGCACGGGCGCCGACAAGGGCAGGGGCAAGGTGGTCGCCATCGACATCCATGGCGTGGAGCCCATTGCCGGGGTGACGGTGCTCCAGAAGGATTTCCTCGACGAGGACGCGCCGGCCGCGCTTTCAGACGCGCTCGGCGGCAAGGCCGACGTCGTGCTCTCAGACATGGCCGCCCACGCCACCGGCCACCGCCAGACGGATCACCTGAAGATCATGGACCTTGCGGAGACGGCCCTTCTCTTTGCTCGGGAGAACCTTAAGCCTGGCGGCGCCTTCCTCTGCAAGGTGCTGCGGGGCGGCACGGAATCAGCACTTCTTGCCGAGATCAAGCGCGATTTCGCGAACGTCCGTCACGTGAAGCCGCCCGCGAGCCGCGCCGATTCAGCCGAACTCTATGTCCTTGCGACGGGCTTCAGGGGGTAGCGAGCATCGCCTTCCGTGCGCCCGCTTTACGGCACCTGCGACTCGGTGCTAGAGACAGCCGCCAACCCTGACGCCGGGCGCGCTTTTTCCCCGCGAGCCTTGCCCGCAGAACTGGAGGTTGGCATGGCGCGTGTCGCGAGCGCGATAGAGCTTTCCGAATACCTGACCTTCGACGACGTGCTGCTGAAGCCCGCGGCGTCCTCCGTCCTGCCGGCTGAAGCGCGGACCTCGACCCGCATCACCCGCTCGATCGAGCTCTCGATCCCCATCGTCTCGGCGGCCATGGACACGGTGACCGAGGCGCGCCTCGCCATCGCCATGGCGCAGGCCGGCGGTATCGGCGTCATCCATCGCAACCTCGAGCCCGAGCAGCAGGCCGACCACGTGCGGCAGGTGAAGAAGTTCGAATCGGGCATGGTCGTCAATCCCATCACCATCGCGCCCGACGCGACGCTGGCCGACGTCCTGGCGCTCAAGGAGAAATACCGCATCTCCGGCATTCCCGTCGTCGAGGGCGACGGCAGGCTGGTCGGCATCATCACCAACCGGGATGTCCGCTTCGCTTCCAACATGCGCCAGCCCGTCTCGGAGCTGATGACGAAGGAGAACCTCGTCACGGTGCGCGAGAACGTGGACCGCGACGAGGCCAAGCGCCTCCTGCACCGGCACCGCATCGAGAAGCTGATCGTGGTCGATGCCGACTATCGTTGCATCGGCCTCATCACGGTCAATGACATGGAGAAGGCGGCGCTCTATCCGGGCGCCACCAAGGACGAGCGCGGGCGTTTGCGCGTGGCGGCGGCGACCGGCACGGGCGATAAGCATTTCGCGCGCGCCGAGGCGCTGATCGAGGCGGGGGCCGACGCCATCGTGGTCGATACCGCGCATGGCCACTCGATCCACGTCATCGAGCAGGTGAGGCGCGTGAAGCGAGCCTCGAACCAGGTGCAGGTGATCGCCGGCAACGTGGCGACGGGCGAGGCGGTGAAGGCGCTGATCGACGCCGGAGCGGACGCGGTGAAGGTCGGCATCGGACCGGGCTCCATCTGCACGACCCGGGTCGTGGCGGGCGTCGGCGTGCCGCAGCTCACGGCGATCATGGAATGCGCCACCGCTGCGAACGGGCAGGTGCCGATCATCGCCGACGGCGGCATCAAGTTCTCGGGCGACCTCGCCAAGGCCATCGCCGCCGGCGCTTCCGTCGGCATGGTGGGCTCGCTTCTCGCCGGCACCGACGAGAGCCCTGGCGAGGTCTATCTCTATCAGGGACGCAGCTACAAGGCCTATCGGGGCATGGGCTCCGTCGGCGCCATGGCGCGTGGCTCCGCCGACCGCTATTTCCAGCAGGAGGTGAAGGACTCCCTCAAGCTCGTCCCCGAGGGTATCGAGGGGCAGGTGCCCTACAAGGGGCCGGTGTCGGGCGTTCTGCATCAGCTTGTGGGAGGCCTGCGCGCCGCCATGGGCTATACTGGCAGCCGCACCATTCCCGAGCTGCAGGAGCGGTCGGAGTTCCTGCGCATCTCGGGCGCAGGCTTGCGCGAAAGCCACGTGCACGACGTCGAGATAACGCGCGAGGCGCCGAACTACCTGAGACAGGGATAGGGACATGCTGGCGACCGACATCCTGCTTCCCGTCTTCGTGCATGTGGCGCTGGTCTTCGGCGTGCTGCTCGTGACCGGCTTTGCCCGCCAGCGCGCCGTTTCCTCCGGCCGCACGGAATGGCAGAAAAACGCGCTCGGCGACCACTGGCCCGACGAGACGCGCGCGTCGGCCAATAATTTCCGCAACCAGTTCGAGGTGCCGGTTCTCTTCTATGTGCTGGTCGCCTTCCTGCTGATCACCACCAAGGCCGACCTGGTGCAGGTGGTGCTGGCCTGGATCTTCGTCCTTTCCCGCATCCTGCACACGGTGATCCATCTCGGCTCCAACGTGGTGCTGAGGCGCGGCATGGTGTTCTTTGTCGGCGTGCTCGTGCTCCTGGTCATGTGGGTGTGGTTCGGGCTGCGCCTCTTCATCCTCGGCTGAGAGCATGCGACCCGCCGGCCGGGCCGCCGCGGCAATCGAGGTGCTGCGCGAGATCGAGGAGCGCCACCGGCCGGCCTCGGAGGCCCTGAAGGACTGGGGCCGCGCGCACCGCTTCGCCGGTTCCGGCGACCGGGCCGCCATCGGCAACCTCGTCTACGACGTCTTACGCCGGAAGGCGCTCTTCGCGCATCGCATGGAGGACGGCTCTCCGCGAAGCCTCGTGCTGGCAGCGCTGCGGCACGGGCGCGGAATGGAGATGGGTGCCATCGCAGCGCTGGCGGAGGAGCCGCACGGTCCCGGAGAGCTGAGCGCCGCGGAGCGGGATCGGCTCGACCATTGGCTGGCGGATGCGCCGTCGGCCTGGATCGAGGGAAACTACCCGGAATGGCTGGCGGGCTCCTTCGAACGGGCCTTCGGGGACGAGGCGGCCGAGGAAGGCGCGGCGCTTGCCGAGCGGGCGCCCGTGGATATGCGGGCCAACCTTCTGAAGGCCGATCGCGAGAAGGTGCTGGCGGCGCTCCAGAAGTTCGGCGCGGTCGCCGGCCGCTGGTCGCCGTGGTGCGTGCGGATCGAGGCGCCGGCGGGCGACGGGCGCTCGCCCGATGTCGAGGCCGAGCCGGCGCACGGCAAGGGCTGGTTCGAGGTGCAGGACGAGGGTTCGCAGGTCGCCGCGATGCTCGCCGGCGCCGCGCCGGGCATGCAGGTGATGGATCTCTGTGCCGGGGCAGGCGGCAAGACGCTGGCCATGGCGGCGGCCATGGGCAACAAGGGACAGATCTTCGCGACCGACAGCGACCGTCAGCGCCTGCGGCCGATCTTCGACCGGCTGAAGCGGGCGGGCGTGCGCAACGCGCAAGTGATCCCGGCCGACGAGCCGAAGCGGCTCGAGGAGCTTGCAGGCCGCATGGACGTGGTGCTGATCGACGCGCCGTGCTCGGGTTCGGGCTCCTGGCGGCGGCGGCCGGACGCCAAGTGGCGGTTCTCGCCGCGCGCCCTCGAGACGCGGCTCACCGAGCAGCGCGTCGTCCTCGATAGGGGTGCGCCGCTGGTCAAGCCCGGCGGCCGGCTCGTCTATGTGACCTGCTCGGTGCTGCCCGAGGAGAATGGCGACCAGGTGGAGAACTTCCTCGCCCGTCATCCCGGGTTCCGATCCATCGATGCCATGGCGTCATGGACCGGGGGAGACGAGAAGCCCGAGGTCTCGGACGGCGGCTCGCTGCTGCTGACCCCGCGGAGGCACGGAACCGACGGCTTTTTTATCGCCGCGCTCAAGCGTATCGCCTGAAAAACTCGTCCTTCGACAGGCTCGGGACGAGGCCACGACAACCCTCATGCTGAGCTTGTCGAAGCATGAGGCAGCCGGTCAGGGCACGAGCTTCTTGAAGGCAGTGAGATCGCTCTTGCAGGTGGTTTCGAGCGTCGCCGCGTCTTCCTTGGTGTTCTTGACGGTCTGCCAGCGCGCGCCTGCCGCCTGATAGACGCTGCGCTTGGCGGACGAGTCCTCGAGCTTGCGGTCCTTCGCGAGCTGGTGCCATGCGGTGTCGAGAAAATCGTTCATCAGGATGGTGAGGCCGCGAACCTCGCTCGCCGGCTTCTTGGCCGTCTGCGCCTCGTCCCGGAGCGCCAGCGTGATGCCGCCGCATTCCGCGAGCCGCTTCCACCACGCTTCGCCCGAAGGCGACGCCAGGTCGTCGGCCAATGCCGGCGATGCGAGGCTCAAAAACCCGGCAACGATCATCAACCGCCGCATCGAGAGTCCTTCATTTTAGAGGGTGAACGGCGCAGCATTCCCGATCATCGGTTTTTGCGCTATGTAGAGCTCCTAAGGACAAGCGCCATGGGAAAGATAGAAGTCGACATCGACGACAGGATTATAGCCGGTATCGAGATGCGGGCGAAGCTTCACGATCGCTCGTTGCACGAAGAGGTACAGGCTATTCTCGAAGGGCACGCCTCGCTCAACAGAACCGACCGGCTCCGGGTCATGCGCGCGGCGCGAGATCTTACGCCGAAGTCCGTACAGCAGACTGACAGCGCAGATCTGATCCGGGCATCGAGGGATGGCGACTTGGGTCACGATTGACGCCTCTGTGCTCGTGAAAGCCTTCGTGCGCGAGAAGGATTCCGATAAAGCCGACGCGTTGTTCGCAAGCGACACTGTCTTGATCGCTCCAGCCCATGCCTTGGCGGAAGTCGGCGATGTCCTGTATCGGAAGCTAAGGGGCGGACAGATCACGGAGGAGCAGCTCCGCCTTGCCTATATTGGTCTGCCGGGCAGCTTCCAACCAGTGCCGCTGGAGTCGATCCTGCAGCAGGCAATCGAAGTGGCGATCGAGATCGAGCACAGCGTGTACGATTGTCTTTATCTCGTGGTCGCACAGAGACACGATTGTCAACTGGTGACGGCTGACACCAAGTTCGTTGCAAAGGTTCGGCAGACCAGGTTTGGAAGCCGTGTAGTCAACCTTGCAGATTTCGCCGTTGCGGGCTGATGGCGCGCAAGCACAGGGTCAGAACGGCAGCTCTTCATAGGCCGGCTGGCCGTTCACCAGCAAACGCTTGATCGCCATCTCGCCGTCCGGCCCGACGGCGGCGACCATGCGCAGCACGTCGCGTTCCTTGAGATCGAGCGCGG
>JBFXDI010000087.1:0-17651 GCA_050181295.1 Parvibaculaceae bacterium | reverse complement strand
ATCGGCATCGCCGCTGATGATGACATAGGCGGCATCGCCCTGATCGCCCTGCCGGAAAAGCACCTGGCCCGGCTGGAAAGCCATGCGCTCGGAGGTAAAGGCCAGGAGCTTCAGCTTGGCCGGGTCCATCTGAGCGAAAAGGGGCACCTTCTTCAGAAGGCCCACTTCATCCTTGAGCAACATGCGCACGTCCCTTTGCTGCTTCGCTCACTATGCCACAAGCTTCGCGAAAACGCCTTCCTTGCTGGAAAGCTCCTTTGGCGTGCCGGTTTCGACCAGCCGTCCGCCGTCCATCACCAGCACGCGCTCGAACTCGCTCGCCATGCCGGGCGTCGAAAGTATCCACAGGATGCCGCGCTTTGCCCCCTCCTCGGAGGCGCTGGCCAGCACCTTCTTCATGATCGAGTGCTGGGACGAGCGGTCGAGCGCGGATAGCGCCTTGTTGATGATCGAAAGGTCCGAGCGCCGGAGCAGCGCGCGCGCCAGGGAAAGCTTCTGCCGCTGACCGTGCGAGAGCCGCTTGCCGCCGGTGCCCACCTGGAAGTCGAGGCCGACGCCCAGAATGTCGTCGTTGAGCTTCTGGGCGTCCAGGATCTCGCGCACGAGCTTCAGAACCTTCTGGGCGCCGCCGGCCACCCCATAGGCGATGCGGCCAAACAGGATGTTGTCCTGGATGGAGGCGTTCCGGTTGTAGGCTTCCGGATCGTAGAATTCGATCGCCGACTTCAGCTCCTCGGGAAGGCCTTCCCTGAACTTCTGCCGCGCCTCCATCAGCTTGCCCTTCATCGCGTCGTCGAGGAGACCCATGCGGTGGCGGGGCTCGATATAGGAGAAAGGCAGCCGCATGAAGCGCTGGCGGTCCTCCTCCGAGACGGTGTCGAAGCTCTGGCCTTGCGACCGGTTGAGCGCCGCCTGGTACTCCGGGATCTCGTCGGCGGCCATGAAGCTCAACTGCTCGAAGAACGGATGGTCGGGAGGCAGGTCGGCGAAGAGCTCGATTGCCGTCGAGGCGATCTCGCGTCCCATGTCGAAGAACGTCTGGTCGAGGCCGAGCGAGGTCAGGAGCTCGCGCATGTAGGCGTGGCTTCCGAGCATGGCCTGCGAGAAGGTCAGGCCGTCCGGCGTGCCGAACAGCAGATTCTCCCCGATCGTCGCCTGGTCGGCGTAGCGCTCAGGATCGAACACCTCGACGAGGCCGGAATAGTCCTTGTCGCCCAGCCGCTCGCGGACGGCATGCCTCGCCTTCATGATCTCCACGGCGAGCGCTTCGAGCGTTTCGTTGGTCATCGGATCGATGGTGCCCCTGAGGCCGAGGGTGAGAAGATCCTCGTCCAGCTCCACGATCGCCAGCACCTCCTTCAGCCGCTCGCGCAGCGCTTCAGGCCCGTCGGCCCCCGCCGCCTCGTAGTCGATCCAATCGGCATTGAAGTCTAGCGCCGTGTTGCCGGACCGCTTCGCCTCGTGCTCGTCCCATGCGCGCTGCCGCTGCCCGGCCTCGTCGTAGGTCGCCGCTCTCAGGGGAACGTGCTTCAGCCCGTAGAGAAGGTTGTCGCTGACCGACCCCTGCACCAGGGGAGACTCGGCCGGAACATAAGAAAGCCTGCGGCCGGTCACGGCCTCAGGCACATCCTGCAGCTGCTGATCGTTGATCGACACGCGCCCGGCCGTCAGCGGCACGAGACGCGCGATGGCCTCGCCGAGATAGTCCGCGCCGCTATTCGGGCCGCCGACTACGGCCACGTGCTCGTCGAAGCCGATCTGGGCCGACAGTTGCTGGATCAGGCCTCCGCCGGCGTCGTCGGTCACCGACACGCCCGAGAGACGGATGGAGCCCGAAAGCGGCTCAACCTTCTCCAGAACGACCTTCTGAATCCCGCGGTCGAGCATGTTGTCGACGTTGAACTGCTCGACGACCTGGGTGTACTTCACCTGCACGTCGAGCCGCTGTTGGTCCCAGTCGATCAGCTCCTTGATAGGGCCAGGCAGATCCTTGTAGGCGGCGATGACAGCCACGAGCTGTCCGATATCCAGTTGTCCGTTGATCGCAAAATAGCCGCCCACGGCATAGAACAGGAACGGCGTGACCTGGGCGAGGAAGTTGTTGAGGAATTTTACGAAGAACTTCCACTGGTAGAGGTCGAAGCGGATCTTGAAGATGCGGCCGAGCCGCGCAGCGATATCGGCTCGTTCATAGTGCGACGTATCGTTGACGTGGACCGCGCCGATTCCGTCGACGATCTCGGCGATGCGGCCGGCAAGCACGCGCGCCGTCAGCTGCCGCTGGCGGCCGAGCTCGATCTGATAGCGGCGCATCTTGGGAATGACGAGCGCCTGCACGGCGATGATGCCGGCCGCGATGAGTCCGAGCAGCATATTCTGGGCCATGATGAAAACCATGGCCGTCACCGCCTGCCCGCCGAGCAGCATCGGCGTCACGAACGCATCGCCGATGAAGCCGCCGATCGGCTCCACCTCATCCTTCACCATGGTGGCGACTTCGGCGGGCTTGACGCGCTTGAAGTGCCCCATGGGGAAGCGCAGCACGCGGTCCACCAGGTCGAAGCGCAGACGGCGCAGCATGCGCTCGCCGAGCCGGCCCTTGTAGGTGTTGATGTAGAACTTGAAGAGACCGTTGACGATGACCAGCGCCAGGAACACGCCGCTCAGCGCCATGAGCGTGCTCAAGCGATCGAGATCGAGTCCGCCGAAGAGATCGAGCGTCCCGGACGAGGAGAGCCAGTTCGGGACGTCGAAGGAGATCGGCAGGAATTTCTGCGTGGCGCCGTCTTCGAAACCCTTCCCCTGAATGGGGCCGTTGACGATCTGCTTCGGCAGGTCGAGCGACATGTAGTAGGTCGGCATCGACAGCAGCACGATGAAAAGCACGTAGAGCTGCTGCGGTTTGGTATGAAGCCACGCGAGTCCGAAGACGGTCTGCGGAAGCCTTTCGGCCGGGGCGGCAGCGGGCGCGTTCACGCGGACGCACCCTTTCCGGCCGGATCGAGCACGTAGAAAAGCCGCTCGGCGTATGGGGAACCCGCGATCTCGGGATCGTTCAGCGTCAGTCCGATCGAGCAGCGCACGCGGGTGGTGGGGCGGGCGATGATGAACGGGACCTGGCTCGACGCGCGTTCAAGAGCCGGGGGGTATTCGATCACCGTCACCCTTGCGTTGTCGATGAGGCCGAACAACAGCTCGCCCAGCGGCTCGCGCTGCCCAAACGGCTTCAAGGAATATCCCAGCAGAACAAGGCCATAGGTTCGAGGCTTGAAGTCGAACTCGACTTCCTGGAATTTCCGCGCAAGATGCCGGACCCGGCAGGGCCGTCCGTTCAGTTCGTTGGATTCGTAGGGGACCACCTTCGGGTCCAGGACAAGGACGCTTTCCGGGCCATGGGAGAGAAATGGTGTCACCGGCCTCAGATGACCGCCGATCTCGACCACGTGCTCGCAATCGGCTAGGAAATGCGCCGCTATTACCTGCCGAACCAAGGCGGCCGGCCCGGACAAGTGTGGGATTTCCACCCCATCCAAGCGGGAAACTGCCGTCATTCTTGCGAAAACCAGTGTTGCTCCAATCGCGGGCGGACCATACAAAAGTTTGACCGCCCCGTCATCTAGTCAGAACCCAGGCATGAAGCAGCGTTACGTATCCGATCCGGATTTCACGTTTGATATCCTTCGGGGTCTCGCGCGCTATACCGGGTCAGGGCTGATCGGCGCGCTCGCCGAGGCCATCACGCGCCATCCCTACCACAATCTCTCGCAGGCGCTCGGGCACCGTCAGATCCGGTCAAAGACATGGTTGCGCGACAACCTATTTGCAACGCTCGGCGGAATCTTCGAGCGGGTCTGGATCGTGGGCGGCTGGTACGGAGTGCTTGCTGCCATTCTGTTCGACGACGACCGCTTCTCCATCGGCGAGATCGTGAGCATAGACCTCGATCCGGATTGCGCGCCGGTCGCCAGCACGCTCAATAACGGCCGTGCGCTCGACGGCAGCTTCTCGGCCCGCACCGCCGACATGCACGCCATCTCCTACAACGGGACGGGCCAGCCGAGCCTGGTCATCAACTGCTCCTGCGAGCACATCCCTGATCTCGGCCGCTGGCTCGCGCTCATCCCGAAGGGCATGGCTGTCGTGCTGCAGTCGAACGACTACATTACCGAACCCGAGCATATCAACTGCGTCCGGTCGCTGGAGGAGTTCGAGCGGCAGGCGAGCCTGTCCGCGCTCCTGTTCAGTGGCGCCTACGATACCGGCAAGTACACACGCTACATGCTCATCGGCCGGCGCTGAGCGCTGCCCGCCGGCTGGCGATCTCCTCGAGGAGAATGAGGGCTGTCGTCTCGGCACCGTCGAGCTTCGGCCTCCAAGACGGGCGGCGGAAGTTGTTCATGGCGCGGTCGATCATCAAGGCCAGGGCCGCGCCGCCAAGATCATCCTCCTGAAGCACGCAAGCCACGCCCCTTGCCTCGAGCGCGCGGGCACGGTCCGTCTGCTCCGTCTCGCCGCCGGTCGCAAAAGGTACGAGCACTGCCGGACAGCCGGCCTGCAGAATGTCGGCCGCCGTGTTGTAGCCGCACTGGGAAACCGAAAGCTTCGCCTGCGCCAGCAAGGCCCGAAAGTCGGAGCGGAACGGCGCGGCAACGGCGTTGGCCGGCAGGTCGGAGAAAAGCTCCTCGCCAAGCTTCTCCGCCAGATTAGGCCCGGTGAGGAAGCACCAGCTGAGATCGGGACGTTTCGAGCGCGCGAGCGCTTCCCTAGCCGCCCGCATCAGGGCGGCGCCCGCGGCCCCTCCTCCGGCCGACACCACGATGTCGTAACGCGGGCCGCGAAGCGGCGGCACCGGACCGACCACGATGCCCGTGTAGCGGAGGAGCGACCGGATCTCGTCAGTCGCCGGAAAGGTCTCCTCGAGCGGCATGAACCCGGGATCGCCGTGCACCAGCACGAGATCGAAAGCGCGCTTCAGGGTGGCCACGGTCTCGGCCACGCGGCCGGGCCTGCGCCTCCGTTGCAGGATGTCGCGGATGGAGCAGGCAACCAGCGGCCTCCAGGGAGCGGCACGCGCGGCATCGAGGAGCGGATCAAGCTCGAACCGCATCTGCCTGCGACCGAAGGGATAGGCTTCGATGAGAAGCACATCGGGCTTCTCGCGCTCGAAGTGTTCCAGCAGCAGGTCGCGTCGCTTGGTACGGAAGGCTTCGTCGGCCGGAGCGCCATCCAGTGTCAGGAGACCTGAGAAACCTTCCGCACTGCGGACAGGCGGAAGCGGCAGCACATCGACGGATAGTTCGGAAAGCCCCACGACCTGGGGGCCTCCTGTCACCAGGCGGACACGGCAGCCAGCGCGCTTAAGGCTCAAAGCCACCAGGCTCGCACGCGCAAGATGGCCAACACCCAGAAGGTGCTGAACATAGAAGAGGATCGAAGCCGTCACGTCCCCCGCGCCGTCATTTGCCGACATGAGGCCGCAGCAGATCGAAGATCATCGACACGCTTCCGCGGTGATCGAAATGCTTCCGCACGCGCCGCTCGCCCTCCTCCCCCAGCCGCCGGCGAAGCTCCGGATCGGCAATCGTCCACGCCAAGGCGTCCGCCAATACCGCCGGATCGTCCGGTGGCACGAGCACGCCCGTCCTCCCATCCTCGATGAGTTCCGGCACGCCGGACACCGCCGTGGAGACGCAGCAGAGCCTTTGGCTCTGTGCCTCCATGAGCACGTTCGGAAGCCCGTCACGATCGCCGTCAGCGGCCACCCGGCAGGGCAGGACAAAGAGATCGCTCGAGCGATAGCACGCCAGAACCTCGTCTTGCGGACGCGCGCCGAGCCATCGGATACGGCCGTCGAGGCCGAGCTCGCTTGCCTGAGCCTGGAGCTTCGGCACCAGATCGCCGCCGCCGACATGGGTCCAGCGCCATTGCAGCCCCTCCGGAAGCCTCGCCAGCGCCACAAGCAGAACGTCGAGACCCTTCTTCTCCACCGCGCGGCACACGGTCAGAAGCTCCACCCCGGCGGTGTGCCCGTCAACCGGCTCGCGCCGGCCGGGCGGGGTATCGAAGCGGCCGAGGTCGAGCCCGTGGTAGCTCAGATGCACGCGCTTTTTGTCCGGCACCAGCAGGCTCAGGCGTTCGTAGCCCGCCCTCGTGCAGGTCACGACCCATGGCGCGCTTTCAAGCTTTTCCGTGAGATCCCTGTCGGCCGAGGTCCAGATGTCCTTTGCGTGCGCAGAGCAGGTCCAGGCGAGCCCCGTGAGCAAGCTCGCATATTGAGCGACGGAAGCCGGTGTGTGGATGAAGTGGGCATGCAGGTGGCGAACCGCTTGGGGAAGCTCCGCCGCGAGCACCAGCGCCTGGCCGAAACGCCGGAGACGGTGGCGGGTGCGATCCCGGCGGTAATCTCCCGCGAACTGCCGGAACGCCCTACCGAGGCCGGGGAAACGCAGACAACGCACCAGGCTTCGCAACACCCGCAGCGGTTCCTCGTGGAGGTACTCCGGCAGGTAGCGGACGGGCGCCCGAATCTCTTTGTTGACCGGATGGACGGCCTTGTCGGTCGGCCGGCGCATGGAGAAGAGAACGAGATCGAGGCCCGCTCGCTCAAGCCCCAGGATCTCCTGCGCGATGAACGTCTCGGAAAGACGCGGGTAGCCCTTGAGGACGATGGCGACGGAACCCGCCTTATGCGCCGTCGCGGCGTCGGACGGCTGCGGCGTCAACAGGTCAGAGCCCGCCTTCGATCACGGAAAGCTGTGGTCCCGCGCGACGCGCGATGAGGCGCTGGACCCGCTCATTGACGACCTCGAGGCCCATCATCATGTGCTCGTAGCCGATCTCGGAGGGGAGCGGCCGGTGCGGCAGGCGGCGGAGCGCTGCGGCCATGACCGCCGGATCGACGGCTTCGGAGGGCTGAAGCATGTCCACCAGGCCCAACTCTGCGGCACGGCTCGCGCGCACATGCTGCTCCATGCGCGGCGAGATGCGCGGCACCATGAGGGCGCGCTTGTTGAAGGACAGGAGCTCGCAGAAGGTATTGTAGCCGCACATGCCGACCAGCCCCTGCGAGTCGGTCATGAGCTTCTCGATGCGGCTGTCGAACTCGATGATGCTGACGCGTCCCGTCCGCTCGGCCCGCCGGCTGATCTCCTCGCGCTCGTCGGCCGGCATGAACGGCCCGAGCACCATCAAGGCCGGTATCGGAAGATCGCGGTCGTGCTCGTAGGCCGCAAGCACCTGCCGCAGAAGATCGGCGCCGTCGCCGCCTCCGCCGGTCGTCACCAGGATGTAGTCGCCGTCCGACCTCTGCGAGCGATTGAGCGAATACGGCACCGTGCGTTCCAGATAGCCGGTGTAGGTCATGCGCGCCTCGATCGAGGCAGGGACGTCGAGACCGTTGAGCGGATTCCAGAACCGCTCCGGCCCATAGACCCATATCTCGTTGTAGAGCGCGTCGATCCTGCGGAGCATGTCCTTGCGCTGCCACTCCTGCGCCAGGAGCTCGGGGCTGTCGAGGACGTCCCGCAGGCCGAGCACCAGCGTGCAGCCGGTGGCCTTGAGGTAGTTCAGCGTGTCCTCGAGCTCACCTCTCAGGCCCAGCGGCTCCTTGTCGACGATGAAGATGTCCGGGTCGAAGGACTTTGCGGTATCCCGAAGCATGGCGGTGCGCATGCGCAGCGTCTCGTCGAGCTCGATATGGCGGTCGATGGACGTGTACTCGCCATTGTGCAGCTTGATGACGCTCGGGATCTTCACGAAGTCGACCCGCACCTTGAAATCGAAGGCGCCGGCGATGGGCGAGCCCGAGATGATGAGGACGTGCAGGCCCTTGAAGTCCTCGACGAGCGAATGGGCGATCGTGCGGCATCGGCGCAGGTGCCCGAGGCCGAACGTATCGTGGCTGTACATCAAAACGCGTACGTGCTCGAGCCGCTTCATGCCGCTCTCTCCAGAATTCTATCTGTTAGCTTGGAGAAGTTCTGGTTGGCCGATCTCCCACCCGCGGCACCATTATCGCATAGGGCCGGATCGGCATAAAGTCCCATCGCTGCGACGGTAAACGCATGAAATCACGCCTATTTATAGGGATCCGCGGCATCCCTGAGACCGTCGCCGAAGAAGTTGAAGGCGAGGATCACCAGGATCACCGGAACGACCGGCAGCATGAGCCAGGGGTAGAGCGCAATGGCGTTGACGTTCTGCGCCTCGGTCAGGAGCACGCCCCAGCTGGTGATGGGCGGCCTGAGACCCAGGCCCAGGAAGCTCAGCGCCGTCTCGCCCAGGATCATGGTGGGGATCGAGATCGTGGCGGTGGCGATGAGATGGCTCATGAAGCCCGGCACCAGATGCCGGCCGATGATGCGGCTCGGCCGCGCGCCCATGAGCTGGGCCGCCAGCACGTAGTCCTCCTCGCGCAGCGAAAGGAGTTTTGAGCGAACGGCGCGCGCCAGTCCCGTCCAGTCGAACAGCGCCAGGATGATGGTGATGGCGAAATAGACGGCGATCGGCGACCAGGTCACGGGCATGATCGCCGCGAGCGCCAGCCACAGGGGGATCGAGGGCAGCGACTGCAGGACCTCGATGATGCGCTGGACGATGAGATCCAGGGTGCCGCCGAAATAGCCGGCCATGCCACCGATCACGATGCCGAGCGCAAAGCTGATGAAGATGCCGAAGAGGCCGATGGTGAGCGAGATACGAGCGCCGTACACGATCCGGGAAAGTACGTCGCGCCCGAGCCTGTCGGTGCCCAGGAGAAAGGCGTAGCCACCCTCCGCCGGGCAGAAGAGGTGCGTTTCGGACTGGAAGAGGCCCCAGAACTCGTAGGGCTCGCCGCGGCAGAAGAACCGCAGCGGCATCACCTTGCTGGTATCGTCGGCGTATTCCCGCTTCAGGTTCTCCATGTTGAGGGTCTGCTTCAGCCCATAGACGAACGGGCCGACGAAGCTGCCCTCATGGAAGAGATGCACCGCCTGGGGCGGCGTCAGTATGTATTTGACGTGGCGGCTGTGGAGGCTGTAGGGCGCCAGGAACTCGCTGACGAAGATCGAGGCGTAGAGCACCGCCAGGAACACGCCGGACCATACCGCGACCCGGTGGCGGCGGAACTTCCACCACATGAGCCGCCATTGCGAGGCGAGATAGACCCGCTCCTGCTCCGGCGTGAGCTTT
This sequence comes from Parvibaculaceae bacterium, assembly GCA_050181295.1. Classification (GTDB taxonomy): domain Bacteria; phylum Pseudomonadota; class Alphaproteobacteria; order Rhizobiales; family Aestuariivirgaceae; genus JBFXDI01. The sequence goes on along the minus strand of JBFXDI010000087.1, from coordinate 8,480 downwards.
TCGATCGATTGCGGATCGAAGGGCTCGCGGGAGACATAGTGATCGAGCGGCGCTCCCGGCGGAGGGAGCTGCGATGCGGCCGTCATTTCGTGCTTCCGCCCTGCAGCCGGATGCGCGGATCGAGGATAGCGAGCGCGATATCGGAGATGAGGACGCCGATCACGGTGAGGAACGCGAGAACCATCAGGAACGATCCCGCAAGATACATGTCCTGAGCCTTGAGGGCCTTGATGAGAAGCGGTCCCGTCGTCTGGAGCGAAAGCACGATCGCGGTGATCTCGGCGCCGGAAATGATCGCCGGCAGGATCGAGCCGATATCGGAAATGAAGAAGTTGAGCGCCATGCGCAGGGGGTACTTAAGAAGCGCGCGGGTCGGCGGAAGCCCTTTCGCCTTGGCCGTCACCACATACTGCTTCTGAAGCTCGTCGAGCAGGTTCGCCCGCAACCGCCGGATCATACCTGCGGTGCCCGATGTGCCGATGATGACGACGGGAATCCAGAGATGCTCGAGGATTGAGCCGAACTTCGCCCAGCTCATGGGCTGATTGAGGTACTGCGGGTCCATGAGGCCACCGATCGAGGTGCCGAACCACAGATTGGCGAAGTAGAGGAAGAGCAGCGCGAGAAGAAAGTTCGGCGTCGCAAGCCCTAAAAGACCCATGAAAGTCAGCCCGTAGTCGCTCCAGCTGTACTGGTGCGTGGCGGAGTAGATGCCGATCGGGAAAGCGATGATCCAGGTGAAGATGATGGTGACGAAGGAGACGAGCATCGTCAGCCATATGCGGTCGCCGACGACGGAGGTCACCGGAAGCTGGTATTCGAACGAATAACCAAAGTCGCCGTGCAGCATGCCCCAGAGCCACACGAAGTAGCGTTCGACGGGAGGCTTGTCGAAGCCGTACTGCTTCCTGAGCGCCTCGATCTGCTTCATGTCGACCGATTCGCCCTGCGCCTGGAGCTCCGACAGGTAGGTCTCGAAGTAGTCGCCGGGCGGCAGCTCGATGATGGTGAACACCAGCGCGCTGATGATCAGCAGCGTCGGCACCATCACCGCGATGCGGCGCAGTATGTAGCTGAGCATTCCGCCCGCCTCTCGCTAAATCGATGCCATGCTATTCGGCGTACCAGAAGGTATCGGGCATGTAGAGCCCGAAGAAGCCGCCGGGCTCGAAGCCGTAGACCGCTTCCTCCGGCACGTTGTGCAGCTTCGCGGAGGAGACGACCGGCTGCTTGGTGCCATTGACGGTTCCGATGGTGAGCACCTCCTCAGAGCGGAGCGCAAGGATCTTGTGCCAGGCCTCCACTCTTTCCTCCTTGGTCGTCGCGGCGCGCCAGGTTTTCAGGAGATCTAGAAGCGCGACGGCAGGGGCGTAGTCGGGCTTCTGTCCGCTGCTGCCGTTCGATTCGTAGTAAAGGCCCCACTGCGGCCACTGGAGCTGAGCCTGGTTGGTGGGCGCGAACTCCATGGGATCCATGTCCGCGGTGCAAACGGCGTTGTCGAGGCCGTTCCAGACCGACATCATGGTGTCTCCCGCGACGACGCGGCTGCGCAGCACGTCGCGTTGGGAGGCACGTATGAACAGCTTGATCCCGATCTCCTTCCAGTGGTCGGAGATGAGCTGGAGGACATCCGTTTCCAGGTTGCCCTCACCCGAGGACTCCACGATGACGTCCGCCCGGCGGCCGTCGGGCAGAAGGCGTATGCCGTCGGAAGCGCGCTTGTCGAGACCGGCCTCGTCCAGAAGCGCGTTCGCCTTGTCGGGGTCATAGGTGCTCCAGGCGGTGCGATACTCGTCCTTGTAGAGCGGGCTTTCCTCGATCACCGTGTCGGCGCTCTCCTTGGCCAGGCCGAGGTAGACGATCTGGTTGATCTCCTCGCGGTTGACGCCGAGCGAAAGCGCGCGCCGCACGCGGGTATCCCGCAGCACCTTGCGCCAGCCGGGATCGTTGACGTTGAGATTGGGAAGCAGCGCCACGGCGGAGCCACCGCCCGCGTTCCACAACCGCGTCTTGAGCTTCACCCGATTTTCGGCCTCCTTGAGAATCGTGTAGTCGGCAAAATTGAGGTAGCGGGCCTGCAGATCCGAATCGCCGGCGGCCGTCTTGGCGGGGATGAGATTCTCGGTGCCGATCGTCAGGATCATCTGATCGACATAGGGAAGCTGGCGCCCTTGGGCATCAACGCGGTGGAAGTAGGGATTGCGCTTGAAGACGAAGCGTTCCGAAGGCGTCGGGACCGTGTTCTGCCAGGGATCAAGCGTTGGAAGATCGGGGTTCTCCGGCCGGTATTGGCGGGCCATGCGCGTGTGCAGCCTGGTCCAATCCTTCACCTTCTCGGCCTTAACCAGTTCGGCAAGCTTCTCCGGCGTCTGGTACTTCTTATGGAAGGCCTTGAGATAGTGGGCAGGCATGGCGAGGAAGATGGGGCGCGCGGCCGCGAGCGACGGCAGGAAGTCGGGGTTGGCGCTTTCCCACGTGAAGCGGACGGTGCGCTCGTCCACCACCTCGAACTTCGGGCCCTTGCCGTCGATCATCATCTCCCGGTCGAGACCGGCCGGCGACAGTTCCTCGTCCGACATCACGTCTTCGAAGGTGTAGCGGATGTCCTCGCTTGTGAAGGGATGGCCGTCCGACCAGCGATGCCCCTCCCGCAGCTTCAGCGTGAAGATACGACCCTCCTGGACGTCATAGGACTCCAGGATGTCCGGGATCATCTCCAGCTTCTCGGTGTAGGCCACAAAACGCGAATAGCCGTAGAGCGTCATCATCCGGATGTCGTTCTGGCCGCCCATGAGCATCCGTATGGCGCCTCCCGGCCGCCCCGGCTCCTTGCCCATCGCCGCGAGATCGACGACACGCGGATTGACCGGCAGCCGCTGCTCGATGGGAGGAAGCTTGCCGGCCTTGACGTCAGCCTCCAGCACGGGCGTTTCGACATAGCCGCCGGCAAGCGCCAACGCTGGAACGAAGAAGGACAGCAGGGCAGCAAGACACGCGGCAAGGCACTTGGTCATGCTCTCAGCTCCCGGAGATCGGCCTGCTGGCGCGCCAGCACATAGTGACCGTGACTGACTTCCACGTGCTCGAGATCGCCGCCGTCATGGATCTCACTGCGGAACTGCGGCGCCCAGTCCGCCATGTCCGAGGCCCCTTCCAGCCGTAGCGAGTTGAAATCAAGGGGACGCGACAGGTCGGGATAGGGCACAGCGGCAAGGAGAGAACGCGTATAGGAGTGGATTGGTGCCCTGAACAGCGCCTCGCGCGTCGCAAGCTCGACGATCCGCCCGCGGCACATGACCGCGATACGGTCCGCCATGTAGTCGACGACGGCGAGGTTGTGGGAGATGAAGAGGTAGGTGAGCCCCAGCTGCTGCTGCAGATCCTTGAGCAGGTTGAGGACCTGGGCCTGCACGGAGACATCGAGCGCGGAGACCGGCTCGTCGCAAATGAGGAGGTCGGGCTTAAGGGCCAGAGCGCGGGCGATCCCGATCCGTTGGCGCTGGCCGCCCGAGAAGGAATGGGGGTAGCGGCTGAGGAAGCGCGGATCCAGCCCGACCGTCGACATGAGGTCGCGGGCCATGGCCATACGCGAGGCGTCGTCGCCGACGTCGAAGATCTCCAGCGGCTCCTTAAGAATGTTGGCGACCGTCATGCGCGGGCTCAAGGAGGAGAACGGGTCCTGGAACACCATCTGGATGTGCGGACGGAAGCGCTTGAGCTCCTCGCCCCTGAGCTGGATCACATCGACGACCTTGTCGCCCTTGTCGAACAGAACCTTGCCTGAGTCCGCCGTCACGGCCCGCATGATGAGCTTCGACACCGTGGTCTTGCCGCAACCGCTTTCGCCCACGAGACCGAGACACTCGCCGGGCTTGATGTCGAAGCTCACATTCGACACGGCGAGCACCTTCTCCTCCTCCCCCTTGCCGAAGAAGAAGCCCCCTTTTCGCGTCGTGAAAGCCTTCGTCAGTCCCTGGACGGAGAGGATGGGGCCGCGGCTCCCCTTCTCCACCCTCAAGTCTGTCCGTGCGTTCTGAAGCGCGGTCTTCGACACCTCGATCTCGCGCAGCGGCACAAGACGCTCGCCGGGCCTCATGTCGAAATGCGGCACGGCGGCTAGCAGAGCCTTGAGGTAGGGATGCTCGGGCTTTGCGAAAATGTCCTCGACCCTGCCCGCCTCCATGATCTCGCCGTGGTAGATCACCACCACCTCGTCGGCCATGTTGGCGACGATGCCGAGGTCGTGCGTGATGAGCAGCATCGCCATGCCGAACTTGCGCTGCAGATCCTTGAGCAGTTTCAGGATCTGCGCCTGGATCGTGACGTCGAGCGCGGTTGTGGGCTCATCGGCGATGAGAAGCGCCGGGCGGCAGATCAGCGCCATGGCGATCATGGCACGCTGGCGCAATCCACCCGAAAGCTCGAACGGATACATGTCGTAGGCCCGCTGCGGCTTCGGGAAGCCGACGAGCGCCAGCATCTCCTCGGTGCGGGTCCGGCGGTCCTGCGGCTTGCAGTCCCGCTGATGCAATCGCAGCGCCTCCTCGATCTGGTCGCCGATCGTATGGAGCGGCGAGAGCGAGGTCATCGGTTCCTGGAAGATGATGGCGATACGGCCACCACGCAGCTTCATCATGTCCGTGGAATCGGGATCGAGAGCGGCAATGTCGGTCGAGACGCCGGCCCGCGCCGGATCGTTGAAGACGATCCTGCCGCCGCTGATGGCGCCCGCCTTGGGCAGGATGCCCATGATCGCCTGCGAGATGACGGACTTGCCCGATCCCGACTCGCCCACCAGCGCCACGACCGACCCCGGCCGCACGCGGAAGCTCACGCCCTTGACCACTTCGATGGGGCCGGAAGGCAGAAGGAAGCGAATACGGAGATCTTCAACGCGCAGAAGATCGTCAACAGGGACATTCATGCCAGAGCGCCACCCCTCGACTCGTGCCGGCCGCGACAAGCCGACGGGTCCCCTCCCGGAGAGTTCCCACTCTCCGGCCCGCCACCCTCCTGGCGCTTGGTAGCACTGGCGGCGCGATGTTGTCGAGGCACGAGTTTCGCCCTAATTTCCGGGCCGTTCCTCCCTTCCACGAACGGGACCGGCCGCCTTGAGACTAGCCTTCTACGCACCGCTGAAACCCCACGATCATGCGGTGCCGTCGGGCGATCGGCAGATGGCGCGCGCGCTCATCCAGGCCCTCACGCTGGCAGGCTTCGATGTCGAGGTCGCATCGCGGCTGAGAACCTACCGGGCACAGCCTGAGATCGAGGCGCTGAAGCTCGAGAGCAGCCGCGAGCAGGAGTGGCTGCTCGATCACTGGCGAAAGAGCGCCCGCCCCGATCTCTGGCTGACTTACCATCCCTACTACCGCGCGCCCGACCTCATCGGCCCCGCGCTCGCCCGCGCACTTTCCATCCCCTATGTGACCATAGAGGCCTCCCATGCGGGCAAGCGCGACCGCGATGCGTGGCGCGACATGCAGGCGCCGGTGGCCGAGGCCGTGCGCCGGGCCGCCCTCAACATCTGCCTCACCCGCATCGACCGGGAGGGGTTGGAGCGTCTCGTCGGACCGGAGCGGCTGGCCGACCTGGCGCCCTTCATCGACGTTGCCCCTTTCCGGCAGCAAAGCAAACCACGCGCGACGGAGGACACGGTGCGGCTGGTCACGGTCGCCATGATGCGGCAGGACGCGAAGCTCGACAGCTATCGGATACTCGCCCATGCGCTCGGCCGGATCATCTCCCTGCCCTGGCATCTGACGGTCGTCGGTGACGGCCCCGCGCGCGAGGCGGTCGTGGCGGGCTTCGCTGGTCTCGATCCCGCGCGGATCGAATGGCTGGGGCAGCAGCCGCAGGAGCGCGTTGCCGTGGAGCTCGCTCTCGCCGATCTCTTCGTCTGGCCGGGCATCGGGGAGGCCTATGGTCTCGTCTATCTCGAGGCGCAGGCGGCAGGACTTCCGGTCGTCGCCATGGAGACGCACGGCGTGCCCATGGTGGTGCGGAACGGCGAGACGGGAATCCTTGCGCCGGCCGGCGACGTCCAAGCCTATGCCGACGCCATGGCGGACCTTATTGGCGCCCCGGCAAGGCGCGTGAAGCTCGGCGCTGCCGGCCGCGATTTCGTCGTCGTCGAAAGATCGCTCGAAGGCGCTGCCCGCAACCTCTCCCGGCTGCTCAGCCAATTGCCGGCGCGCCCCGCCTCCCCTTCTCCATGAGCAGCTGGGCCCGAGTCGCCGAAGCGCTGGAGCAGGCGTCCGAAGCGGGCCGCACGCCCTCCTTCTGGCTGCGCGACGACGATGCGATCCGTGTCACCCCCGCCCTCGCCCGCCTCGGCGAAATCACGCGCCAGGCGGTCGTCCCGATCGTCCTCGCCGTGATCCCCGCGCGCGCCGATCGCGACCTCGCCGCCTGGGTCCGCGGGCAGCCCGACGCGCGCGTGGTCGTGCACGGCTATGCCCATGCCAACCACGCGCCGCCCGGCGCGAAAAAAGAGGAGCTGGGCTCGCATCGGCCGCTCGATGCCGTGCGCGCCGATCTGGTCGCGGGTTTCGACCGGACCCGAGACCTCTTCGGCGCACAGACTCTTCCCATGCTCGTGCCGCCGTGGAACCGTATCGCGCCGTCCGTAGTGCAATGCCTGCCCGAGCTTGACTTCCGCATCCTTTCCGCCTTCGGCCCGGCGCGCTTCTCCGTCGAGGGCCTGGCGATCCTCAACACGCATGTCGATCTGATCGACTGGCACGGCACGCGCGGATGCCGGCCGCACGAGGACCTCCTGTCGGAGATCGTGGCGCTACTCGGCCAAGGCGGCGGCTCGCCCATTGGCATCCTCACGCATCATCTCGTGCATGACGAGGCGGCGTGGGCCTTTCTCTCAGAACTGTTCGAGGTGACGGGCGGACGGGCGCGGTGGACGGCGCCCAAACCGATATAGGCGTCAACGCCCGGGAACGATCGTCAGACCCTCGCGCGCGAGCACGCTGCCTGGCAGCCTGCGGCCGAGACGACGCTCCTCGCGCGCCAGCGCCGCGTCCGAGGCATCCGGGCGATGGTGGAAGGCGATGAGGCGCTTCGCACCCGCCGTCTCGCAGAGCCGCACGCCCTCCTGCCAGGTCGAATGGCCATAGCCGGCATAGCGGGCGAAGTCCTCATCCGTGTAGGCGGCATCATAGATCACGGCATCGGCGTCTCGTATGAGATCGAGGACGTTCGCGTCCAGCTCGCCCGGCACGTGCTCGGTATCTGTGACGTAGCAGATCGAATGGCCGCGATAGTCGACCCTGTAGCCGACGGCGTCGCCCGGATGATTGAGGCGCGCGGTGCGCACCGCGATGCCGCCGTCGAGCTCCAGCGCATCGCCCGGAGAGAAATCCCTGTAGTCCACATTGGCGGCGAAGCAGTCGGGGCCGATCGGGAAATAGGGCTGGCGCATGTAGCCCTGCACCATCTCGCGGGCACTCATGCGGCCCGCCATGTGGCCCGCCCACAGTTTAACCGTCCAGTCGGGGCGATGCAGCGGCCGGAAGAAGGGCAACCCCTCGATATGATCGTAATGACAGTGGGTGAAGAAGAGATCTAGATCCCGCCTCCTGCGCCTCAGGAGGCTGAGCCCCAGGGCAACGATGCCAGTGCCGGCGTCGAGCACGACCGTGCGCGAGCCGCAGCGGACCTCGACGCAGGCGGTGTTGGCGCCATAGGAAGAGGGTTCGGCGGGCGCTGCCGGGACGGACCCGCGCGCACCCCAGATTCTCGCATGAAAGTCGGCTTCCGCCATCAAGGACGCTCCACAAGCCGAAACTTCACGCGATCCTTCCGCGCCGGCCACTGACCTGCCCGCAAGTTAGTCCGCAGCTTGTGCGCACGCAATCGGGGCTTCGGGGACCCGTCCAAGGATGCAGATCGCCCCGTTCAGTTTTTGGACAGCGCCGCCAGGCCGGCGGTGATGCCTTTCAGGGAGAAGATGAACTGGAGGGCTCGCGTTTCGTCCAAACGAACAAGCATCGTCGCCTGCTTTCCCTCCTTAAGGAGGCGCTCCGTTTCGCCTGTGATGTGCATATACGCAAAGCAACTGGTCAGACAATTGGTGAAGAGGACGCTCCCGACCGAAGTACCATCGATCGAAAGCGCCAGGCCCGCCTGAAGGTCGACCTCTTGCGGCACCGTCGCACGAAGCAATAGCCCTGCACCCGACTTCGGGAATACAAAGTCCAGTGTGGCGCCAAACCGGTCATGGCGACGGACTTCCTGCGAAACCGAGCATGGATATAGCTTGCGAAACGCGGTCGCCGGTCCACCGCACTGCTTCACCCAGTTTCCGTGTCGGGAGGTCGCATTGGACCTCAAGTCGACGAGATTCCAGCTAGCGTCCAATTCTACGTCCCGTGAGGGCGACTTGGCGACAAGGATGTTGCGCTCGGGGCGCATCAACAGCCGGACATGCTCGGGGCTCAGCCGCTCAAGTGCCGCCGAGATCGGAA
>JBFXDI010000086.1:0-17786 GCA_050181295.1 Parvibaculaceae bacterium | reverse complement strand
CGATGGCAGCCGCTTGATGTCGGTGACGCGGCAGCGGCGATAGACTTCCGCGCCGAGCTTGCGGGCGCCGGCGGCCATGGCGTTGGTGATGTCGGCCGGCGCCACGTGTCCGTCCGTCACGGTCAGGTAGCCGAGCTTGACCCCGAAGGTCTCGAGATAGGGATGGTGCTCGCGGATCTCGTTCGGCGAGATGAGGTGCGCCTCGTAGCCCGCGAGCTTCGAGATGCCGTGGACGTATTTGAACCAGTCCACCTCGTCGTCAGTCACCGCAAGCCGGATGCCGCCGCAGCCGTGCCAGGAGACCGCTTCTCCCGTCAGCTCCTGCAGCTTCGGATAGAGTTCGGTGCCGTAGACATGGATCTTGGTGAGGTTGAGCGAGCCGTTGAAGTGCGGGCACTGGCCGGCGGCATGCCAGGTCGATCCCGACGTCAGTTCGCCCTTCTCGACGAGGACGACGTCGCTCCAGCCTTCGAGCGCCAGATGATAGAGGGCGCTCACCCCCATGACGCCGCCCCCGACGACGACGACCCGCGCATGCGACTTCATGGACACTCCTGCTCAAGCCCGACCGAAAGGGGGAGTAGAAGCGCGGACGCCGGCGGGAGTAAAGCCCACCGGCGTCCATGTCAGGTCTGTTTGCGGCAGGCGGCCTGCCGCCTCTCAAGCGATCAGACGCGATACCACTTCCACTCGACGATGCGGTCGCGGTCGATCTTGCAGACGGCGCCCCGTCTTGCCGTGCCCCAGGGGCCATAGGCGTTGACGACCACGCGCACGCGATAGAAGCCTTCCTTGAAGGAATTGCGCTCGACCGCCACGAGGTCGATGCCGTCGCCGCCGTCGCGCCGCGTGGTCCGATACGCCTTGTGCACGCAGGCGGCGAGCGCGTTGTCGGACGGGGAATAATCATCCGCATAGGCGTAGTCGTCGTACTGATAGCGCCGCTGCGCCGCATTGGCGGCCGCGGTCAGGACCGTCGCCGCCGTGATTCCGGCGATGATGCCGATGGCGACGTTGCGCCCCTTCTTGCCGGCGTCGGCCGGACCGCTGAAGGCCGCGATCGCGATAGCCGCGGCAAGTCCCAATGTGGCAGTTTGCTTGATCACCGTCTTGTCCCTCGAAGTGTGAATCGATGCATGCGAAGGTATCGCATCGCCGCATAGGTGGGGAAGATTGTGCCGCGAATATGGTTCATGGCCGGATCGTTGGCGCCTGGCGGGGTCTTCGCAAGAAGAGCGGGCTGCCTGTGAAGTCGAAAGTGGCTATGGCCGGGCTGATCCTCATGGGTTCCGCCATGCCGCTGCTGCTCCTGCGGCCGGGGGAACTCGCCTGGTGGGTGATAAATCTTGCCGGGTGGGCGGCGTTGCTCCTGCTGTGCGCTTCCGCGGCCGTTTCGCCGGCCGGTCTTCGCCTGAACCTGCACGCAAGTCTCGGACGCTGGGCGCTTGGGCTGGCGCTCCTGCATGCGGTCGCCATCCCGGCGATTGATTCGACCATCTGGCGCTATGCCGACGTCTCGATGCCGGGCGAAATCCTTGTGGGCGTGCTGGCTCTGATCCTGCTCCTGGTCGTGATCCTCATGCGCGAGCCGGGCTTGCTTCTCCGCTGGCCCGCGCCGGCAGCCTGGCCGCATCGTCTTTTCGCGCTCTTCGCCGCCGTGCTGGCGCTTGCCCACATCGTGTTCGTTCCGGGCCTTCCCTGGTGGGGCAAGGCCGGCCTCGTCGCCGGGGCGGCATTGGTCCTGATGCCCCTCCTGCCGAAGCTTCGGCTGCGGTGGCCGGCCCGGTCGGCCGCGGCCTTGGCGGGCCTGACGGCATTCCTGGGGCTGTTTCTCTTCGCCGGGCCGTTCGTGCAGGCGCGCATGGCGGCGTTGAGGGAAGCCCCGCTCGACCAGCGCATGTTCGACCATTCCACCCATACTAGCGTCGCCTGCCTTACCTGCCACCACAATTTCGCCGACCGGTCGGGGTTCGAGAACTGCATCCCCTGCCACAAGGCCGTTTCGTTCGATGAGGTCACGCGCATAGACCGGACCTTTCACGCCTTGTGCACCGGCTGCCACGCGGAGCGGCGGCTGGCCGCAAAGGCCCATGGGCCAACGGATTCCTGCCTCGCGTGCCACGCAAAGCAGGCTGCCTCAACTTCCCCTAAAGGCTGAGCTATAGTCGCCGCCATGAATATCCGCCCCGACATCCGCATCGCCCATTCCACGTGCCCGCACGATTGCCCGTCGGTCTGCGCGCTCGACGTGGAACTCCTCGATTCCCGCACCATCGGACGCGTGCGGGGCTCCGCCGACAACTCCTACACGCTGGGCGTCGTCTGCGAGAAGGTGGGCCGCTATGCCGAGCGTGTTCACCATCCGGACCGGCTTCTGAAGCCCTTGAAGCGCAAGGGCGCCAAGGGGGCGGGGGAGTGGCAGGAGCTTTCCTGGGACGACGCCCTGGACGAGGTGGCGGAGGCGTTTCTCAAGGCCGAGGCTCGCCACGGCTCCGAGGCTGTCTGGCCCTACTACTTCGCCGGCACCATGGGCCTCGTCATGCGCGACGGCCTTCACCGCCTGCGCCACGCCAAGCGCTATTCGGTGATGTACGACACGATCTGCGTGACCTCGGCCTGGCCCGGTTACATCGCCGGCACCGGCAAGCTCATGGGTCCCGATCCCCGCGAGATGGCGAAGTCGGATCTGATCGTCATCTGGGGCACCAATCCGGTGCACACCCAGGTGAACGTGATGGCGCACGTCACCCGGGCGCGCAAGGAGCGGGGCGCGAGGCTCGCGGTCGTGGACGTCTACGAGACGGCCACCATGAAGCAGGCGGACTTAGGAATTGTGATCCGGCCGGGCACGGACGGCGCGCTCGCCTGCGCGGTCATGCATGTGCTGTTCCGCGACGGCTTTGCCGACCGGGCATTTCTCGAGAAGTACACGGACTGCCCGAAGGAGTTCGAAGCGCATCTCCAGAGCCGCGGGCCCGAATGGGCGTCCGTCATCACCGGCTTGGCCCCGGAGCGCATCGTCGAGTTCGCCCATGCCATCGGCGGGACGCCCCGGACCTATATCCGCATCGGCTACGGCTTCACCCGCTCGCGCAACGGGGCGGTCAACATGCACGCAGTGACCTCGATCGCCAGCGTGACCGGTTCCTGGGTGCATGAGGGCGGTGGCGCCTTTCACAACAACGGCGGCATCTTCCACCTCGACAAGACGATGATCGAGGGACTGGACGTCCGCGACGACAGCGTCCGCTGGATCGACCAGTGCAGGATCGGCGCGGCGCTGAACGGCGATCCGGCCGATCTCAAGGGCGGCCCGCCCGTCACGGCCATGCTGATCCAGAACACCAATCCGGTGTCGGTGGCGCCGGACCAGGAGCAGGTGAAGCGCGGCTTCGCGCGCGACGACCTCTTCGTCTGCGTGCATGAGCAGTTCATGACCGAGACGGCCGACGTGGCGGACATTGTGCTGCCGGCGACCATGTTTCTCGAGCACGACGACGTCTATCAGGGCGGCGGCCACCAGCACATGATGCTGGGCCCGAAGCTCATCGATCCGCCCGGCGAATGCCGCTCCAACCACGAGGTCCATTGCGAGCTCGCGAAGCGCGTGGGCGCGGAGCATCCGGGCTTCTCCATGAGCCCCCGCGAGCACATCGACTGGCTGCTACGGCACTCAGGCTGGGGCACGCTTGAAGAGATCGAGGAGAAGCGCTGGATCGACTGCCAGCCGCCTTTCGAGGAGGCGCATTTCCGCAACGGCTTCAAGCATCCGGATGGAAAGTTCCGCTTCCGGCCGGACTGGAAGAACGCCATCTACCGGCCCCATATCCGCGACCGTCTGGGTCCCTTCGACACGATCCCGGCCATGCCCGACCATTGGGAGGTGATCGAGGAGGCGGACGAGGCGCACCCCTTCCGGCTCGCGACCAGCCCGGCGCGGAATTTCCTCAACACCTCCTTCAACGAGACGCCGACGTCGCTGAAGCGCGAAGGACGGCCGACGCTCTTCATGCATTCCGCCGACTTGCAGATGTTGGGGATCGACGACGGCGCCAAGGTGCGGGTCGGCAACCGCCGCGGGCGGGTGCTGCTGCATGTGAAGGCGTTCAAGGGCATCCAGCGCGGCGTCGTCATCTCCGAATCGATCTGGCCCAACGCGTCCTTTGAAGACGGACGCGGCATCAACACGCTTACCGGCTCGGACCCGATCTCGCCCTCGGGTGGCGGCGCTTTCCACGACAACAGGGTGTGGGTCGAGAAGGCCTAGGACACCCGAACCGGTAAAGCCCGTCATGCCAGCGGACGCTGGCATCCCTTGGTGAATCCGTCGCGAGCTTCAATGCTTCAGGAGATTCCGGCTTTCGCCGGAATGACAAATGATAGGACGGCTTGTCAGGAGGGGTGGCGCCCTCGCCGCCCTCCCTCCTTCGTCATTCCCGGGCTTGACCCGGCAATCCTTTGCTCATGCGCCCGGCTCCAAAGGATGGCCGGCTCGCTGGCCGGCCATGACGCGGAAACCTCTTCCTACTCAGGGCACCCTTGCGGTTTCGTGTCCTGGGTCCACTGGACGACCGGCATGGCGCGGGTCGTGCTCGCGAAGGCCTTGCCGTCGGGCGCCTTCTCGCTCTTCACGATGCCCTTGCCGGTCAGAAGGTTCACGTCGCACGCGCTCCAGGCATCGGGCTCGAGCGTGTCGCGGGCCGAGAACGTGTAGCCCGCGACCACGAACGCGCCGTTGCGGTAGGCGAGGGTGAGGGTCTGGGTCCAGCGGTCCCGGCCCACGGCGTCGTTCTGCGAGACGACCTGCAGGGAGGAGGTGTTGGGCAGGAGCTTGAGCTCCGGAAGCGTTCCCCACATACTCCCGGCCCAGGCGAAGGCCTTGGCATAGGCCGCGAGCTTCGGGCCGCTGCCGGAACTTTCCGACAGGTAGATATGGAGATCGGCGTCGTCGCCGTTCTGGACGAGAAGCGCACGGTCCATGCCGCCGTCACCGTTCCAGTCGGCGGTCACGACACGCAGCACGTTCTCAGGTCTCACACTTTCCGGCGCGCCAGCGGCTATGGCGGCGACGGAAGACAGGATCAGCGGCAGAAGAAATCGCATGCGGCCTCGTTGCGCTTGAATCGGAATGTCAGCTTATGGCGCTTCCTGCCTGAAAAGAATCATTTTCCTGGATGGAGAATCGCTTCACACTCCTCGTGTGGTTGGACGTTCGGGAGATGAACGGCAGATGAACGGGCATCTCAGGCTGGATTCATCCGACCTCGACTATTGTTTGCGCCAAGTTGGACGCCTGTCTGGAAGAGCCATGACGATCGAGCGCACAAGAAACACGACAACGCTCGTCCTCATGGCTCTTTGTCTTGTCTGCGCGACCGTGGTGCCGGTCCTGGTCGTCACCCAGAGCTAAGGCTCGCCCTTCCTCCGGTTCGACCGGAAAGCCTCGGAAATCTTCATAACTTGCGCCTGCGGACACGCGATGCTATCGCGCCCCGCCCATGCCGAATTACTTTGCCGCCTACGGCTCCTTCCGCCTCGCTACCCGCCGCCTGGAGACGCCGGCCCTCAAGTCCGCGCGTCACGCGGGACCATGCCTGATTCGCGGCCGCCTGTTTCAGATGGGCGGCTATCCGGTGCTGAAGCCCGGAGATGGCGCAGTGGTGGGCGATCTCCTGGAGCTGCCTTGGCAGTTCGACTTCTCTTCCTTCGACCAGTACGAGGACTACCATCAGCGCAAGCCCTGGGCCTGCCGCTATCTGCGTCGCCGCGTCCGGCTGATCGAGCCCAAGGTCGAGGCCTGGGTCTATATCTACATGTGGCCCGCCGACCGGACGACCCGCTTCCGCTCCGATGACTGGCTGCAGGCCGTCGAGGGCGGGGTGAAGGTGCGGCGGTTCCGCAGCGACAGGATGCCCATCCGGCAATACCGGCCGAAGGGGTGGCCGGATCATCTCGGCTGAGGACTGAACAGCGGTGCCCCCGCTTCCTCCTTGGTCTTAAACCTGACTTTCCCGCCTTCCAGCCGGGCGGCGCCGGTGGCGACGAGCGCCAGCGCCATTGGATAGAGCCGGTGCTCCGCCGTCAGCACCCGCGCCGCCAGCCGGTCGGGCGTGTCGCCCGTAAGCACGGGCACGGCGGCTTGCGCGATGATCGGTCCTGAATCGAGCTCCGGCGTCACGAAATGCACCGTGCAGCCGTGGATCCTGACACCGTCCGCCAGCGCGCGGGCGTGCGTGTCGAGGCCGCGATAGAGCGGCAGGAGCGAGGGATGGATGTTGACCATGCGGCCGGCCCAGGCGGCGATGAGCCCGTCCGTCATGATGCGCATGAAGCCGGCGCAGGCGACGATCTCGACCCCGTCGTCGCGCAGGCGCCGGTCCACGGCCTGATCGAACGGGTCCCGCCCGGCGAAGGTCTTGTGATCGATAACATGCGCCGGGATGCCGTGCGAACGGGCAAGCTCGAGCCCCTTCGCATCGGGCCGGTTGGAAACGACCGAGACGACTTCCGCCGGGTAGCCCGGGTCGCGGGCAGCCTCTATGAGCGCTCCCAGGTTCGAGCCGCGGCCCGAAATCAGCACGCCGATGCGCCGTTTTTGCATGATTCAGCGTAGCCGGCCGCGATAGACGACGCCCGGTCCGGTCCGCTCGACGATCCGCCCCAGCCGGAGGACGCTTTCGCCCGCCTCGGCCAATGTCAGCATCACCGCATCGCACTCCTTCTCGGCCACGACCGCCGCCATGCCGACGCCGCAGTTGAAGGTCTTCAGCATCTCCCTGGGCGTCAGCCCGCCTTCGCGGCGGAGCCATGAGAAGACGGGGGGCATCTCGACAGCGTCGAGGTCGATTTCGGCCGCGAACGTTGCCGGCAGCACGCGCGGGATGTTTTCCGTGAAGCCGCCGCCGGTGATATGGGCGAGACCCTTGATGCCCTTGTGCGACTTGAGGGCGCGAAGAAGGGGCCGTACATAGATGCGCGTCGGCCGGAGCAGCGCCTCGCCGAGCGTGACGCCCGGCTCGAACGGCGCCGGCCGGCTGTAGGACGCGCCGCTTTTCTCGACGATCCGCCGTATCAGGGAATAGCCGTTGGAGTGGAGGCCGGAGGAGGCCAGTCCGATGACGGCATCCCCCGCCTCAACGTCCTTGCGGGGCAGGATTTTCCGGCGCTCGACGGCACCCACCGCGAAGCCCGCAAGATCGTAGTCGGCGCCGTGATAGAGGCCGGGCATCTCCGCCGTCTCGCCGCCGATCAAGGCGCAGCCGGCCTGCCGGCAGCCTTCCGCGATGCCGGCGATCACGTCCCGCGCCGTTGAGACGTCAAGCTTCCCTGCAGCGAAATAATCCAAGAAAAACAAGGGTTCGGCCCCCTGGACGACGAGGTCGTTGACCGACATGGCGACGAGGTCGATTCCCACCGTGTCGTGCCTGCCGGTGTCGATGGCCACCTTGAGCTTGGTGCCGACGCCGTCATTGGCGGCGACCAGCACCGGGTCCCGGAAGCCGCAGGCCTTCAGGTCGAACAGGCCGCCGAAGCCGCCGAGCACGCTGTCCGTGCCCTTCCTGCGCGTCGACCGCGCCAGGGGCTTGATGGCCTCGACAAGCGCATTGCCGGCCGCGATATCGACGCCGGCGGCGCGGTAGTCGAGCCGGGCAGGGCGGGATTTGCTGGATTTCGGGGGCATTTGCGGGCCGCGCTGGGAATCGGGAACCGCTCCGTTTTTCATTGCGTCGGGGAGCGGCGCAAGTAAAAAGCTGCCCGGACGACACGAATCTCGGAAGGGCGACCTTCGCGATGCAATTTTTCCCTCGCCAGGGGGCGGGCTTCGCGCGTTTCGTGCTTGCGGCCTTGCTCGTCGGCTGCCTCTGCACGCTCAGCACCGGCCTCAGGGCGGCCGACAGCGCCATCTATACGGTCACCGGCGTCACCGTCGACACCACCGACAAGGACGCGGCGCTCGCCAAGCAGAAGGCGGTTTCCGAGGCGATCGCGAAGGCCTTCGGCATCCTCGCGGAGCGGCTGGGCGGGCTTGGCGCCGCCGAGCGTTTCAAGCGCATGAAGCCCGCCGATATCGGACGGATGCTGTCCTCCCTTTCCATCGAGGAGGAGCGGACGGGGCCCGGCCGCTACATCGGAAAGCTCACCGTGCGGTTCCTGCCGAGCCGCATCCGCGAGACCATGTCGCAGGCGGGCATCAACTACATCGAAGAGCGCGCCCCGCCGCTGGTCGTGCTTCCGGTCTGGAAGGATCCGAGCGGTATCTTGGTCTGGCAGGACAGCGTCTGGCGCAAGGCCTGGCTCAGTCTCAATGCCGAGAACTCGCTGGTTCCCGTCATCGTGCCGCTCGGCGATCTTGCCGACACGGAAACCATTTCCCCCGAAGAGGCGCTGCAGGGCGACAAGCTCAAGCTCGAGGCCCTGCGCATGCGCTATTCCGCCGAGGCCGTGCTGGTCGCCATCGCCGAACCGAGCGGCGACAAGGCGGTGCGCGCCGTGATGACGGGTGATTCTCCGCTTGGCCGTTTCGGCTTCGACAAGATCTACGAGGCGGAGCAGGGGGGCGTCGAGGAGGCGGCGTCATTGGCCGCCAAGCGGTTTCACGCCGCGATGGTCACGAAATGGGTCAAGTCGCGCGAGCAGGCCGCGCCGCAGTTTGCCATCCAAGTCCTCTCGGTCGCCGTGCCCTTCTCCGATCTCGACCAATGGAACACGTTGCGGTCCATCATTCTCGCCACCCCCGGAATCGCCGCGGTGGACATCTCCTCGATCGTGGCCGGCGGAGCCTTCGTCCAGCTCAAATATGGCGTGCCCTTCGAGGAGCTGCGATCGGCGCTTGCGGGCAACCGGTTGAGTCTGGCAATGGAGGGCAATATGTGGGTTCTGCGGGAACTGTAAGCCCTCCGAGGCGCCAGTCCCCAGGCACGCCGAGCTGTGTCTCCGCCGGAATGAATGTACCGAACCTCATCACCGTCGCTCGCATCCTGCTGGTGCCGCTTACCATCTGGCTGATCATCACCGGCCAGTTTCTGCTCGCCTTCCTGGTCTTCATCGCCGCGGGCGTCAGCGACGCCATAGACGGGTTCATCGCCAAGCGCTTCCACCAGACGACGGAGCTCGGATCCTATCTCGACCCCATAGCCGACAAGCTGCTGCTGGTGTCGATCTACGTCGCCCTGGCGCTCGGCGACCACATCCCCGCCTGGCTTGCGATCCTCGTCGTCAGCCGCGACGTGCTCATCGTGGGCGGCGTGATCCTCTCCTGGCTCATCAACAAGCCGATCCACATGCAGCCCGTCCTCGTGAGCAAGGTCAACACGGCGGGCCAGATCCTGCTCGCGGGCGCGGTGCTTGCCGTGCTCGGGTTTGGTTATCCCGGTCATGAGCCTATATTCTGGGGCAGCCTGGTGGTGGGCGTGCTGACTGTCGCCTCGGGCGCCGTCTATCTGCGCGATGGCCTTCGCCATCTCGCGAACGGCCACCATGTCTGAGGGGGATCGGGTGCCGGCCAGTCCCAACATCGGAGGACCTCATTTGCCTGGCACGCCCGTCTCCCTCCAGCGCCAGGTAACCTTCTGGGTCGTGGCGCTGGTGGCCTTCATCCTCATGGTGTGGCTGTTCAGCGACATCCTGCTTCCGTTCATCGCCGGCTTCGTGCTCGCATACTTCCTCGATCCGGTGGCAGACGCGCTCGAACGGCTGGGCATGCCGCGGATCGTGGCGGTCGCCATCATTCTCGTGGCGAGCGTGCTCATTGTCGCGCTCGCGGCCATGATCGTGTTTCCGATACTCGCCGACCAGCTCACGAAGGCCGCCCAGCGCCTGCCCGAGCAGTTGCGGGCGCTCGCAGTGACCTTCGATCAGTCGGCCCCTGCCTGGCTCCAGGACATGATCCGCCAGACCGGCGCCAACATGCCCACTCCCGGCGCCGACATGGCAGGGCGGGTCGCGGGCTGGCTCACCGCCTTCCTCGCCTCGGTGGTGACCGGCAGCCTCGCGCTCGTCAATCTCGTGTCGCTCATGATCATCACCCCGATCGTGGCCTTCTATCTCCTGCTCGACTGGGACCGGATGGTGTCTTCCGTCGATCGCTGGCTGCCGCGCGATCATGCCGAGACGATCCGCGACCTCGCGCGCCAGATCAACATGGCGCTCGCCGGCTTCATCCGGGGGCAGGGCACGGTCTGCGTGGTGCTCGGACTGTTCTACGCCGTGGGCCTGACCCTGATCGGACTGAATTTCGGGCTGCTCATCGGCTTGAGCGTCGGCCTTCTGTGCTTCATCCCCGTCGTCGGCACGTTCGTGGGCGCGGTCATCACCGTGCTGGTGGCGGTGATCCAGTTCTGGCCGGACTGGTTGAAGATCGTGATGGTCGGCGGCATCTTCGCCATCGGCCAATTCCTCGAGGGCAACTTCCTGTCGCCCAAGCTCGTGGGCGACAGGGTTGGCGTCCACCCCGTCTGGCTCATGTTCGCGCTCTTCGCCTTCGGCTACCTGTTCGGGTTCACGGGCGTGCTGCTCGCGGTGCCGCTGGCGGCGGTGGTGGGTGTCCTTTGCCGCTTCGGCCTCAAGCAGTACATGGCAAGCAAGCTCTATCTCGGCCAGCAGGAGGCCGCCGACCCGCCGGGACCGCCCTGATGCCGCAGGACGGAGGCGGGAGCGAGCAGTTGCCGCTCGATTTCCCACTGCGCCAGGCTCTTGCTCGGGAAGACTTCCTCGTGACCGCCAGCAATGCCGCGGCCGTCGAGGCGGTCGAGGCATGGCCCGCCTGGGATAAGCGTGTCCTGTTCCTCGTCGGGCCCGCGGGAAGCGGCAAGACCCATCTCAGTAGCATCTGGAAGACGGAAGCTCGGGCGCAGTCGGTTCGTGCCGACGACCTCGCACCGTCCGCCGTCCCGGCGCTGCTCGCCTCGGGCGCGCTTCTGGTGGAGGATGCGCCGGGAACCTCGCTGGACGAGCGCGCCATGTTCCATCTGATGAACCTAGCGCGGGAGCAGTCCTCCTCCGTTCTGGTGACGACGCGGCAACGCCCCGCCCATTGGCCCGTGACGCTGCCGGACCTCCTGTCGCGACTCAGGGCAGCCTCCGTCGCTGCGCTGGAGGCGCCGGACGATGATCTCTTGCGGGGCGTGCTCGTGAAGCACTTCCTAGACCGCCAGATCGCCGTCGACGAGGCAGTGGTAAGCCTTCTGATGAGCCGCATGGAGCGTTCGCTCGATGCGGCGCGGCGGATCGTGTCCGAGATCGACCGGCGCGCCCTTGCGGAACGGGCCAACGTCACCCGGTCCTTCGTCGCGCGGCTGCTCGCCGAGGGCGACGATCGTTAACCCTGCGCCGCCGTCTTCATTGATCCGTCACATACGCCTATTATCGCCGGAAACGGCCTCTTTGGTGAAGGACCGGACATGGCAAGTGACGTGATCGAAGGCATTGAGCGCACCGCGCCCCTGGCGTCGGAGCCTGCCGCGGCGTCCGATACCTCGAGTCTGTCGATCGATGCTGGAAGTCCCAGCCGCTTCTTCAACCGCGAGCTTTCGTGGCTCGCCTTCAATCTTCGGGTGCTGGAGGAGGCTCGCAACCCCCGCCATCCGCTCCTGGAGAAGCTGCGGTTCCTGTCTATTTCCGGCAACAATCTGGACGAATTCTTCATGGTGCGCGTGGCGGGCCTCGCGGGCCAGCTCCGCGCAGGCGTGGTCGACATCAGCCAGGACGGGCTGACCGCCGCCGGGCAGCTCGAGCGCATCCGCAGTCTCGCCCAGGAGCTCATGGCCAAGCAGGACGCGCGCTGGCTGGCGCTGCGCCCGGAGCTCGAGGAGCAGGGCATCGTCATCGTCGAGCCGAAGGATCTGACCGAGACGGACCGCGCCATGCTCGACGAGCGCTTCCTCGACCATGTCCTTCCCGTCGTCACGCCGATTGCCATCGATCCGGCGCATCCCTTCCCCTTCATCCCGAACCGCGGCTTCGTCGTGGCGCTGGAGCTCCGGCGGCGCAGCGACGGCCACCGCATGAACGCGCTCCTGCCCATCCCTCAGCAGCTCGAGCGCTTCGTGCGGCTTCCCTCGCCCGAAGGCATGCCGCGCGCCCGCTTCATCACCGTCGAGTCGATGCTGATCTTCTTCGCGCCCCGGCTCTTCCCCGGATACGATCTCATAGGGCAGGGGATCTTCCGCATCGTCCGCGACAGCGACATCGAGGTCGAGGAGGAGGCCGAGGACCTTGTGCGCTTCTTCGAGTCGGCGCTGAAGCGCCGGCGGCGCGGGCAGGTGATCCGCATGGAGGTGGACGCCGCTTGCGCGAAATCCCTGAGCGACTTCATCGCCGCGGAGCTGCCGGTCGCCGAGGAAGTGGTGGTCGTCTGCGGCGGCCTCGTGGGTTATGCCGACACCAAGGAGCTGATCCTGGACGAGCGGCCTGATCTCAAATTCACGCCCTACAACGCCCGCTTCCCCGAGCGCATCCGCGACCATGGCGGCGACTGCTTCGCGGCCATTCGCCAGAAGGACATCCTCGTCCATCACCCTTACGAGTCCTTCGACGTGGTGGTGCAGTTCGTGCGCCAGGCGGCGTCCGATCCGGACGTCGTCGCCATCAAGCAGACGCTCTACCGCACCTCCAACGACAGCCCCATCGTGGCGGCGCTCGCGAAGGCCGCCGAGGCCGGCAAGTCGGTGATGGCGCTCG
The DNA here is from genome assembly GCA_050181295.1 of Parvibaculaceae bacterium. Lineage (GTDB taxonomy): Bacteria > Pseudomonadota > Alphaproteobacteria > Rhizobiales > Aestuariivirgaceae > JBFXDI01. Next base: position 5,108 of record JBFXDI010000086.1, on the reverse strand, counting down.
TGGAGCTCAAGGCCCGCTTCGACGAGGCGGCGAACATCCAGTGGGCGCGGGATCTGGAGCGCGCCGGCGCGCAGGTGGTCTTCGGCTTCATCGAGCTGAAGACCCACGCCAAGATTTCCATGGTGGTGCGCCGGGAAGGCACCCACATGCGCAGCTACGTGCACTATGGCACGGGCAACTACCACCCGATCACCGCCAAGGTGTACACGGACCTGTCCTACTTCACGAGCGACCCGGCGCTCTGCCGCGACGCCGCGCGACTCTTCAACTACGTCTCGGGCTATGCCCAGCCGGAGGAGCTTGAGCGGATCGCCATCTCGCCGATCAACATGAAGGCCCGCCTGCTCGAGCACATCGACGAGGAGATGCGCCACGCGCGCGCCGGCCGGCCGGCGCAGATCTGGACCAAGCTCAATTCGCTGGTCGATGCCGAGATCATCGACTCGCTCTACCGGGCGAGCGGGGAGGGCGTGCAGATCGATCTCGTGGTGCGCGGCGTGTGCTGCCTCAGGCCAGGAATCCCCGGCCTCTCGGAGAACATCCGCGTCAAGAGCATCATCGGCCGCTTCCTCGAGCATTCGCGCATCGTCTGCTTCGGCGCCGGGCACGGACTGCCGCACCCCAAGGCGCGGGTCTACATCGCCTCGGCCGACTGGATGCCGCGCAACCTCCGACGGCGGGTGGAAACGCTGGTGCCGATCGTTAATCCGACCGTGCACGAGCAGATCCTCGGCCAGATCATGGCCGCCAACCTCAAGGACAACCAGCAGAGCTGGGAGCTGCTGCCGGACGGGAGCTCGCGGCGCGTCGAGCCCGGACCGGGAGAGGAGCCCTTCAACGCGCATGATTATTTCATGCACAACCCATCCCTCTCTGGACGGGGCAGTTCGCTCAAGACTAGTCTGCCGCCCGAACTCGCAGCGAGCATGCCGAAGAAGTCCAGAGCCAGCCGTTGAAGACGAGAGGCTTCCAGCCAGAACCCCCCCGCTTCCGGCCGGTGGCCGTCGTCGACATCGGCTCGAACTCCGTGCGTCTCGTCGTCTATGACGGCCTGCGCCGCTCGCCCTCTCCGGTCTTCAACGAGAAGATCCTCTGCGCGCTCGGCCGCGGCGTGGCGCTCACGGGATCGCTGTCGGCCGATGGCGTGAAGCGGGCGCTGGCGGCACTGAAGCGCTTCTCCGCCCTCTGCCAGCAGATGAACGTGCTCGACATTTTCGCGATCGCCACCGCCGCGGTGCGCGACGCCTCGAACGGGCCGGCCTTCGTCGCCGAGGGCGAGGCGGCGCTCGGCACGCGCATCACGGTGCTTTCGGGCAAGCGCGAGGCCGAGCTTGCCGCGCTCGGCGTCATTTCCGGCGTGCCCGGCGCCGACGGCGTCGTCGGCGACCTGGGCGGCGGCAGCCTGGAGCTCATCGATGTTCGCAACGGAGAGATCCGCGACGGGGTCACGCTGCCGCTCGGCGCGCTGAGGCTCATGGACGACTCGGGCAAATCGACGGCCAAGGCGCAGGAGCTGATCGACGCGGCGCTCGCCAAGTCCAAGCTGCTCGACCGCCTGAAGGACCGCACCTTCTACGCGGTCGGCGGCACATGGCGCAACATCGCGCGCCTCCACATGGCCAAGAGCGGCTATCCCTTGAGCATCCTGCACGGCTACACGATTTCCCGCGAGGCCGCCCGCTCGGTCGCCGACCTCGTGGCGGGGCTGTCGCCGGCCTCGCTCAGGAGCGTGACGTCGGTCTCCCGCAGCCGCCTGGAGACGCTTCCCTACGGCGCCCTCGTCCTCGAGCGCATCCTGGCGCTCTCCAAGCCGAAGCAAGTGTCGGTGTCGGTGTTCGGCGTGCGCGAGGGGCTGCTCTACGCCAAGCTCAAGAAGCGCAAGCGCGACGCCGATCCGCTGCTCTCGGCCTGCTGGGACTTCGCGCGACGCTATGCGCGCTCCCCCGCGCACGAGCTGGAGCTCTGCGACTGGACCGACCAGCTCTTCGGCGTCGACTCGATGCGCGAGACCCCGGCCGACCGGCGGCTGCGGCACGCCGCCTGCATGCTCGCCGACATAAGCTGGCGCGCCAGTCCCGACTATCGCGGCCACCGCGCGCTGATGATGGTGTCGCAGGCGTCCTTCGTGGGCGTCGACCACATCGGCCGCATCTTCCTGGCGCTCACCGTCTTCTATCGCTACGAGGGGGTGGCGAGCGAGGGCGCTCCCGCCGACCTCGTGCGCATGGTGAGCGAGGACATGCTGGAGCGGGCGCGCCAGCTCGCCGCCGCCCAGCGGCTGGCCTATGTGCTGACCGCAGCCATGCCGGGGCTCCTGCCGAAGATCGCCATCGAATATGCCGGCGCGAAGCTGCTTCGGCTCAGGCTTCCGGGCAAGCTCGCCGATCTTCAGGGTGAACCGGTGCAGAAGCGCTTCGAGGTTTTGGCGCAGCTTCTCGGCAGGACGCCCGAGCTTCTCCTGAAGTAGTGGTGCTAGGCGCCGGCCGCCGCGCGCTGCGGCCTCGGCATGGCCCGCGTCGCCTCGCGCAGCACGGGCTTTCCGTCCTCGAGCCCGATGTCGAGCTCGCCCGCGACGAGCCGGAGCGCCGCCTCCCCGAAGATGCCGCGCCGCCAGCCGGTGAGCGCCGGCACGCCTTCCGTGGCCCCGCCCGCGATCGCCTCGAGATCCGACGTGCCCGCGATGAGCTTCGGCGCTATGCCCTCGCTCTCGCACACGATCTTGAGCGCCAGCCGCAGCACCTCGACGGTCGCCGAGGTGCCCTCCTGGCGGCCGTCCGAGCCGTTCTCGGGCATCGAGACGTCCTTGGCGGGCCGTTCCAGCGCCCGCTTCACGGCGGCGAGGATGCCGTCGCCGAAACGAGAGCCGGCATAGCCCCTGGGAAGCGCCCGCAGGCGCTTGAGGTCCGCATCCGTCGAAGGCGCCTGCATGGCGATCTCGACCATGGCGTCGTCTTTCAGAACGCGGCTGCGCGGAACGTCGCGCGCCTGCGCCTCCCGCTCCCGCCAGGCGGCGACCTCCATGATGACGGCCTGCTGGCGCCGGTTGCGGGCGCGGAACTTCGTCCGCTTCCAGGCGTCCGCGGGGTCGCTGCGGTAGGTGTCGGGAGAGGTGAGCACCGCCATCTCCTCCTCCAGCCACGGCTCCCGGCCGGTGCGGTCGAGCTGCGCCTTGAGGCGGTCGTAGATCTTGCGCAGGTGCGTGACATCGGAGAGCGCATAGGCGAGCTGCCGCTCCGAAAGCGGCCGGTGGCTCCAGTCGGTGAAGCGCGAGGACTTGTCGATCTGCACGCCCGCGAGCTGCCGCGTCAGCGCCTCGTAGCCCACCTGGTCGCCGAAGCCGCACACCATGGCGGCGATCTGGGTGTCGAAGAGGGGATGCGGGATGCGCCCCGACTTGAGGAACAGGATCTCGACGTCCTGCCGCGCGGCGTGGAAGACCTTGAGGACCGCCGGGTTGTCCATGAGAGCGTAGAAGGCTTCGAGATCGAGGCTTTCCGCCAGCGGGTCGATGATGGCCTCGCGTCCGGAGCCGGCGATCTGGATGAGGCAGAGGATCGGCCAGAACGTCTGCTCGCGCATGAACTCGGTATCGACCGTGACATAGTTTTCCCGCGCCAGCGCCGCGCAGAGCGCCTCGAGGTCCTTGGTCTTCGTGATGATTTCCATGCAGTTACGGGTACGCTTGTTCAGACTGCCTTGTTGTCCGGTCCCGCCGGGGGTGGCGGATCGCTTGTCATCACGACGGTCGGCGACGCCATGGTTTCCTCCGGGCTCCTCGGCGTCTTGAGCAGCCCGATGATCCTGCCATACATGCCCCTGCCGGCGACGGACACCCAAGGTAGCGGATTCACCTTGAGTCGCCACACCGCCACCGCCACGAGGCCCGCATGGATGGCGGCCGTATACGCGAAAACCGCCTGCGGGCCAAACCATTCGAGGAGGGTGGAGGCGAGCAAAGGGCCGGCTATCGCCCCGATCGAAAAGAAGAAAGTGAGGCCGGCGGCCACCAGCACATAGCCCGCCGGATCCCTGGCCTGGTCGTTGGCATGCGATGCCGCGAGCGAATAGAGGGGAAGCGCGAAGGCGCCGAAGGCGGCGATCCCGACATAGATGAGGAGGGGGTCGGTGCCGGCCACGAAGGCCAGGAAAAGGCCCGCCAGCGAGCCGAGCCCGGAGCAGGTGAGCACGGTGACGCGGCGCCCGAAGCGGTCGGAGAGGTAGCCGAGCGGGAACTGGGCGGCGGCCGCGCCCACGATGCCGGTGGTGATGAAGATGGCGACCCCCTTGATGTCGAGGCCGGAGGCCGTCGCATAGAGCGGCCCGATCAGCCGGAACACGCTGTTGGCGAGCCCCGTGACGATACTGGTCATGCAGGCGAGCGGCGAGAGGCGCCAGAGGAAGCCCAGATCGAAGCGGAAATCCTGGGGCGGAGCCGGATTGGTGCGGTCGATGAGGGCGACCGGCACGGTGGAGCAGGCAAAGCAGATGGCCATGACCGCGAAGAGGTGGAAGGTCTGGACGCCGAAGATCGGCAGCAGGAACTGCGCGCCCGTGACCGACAGAAGGTCGACCGTCCGGTAGAGGGCGACGATCCGGGCGCGGTGGGTGTTGCCGGAGCTGGCGTTGAGCCAGCTCTCGATGACGGTGAAGAGGCCGCAGAGCGCCACGCCCGTCACGAAGCGGATGACGAGCCAGGCAACGGGATCGACCATCAGCACCAGCGCCAGGATCATGGCGGCGGAGATCGAGGACAGCGCCGCGAAGACCCGGATGTGCCCGACCGTCTGGATGAGCTTGGGCGCCAGGACGCAGCCGACGAGGTAGCCCGCGAAATAGGCGGTTCCGGTCAGGCCCACGAGGGTAGGGGAGAAGCCCACTTCTTCGGCCTTGAGCGCCACCAGCGAACCCTGCAGCCCGTTGCCGCCCAGGAGGATCGAGCAGGTGAGGAGCAGCGGAACGAGAGGGCCGAGGGGAAACATTCTAAGTCGGTGCGGGGCCGGATAGAGCTTTAGCAGGCTGCTGTGGGGGCGAGAAGTTTCGGGATTCGAGCCAGATTGTAGGCGGTGGCGGTGAACACGAAGAACCACTCGACCAGGCCGCGGCCGCAA
>JBFXDI010000085.1:0-17988 GCA_050181295.1 Parvibaculaceae bacterium | reverse complement strand
CGACACCTGCCGCCAGTCGAGGATGCGGCGCGGCAGCTCGTGGCCGTCCTCCGCCAGTTCCTCGAGCACGTTGGCGCGCGTCGACCAGGCGCCGGTCGGTGTCTTGGTGCCGCCGGGAAGCCCCATCCTGCCGAACAGGATGTCGCCGATCTGCTTCGGGCTGCCGAGATTGAGGGGCTCGCCCGCGAGCGTCGCCGTCTCCTGCTCGAGGCGCGTCATGGTCTGCGCGAACTCGCCCGAGAGCCTGGCGAGGATGGCGCGGTCGATCGCCATGCCCTCCCGCTCCATCCCTGCGAGCACGGCCGGCATCGGCCGCTCCAGCGTCTCGTAGACCGTGTCGAGCCGCTCGGCGAGAAGCCTGCCCTTGAACAGCCGCCAGAGCCTGAGGGAGAGATCGGAGAGTTCGGCGCAGACCGGCGCCGCGCGCTCGATTTCGACCTGCTCGAAGGCCACCTTCTCGCGGCCCTTGCCGGTGAGGCTCGCGAGCGTCGGGGCCGTATGCCCTAGATGCCGCTCGGCGAGTTCCAAAAGGTCGTGCCCGCCCCGGCCGGCGTCCGCCACATAGGACATGAGCTGCACGTCGTCATAGGGGCCAAGCATGATCCCCTTGCGCGCCAGCGCCTGCAGGTCGGGCTTGACGTCATGGCCCACCTTGAGGACGCCTAAGTCCTCAAGCACCGGCTTCAGCCGCGAAAGCGCTGCCTCCGCCTCGAGCTGCCCCTCGACCAGTCCGCCGCCCGCCAGCAGATCGCCCGCCGCCCGGTGGCCGAGCGGCAGGTAGAAGGCTTCGCCGGGCGCGGTCGAGAGCGACAGGGACACGATCTCGCCCGCCATGGGATCGGGCGAATCCGTCGCGATGTCGAGCGCCAGGAGACCCTTCGCCTCCGCCTTGGCGACGACGGCATCGAGCGCTCCGGCATCCCGGATCACCGCATAGCCGCTGCGATCGAGCCTGGTCGCCGCGGCCTCGGCGGCGAGCGCGTCGGCGCGGGCTTCGGGCGTCGTCGTGAGGTCGCCCGCGAGCGGCCCCTCGGTCTCGCCCCTGGCCGCCTCCGCCGGCGCCGCGGCGGCAGGCGGACCCTTGCCCGCGAGCCTCGGATCGGGCTCGATCGCGGCGGCATCGATGCCGTAGATCTCCGCCACGCGCTTTGTGATGGTCGTGAACTCCATCGCCTTCAGGAAGGCGATGAGCGTCTTGGCGTCGAGCTCGGCGAGCTTCAGATCGGCGAGCGGCACCGTCACGGGCATGTCGCTGTCGAGCGTCACGAGCTTCTTCGAGATGCGCGCCTGCTCGGCATATTCCAAGAGCGACTCGCGCCGCTTCGGCTGCTTGATCTCGGGCGCCTTCTCGAGCAGCGTCTCGAGGTCGCCATACTCGTTGATGAGCTGCGAGGCGGTCTTGATGCCGATGCCCGGCACGCCCGGCACGTTGTCTGTCGGATCGCCGATGAGCGCCTGGACGTCCGGCACCTTCTCCGGCGACACCCCGAACTTTTCCAGCACCCCCTCGCGGTCGAGCCGCCGTTCCGGCCGGTAGCCGGGCTTGCCCTTGATGCCCGATTCGAAGTCGTAGAACGTGACCCCCGGCCGGACCATCTGCATGAGGTCCTTGTCGGAGGAGACGATCAGCACCTCCGCACCCGCGTCAGCCCCCTGGCGGGCATAAGCCGCGATGATGTCGTCGGCCTCGTAGCGCTCCTGCTCGACCGGTAAGAGCCCGAAGGCCCTCACCGCCTCGCGCATGAGCGGGAACTGCGGGATGAGCTCATCCGGCGGATCGGGCCTGTGCGCCTTGTAGTCGGCGTAGATCTCCTTGCGGAAGGACTGCTCCGACTTGTCGAAGATGATGGCGAGGTGCGTCGGCTTTATGCCCACCGCCCCGTCGCGGATGAACTGGAAGAGCTTGGTGCAGAAGAGCCTGACCGCGCCCGTCGGCAGGCCGTCGGAGCGGGAATTGTACTTCCGGTCCTGGTTCATGGACTGGAAATAGGCGCGGAACACGAAGGACGAGCCGTCGACGAGGAAGACCTGGTCGCCGGCCTTGAGCGGAGGCGGTTTCACGGAGGGCATGGGCGGAATATGGCATCGCCCGCGCCCTTATGCCACTCGCTTGGGGCGCGCTACTCCGCGGGCGCCATGCGGGCTCCGGGCGCCTGGGGCTTCAGGCGGAAGAAGCCCGGCCGCTCGAACAGGAACTTCAGCCGCGTGCCGCGCACGGCCCAGTAGAGAAGGACCGGGCCCGTGACGCCCGCTGCCGTCACGACGAGCGAGACGAGGGAGGGATGGTTCTCCAGCCCGAGCTTCAGCAGCACGCTGCGGCTCGCCGCCATGAAGAGGAAGAAGGAAAGATAGATGACGATCGAGTTCACGCCGCAATAGCGAACCGCCGGCAGCCAGCCCGAACGGGCAAGCAGCACCGAGACGGCGATCACCGCGCCGATGCCGACGAAGCCGATTGGAAGGCTCAGGCCCGGCAGGAATGCGATGCCGTGATGCACGAGCCAGGCATTGGCGATCGCCCAGCAGGCGAGCGCGGCGAGGATGACCGGCACATGCGCGCGCTCGAGCGAGCGTGCGAAGCCGAAGACACGCTCGGCGAGCACGTAGCCCGTGTAGAAATAGACGAAGCGCGAGGCGAACTCGTCGATCACCATCCAGCCGGTCTCGATGGGTGCGATCTCGAGCGCTGCTGCGACCAGCCAGACATAGAGCGCCGGCAGCCCGCGCGTGAGCTTGGCCACGACGAAGAACACCGCCAGCAGATAGATGAACCAGAGGGTGCTCCAGGGGTCGATGAAGCTTAGGAGCCAGGTCTGGGGCACCGCTCCCCAGCCGCCGCCGTCGGCCGCGATTGCGGGGCTCTTCACGGCGATCGCGATCGTCATCCAGAGGAAATAGAAATAGGCGAAGTGGACGACCTTGGTGTCGAGATAGGCGCGCCACGGCCTGTCGATGCGGCTCGCGAGGAAGAGGCCGGAGATGAGGAAGAAGTCGGGCATGCGGAAGGGCCGCGCCCATTCGATGAAGGCATGGAGCGCGCTTGTGCTTCCGACCGCCTTCTCGACGCCGAGCGTCGAATGCATCATCACCACGAGGATGATGCAGATGCCCTTGGCGTAGTCGACCCAGTCGACCCTCTCATGCGTTGCGTTGGCGCCCATGGCCGGCCGCTCCCTGTGCCATCCCCCTTGTGCCATTTGGGCACGGGATGGTCGTTGCGATGCAGTCTTCGCACCAATGGGCTTGGGAAGCTCCGCACTTCTGCGTTCAGGGGTAACAGGGGCTTAACGCGGGAACCTGCCTTCCGCGACCGGCGTTTGCCCAAATCCTTAACGAAGTTCAGGAGGCGAACATGCCGAGAGGCGACAAGTCCAGCTACACCGACAAGCAGAAGCGCAAGGCCGAGCACATCGAGGAGGGCTATGAGGATCGCGGTGTCGGCAGGAAGGAGGCCGAGCGGCGCGCCTGGGCGACCGTCAACAAGGAGTCGGGCGGCGGCAACAAGAGCGGCTCCGGCCGCGGCAAGAAGGACACCAAGGTCTCCGCGCGCAAGGGCGGCAAGCTCGGCGGCAAGGCTGCGGCCGGGCGGCCCGCGGCGGCCCGCAAGGCGTCCGCCAGGAAGGCTGCCGCCACGCGCAAGCGCAGGAAGGCGGGTTGAGGGCCTTCTGACACGTCATGCCCGGCCTTGAGCCGGGCATCCAGTGAACCTGTCCGGTCGCTCCTGGATTGCCGGATCAGGCCCGGCAATGACGAAGGGAGGCGCGCAGAGCACGGCAGACAGACCTCACCGCCTCCACCAATCACGTCATGCCCAGCCTTGAGCCGGCCATTCTTCTGGTGACTTCACCGCGCCGCATTCCATTCGTCACTCCAGCGCAAGCTGGAGTCCAATGGTGACTCTGCCGCCCAGCGGGATCGCCTCAGGGGATGCCAGCCTTCGCTGGCACGACGGTATCCGGGCAAGCGGGCTCACCGCCTCCGCCGCGCCTCGATCGCTTCCCAGATCATGGCGGCGATGTCGTTGCCGCCGAAGCGCTTCACCTCGCGGATGCCGGTGGGGGACGTGACGTTGATCTCGGTAAGATAGTCCCCGATCACGTCGATGCCGACGAAGATCATGCCGCGGTCTTTAAGGTCGGGGCCGATCGCCCTGCAGATCTCCTTCTCGCGCGCCGTGAGCTCGGTGGGCTCGGGCCTCCCGCCCACATGCATGTTGGAGCGGCTTTCGCCCATGGCCGGCACGCGGTTGATGGCGCCCGCCACCTCGCCGTCGACGAGGATGATGCGCTTGTCGCCTTTGCGCACCTCCGGCAGGTAGCGCTGCGCTATGAAGGGCTCGCGGAAGGACTGCGTGAAGAGCTCGATCAGCGAGGCGAAGTTCTCGTCCCCGTGCGCGAGCCGGAACACGCCCGCGCCGCCGTTGCCGTAGAGGGGTTTCAGGATGATGTCGCCATGCGTCTCGCGGAAGGCACGGATGGCTTGCGCGTCGCGCGCGATGAGGGTGGGCGGCATGAACTGAGGGTAGCGCAGCACGAAGAGCTTTTCGGGCGCGTTCCGCACCTCCTTCGGGTCGTTCACCACCAGCGTCTTCGGATGGATGTGCTCGAGCAGATGCGTGATGGTGATGTAGTTCATGTCGAAGGGCGGGTCCTGGCGCATGTGCACCACGTCGAAAGCCGAAAGATCGACCTCCCTGCGCTCGCCCAGCGTGAAGTGGTTGCCCTTCTCATCTCGGACCTTGATGTCGTGGCCGATCGCCTTCAGCCGGCCGCCGTCCAGCGCCAGCGTGCGCGGCTCGTAGTAGAAGAGAGGATACCCGCGCGCCTGCGCCTCGAGCATGATCGCGAAGGTCGAGTCGCCCTCAATGTTGATGGACTGGATGGGGTCCATCTGGACCGCGACCTTGAGGCTCATGGGAAAGCTCCGGCAGGAGAGATGTCGGCGTCGAAGGCGTTGGGAAGGTGGCGCGGCAAGAGGTAGGGGCTGACCGTCACGATGTCAAAGCGGCAGGAACCCTCGAGCGCTTGCGGGTTGCGGGCGGTCCACTGCCGGGCGGCGTTGACGATGCGGGCGGCCTGCCGCCGGTCGATCGCGATGAGTGCGCCGTCATGGGTTTCGCGCCGCTTCACCTCCATGAACGCGGTGACCGGGCCCCGCCGCGCGATGACGTCGATCTCGCCCATGGGCGTCTTCACGCGCCGCGCGAGGATTCGGTAGCCCTTGGCGCGCAAGAGCCAGCAGGCCGCGAGCTCCGCCGCATGCCCGCGCCTCTCGGCCTTGCGGCGCTCAAGCGTCGCCATCGCCTTCGCCCTTGAGCTTGAGCGCGCGGGCGTAGAGATCGCGTTTCGCCACGCCGAAGCGCTGCGCGATCTCGGCTGCGGCCCTCGCCGGCGGCAGGCGCTCGAGCGCCTCGGCCAGCGCCGCGTCCACATCGGCCGCGCTCCGCTCCGCCGGTTCGGGCGACACGACGAGCGTGATCTCGCCCTTGAGCGTCTCGCGCCCTCGGATCCTTTCGAGCACCTCGCTGGCGCGGCCCCGGAGCATTTCCTCGTGCAGCTTTGTGAGCTCGCGTCCGACCGCGACCGGCGGGTCGCCGAGCAGCTCCGCGATGTCGGCGAGCGTCTCGGCGATGCGGGGCGCGGTGTCGAAGGCGACGAAGGTCCCTGCCTCGGCGAGCGAGGACAGGAGCGTGCGGCGCGCCTGCTGCTTGGGCGGCAGGAAGCCCACGAAGAGGAAGCGGTCGGTAGGGAGCCCTGAGAGCGCCAACGCCATGAGCGGCGCCGAGGGGCCGGGCGCCATGTGCACGGCGAGCCCCGCCTCGACCGCCTCCCGCACGAGCTTGTATCCGGGATCGGAGACGAGCGGCGTGCCGGCGTCGCTCACGAGCGCCAGCGCCTGGCCTTCGGCGAGCGCGGCGAGCATCTGAGGACGCGTCCGCGTGGCATTGTGGTCGTGGTAGGTCCGCAAGCGGGTCTCGATGCCGTAGCGCTGCAGAAGCCGGCTCGTCACGCGCGTATCCTCGCAATAGACCGCATCGGCCGCCGCCAGCGTCTGCAGCGCGCGCAGCGTCACGTCCCAGAGATTGCCGATGGGGGTCGCCACCAGGTGCAGCCCCGGCGCGATTGGCGGGGCGAGGAAGCTGTGTTCGCCGATGCGGAACCTGCCTTGCGCTTTGTTCATGTTGTGGTTTTTGCCCTTCCGGCTCGCGAGCGAATTCTTTAGCCTAGGAGGAGGGACGGATGCGAGCGGCTAGGGTTGGGCGTGGTCTGGGGAAGCGTGCGGATCGATCGGGGATTCTCGTCATTGAAGCCAGCTTGGAACGACTGGGGCGTCTCGGAGCTCGTGGCTCCGGCCCTCCGGATGGCGGCTCTTGTGCTCCTGGTGCTGCTCGCGGGCTGCACGGGGCCCCTCAGGGGCGTCTTCGATTCAGGCCAGCCGGCGCCGCCCCAGCCGGCGCCCGTGCCGCAGGCGCCGGTGCTGACCGGCGTCAAGGTGGCGCTGATCCTGCCGCTTTCGGGCGCGGGCGAGACGGCACGCATCGGCCAGGCCATGAAGCAGGCGGCCGAAATGGCGCTCTTCGATGCCGGAAACGCCGGCATCACGCTTGTCACCAAGGACACGGGCGGCACGGGGCCGGGCGCCGAGCGGGCGGCGCGCGAGGCCATCGCCGAGGGCGCCGAACTGATCCTGGGGCCCCTGCTCGCCAACGAGGTGCAGGCGGTCTCGCCGGTGGCGCGCGCCTCCAACGTCCCCGTCATCGCCTTCTCCTCGGTGAGCGCCACGGGCGGCAGGGGCACCTATCTCCTGAGCTTCCTGCCCGAGCAGGAGGTGGACGCCATCATCCGGCATGCCGGCCAGAACGGCATCCGCTCGGTTGTCGTCATGCTGCCGAAGACGCCTTACGGCAGCGAGGTCGAGCGCGCGGTCGTCGATGCCGGCAAGCGCAATGGCGTCGAGGTCACGGCGATCGAGCGCTATTCCCGCACGCCGGAGGCCGTGAACGAGCCAGCCAAGCGCACGGCGGAGGCCGTGAATGCCGGTGTCGTGCAGGGCGTCATGATCGCCGAGGGGAGCGACATGCTGCGCCAGATCGGTTTTGCGCTGCAGCGCCAGGGCCTTTCGCCGGCCAAGGCGAGGATGCTGGGAACGGGCCTCTGGGACGATGCCAGCGCGCGCACCACGCCGGTCGTGGTCGGCGGCTGGTATGCGGGCGTCGCGCCGGACCTCATCGCGCGTTTCGACCAGCGCTACTCCAAGAGCTACGGACGTTCTGCGCCGAGGCTCGCGAGCCTCTCCTATGACGCGGTGAGCCTCGCCATCATCCTGGGCCGCGGCGGGCAGGGCCAGCGCTTCTCGACCGCCGCCATCACCAATCCGGAAGGTTTTCAGGGGATCAACGGCCTCTTCCGCTTCCGCCCCAATGGGCTTTCCGAGCGGGGGCTCTCGATCCTGGAACTCACATCCGGCGGCCCGAGGGTCATCGCGCCCGCCCCGCAGCGCTTCATGGCGGGATACTGAACCGGCCCTCAAGCTTCGACAGGCCCAGCGAGAGGGCCTCGTCCTTAGCCTGTCGAAGGACGGGGCCTAGCCTCTCATCAACACAGCTCGGCGATGAGCGCGTTGAGCACGTGCCGACCGGCGGGGGTGGCCTTGAGCCGGCGGCCTGCGACCTCGATGAGGCCTTCGCTGGCGAGGAACGAGAGCTTTTCGGCGGAGAGCGCCGCACCACCCAGCCGTTCGTGGCGGGCGAGGTCGATGCCCTCCGAGAGCCTCAGACCCATGAGCAGGTACTCTTCGGCCGATTCCGCTCCCGAAAGCGCCGTTTCCTCCCTGACGCCCGAGCCTTGCGCGCCGACGAGCGCGCGCCACGTCTCGGGGTGCCGCTCGGTGCTGAGGCCTTTCCTCGTGCCGCAGGCGCCGACGAGCCGCGAATGGGCGCCCGGACCCACGCCCGCATATTCGCCCCCGCGCCAGTAGAGGAGGTTGTGGCGGCATTCGGCGCCGGGCGCGGCATGGTTGGAGACCTCGTAGGCCGGAAGCCCGGCCCTCTCCGTAAGCTCCTGCGTGAGGTCGTAGAGTGCGGCGCCCATGTCCTCGTCGGGCGTCAGGAGCCTGCCCTTCGCATGGAGCGCCTCGAAGGGCGTGCCGGGCTCGATCGTGAGCTGGTAGAGCGACATGTGGCCCTGCTGCTCTGAGAGCGCGCGCGACAGCTCGGCCTTCCAACGCTCGGCCGTCTGGCCGGGCCGCGCGTAGATCAAGTCGAAGGAGGTGCGGGGGAAAATCCTCGCGGCGAGCCGGTAGGCGGCGATGGCCTCCTCCGCCGTGTGCAGGCGTCCGAGCGCCTTGAGGTCGGTGTCGTTGAGGGCCTGCACGCCGACCGACACGCGGTTGACGCCCGCCGCCCGGTAGCCCGCGAAATTCCCGGCCTCGACGCTCGTCGGATTGGCCTCGAGCGTTACCTCGCAGTCGGGCGCGACCTGCCACAGCCGGCCGATCGCCTCGATCACGGCCTCCACAGCAGCGGGCGGCATGAGCGAGGGCGTGCCGCCGCCGAAAAACACGCTCGTCACCCTGCGGCTGGGCGTGCGCTCCGCGAACCAGGAAAGCTCGGATTTCAGCGCCTCCGCGAAGCCCATGGCGTCGACGCCCGCCGCCCGCACATGGCTGTTGAAGTCGCAGTAGGGGCATTTGGCGAGGCAGAAGGGCCAGTGGACATAGACGCCGAAGGCCTCCTCCGCCGCGCGGGACGCCTCCAGATCCGTCCAGTCCTGATCGTCCCGCCTTCCAAGGGTGAGGACCATTTTGTCAGTCCCGCTCGAACACGCCCGCGACGAGCTTGCGGAAGGCGCGGGCGCGGTGCGAGATCGCGTGCTTGGCGTGGGGCTCCATCTCGCCGAAGGTTTCCGTGCCGCCTTCGGGCAGGAACATGGGGTCGTAGCCGAAGCCGCGCGAGCCCCGGGGCGGCCAGACGAGCGTGCCGTCGACGCGGCCCTCGTGCACCGCGCGCCGCCCGTCGGGCATGGCGAGGCAGAGCGCGCAGACGAAGTGCGCCTTGCGGACCTCGGGGACCGTCGCGCCGGCGGCGGCGAGCTTCTCCTCGACATTGCGCATGGCGAGCGCGAAGTCGCGCGAGGGGCCAGCCCAGCGCGCCGAGTAGATGCCGGGATCGCCGCCCAGCGCATCGACCGAAAGCCCCGAATCGTCGGCGAGCGCCGGCAGGCCCGAGGCCTTGGCCGAAGCTTCGGCTTTCAGCACCGCATTGGCGATGAAGGTCGAACCGGTCTCCTCCGGTTCGGGAAGGCCGAGTTCGCCCGCGGAGACGACCTCGAGGCCGAAGGGCGAGAGGAGGTCGGCGATCTCGACCACCTTTCCGGCATTGTGGCTCGCCACCACGAGGCGCGAGCCCGCGGGCAGGCGCGGCACGTCCGGGATGCCCCAGATCGAGGGCTCGGCGAACTCGATCGAGTTGCCGGCGGGATCGCGGGTGTAGATCGAGCGCCCGCCGCTCGGCCATTCGAAATCCGCCTCGATGGGGAAGCCGGCGGCGAGGAGCCGCGCCTTCCAGTCCTCGATCTCCGCGGCGGATGCGCGGAAGCAGAGATGGCCCTCGCCCCTGGCGCCATGCGGCGGCACGGGGAGCTTCGGGTTCGAGGAGGGCTCGACGGTCTTCTTAGGATTGAAGACGAGGAGCATGCCTGGGCCTGAGCGGAAGAAGACATGCCGGCCGGGTTCCGCAACGACTTCCTCGAGGCCGAGGACGTCGCCATAGAAGCGGCGCGCGGCATCCAGATCCTCCGCATACAGAACGGTTTCGAGAATGCCGGAGGGCGTCATGTGTCTCCCTGCGTGGATATGGCGGGTACGGCCTGCCGGTTCAGCCACACTCCGCCCCGCCGGGTCAAGCCGCGGCCGGCGGAAACTGCGCCGCGCACCCCCTGCAGCCTCACATATGCACGAGGATGTTGACCAGCCGCCCGAACGGGTCGCGCACGTAGAAGCGCCGCACGCCCCAGGGCTCCGTCGCCGGACCGTAGACGATTTCGATGCCGCTTGCCCTGGCGCGCTGCAGCATGCCGTCCAGGTCGTCCACCTCGACCGAGAGATCCGGCACCGGCGTTCCGGAGCCGCCCTCGCGCGCAATGCTGACCTGCGGCGTCATCTGGCCGGAAGCTGCGTAGGTCAAGATCCAGCCATGGTCCATGACGACCTCGAGGCCGAGAAACTCGCCGTAGAAAGCGCGGGCCCGCTGAAGATCGGCGGCCTCGATGTTGGCGACGATGCGCTTCACCGTCATGGATTTTTCCCCTCGATCGTTTTCCCTTCAAAGGCTGAAGACGGTAGTCTCGTTCCATCATCGGATCATTACGGGAGAATGCCATGCTTTCGGGCACATGCCATTGCGGCGCCGTCCGGATCGAGCTCGATCGGAAGCCAAAGGGGATCACGGAGTGCAACTGCTCCGTCTGCTGGCGCTACGGCGTGCTCTGGGCCTACGACAGGAAGGAGGCTGCTCGCGTCATCGCCAAACCCGGCGCGCTCGAGGTCTATGCCTGGGGGCGCAAGGACCTTGGCTTCCATCGCTGCCGGGCCTGCGGCTGCGTCATCTTCTGGGAGCCGCTCGAGGGCGGCGATGATCAGACGTGCATCGGCGTCAATGTCCGGCTCCTGCCCTTTGAGGAAATCGCCGAGATACCGATCCGCCAGCTCGACGGCGCAAAAAGCTGGAAGGAATGGAAGAGCGCCTTGGCGCCCGACATCGCACACCGCTGGGCGCGGGGGGATGATAGCGGTGCTTAGAAAACTGTCTGTGCGGTCTCGTGGTCACTCAATGCACCCCTCCCCCTCGGGGGGAGGGGCAGGGATGGGGTTGGACAACGAGTATTGTGCTCTGTCGTTGATGAGGGCCCCACCCGGCCGCCGCTGAAGCGCCGGCCGACCTCCCCCCAGGGGGAGGTGTGCAAACGGGCCGAGCCCTCAGGCGACCGCGATCTTCTGGAGCTCGACGAGCCGGCCGATCCCTGAGCGCGCGAGGCCGAAGAGGCTCGCGAAGGCGTCCTCGCCGAAGGCCGTCTTCTCGGCGGTCGCCTGCACCTCGACGATGCCGCCCGACCCGGTCAGCACGAAATTGGCGTCGGCGTCGGCTTCGGAATCCTCCGCATAGTCGAGATCGAGCACCGGCGTTCCCTGATGGATGCCGCAGGAGACGGCGGCCACGTGGTCGCGGATGGGCGTCGCCTTCAGCATGTTGCGCGCCAGCATCCAGCGCACGCAGTCGTGCAGCGCCACCCAGCCGCCGGTGATGGCGGCGGTGCGGGTGCCGCCGTCGGCCTGGATGACGTCGCAGTCGACGATGATCTGGCGCTCGCCCATGGCGTCGAGATCGACGACGGCGCGGAGCGAGCGTCCGATGAGACGCTGGATCTCCTGCGTGCGCCCCGAGGGTCGGCCGGACGCCGCCTCGCGCTTGGTGCGCTCAGACGTCGCGCGCGGCAGCATGCCGTACTCGGCCGTCACCCAGCCGCGCCCGAGGCCCCGCATCCACTGCGGCACGCGCTCTTCGAGCGAGGCGGTGCAGAGCACGTGCGTCTCGCCGAAGCGCACGAGGCATGAACCTTCCGCGTGCCGCGCGATGCCGCGCTCGAAGCTCACGGGACGCAGTTCGTCGGACTGTCGCTTGGATGGACGCATGATCCCCTGATGCCTTTGCTGCCGCCGGCGGTTCTAGAGCATGACGCCGAAAAGTGTGAAGCACTTTTCGGGCAACGTCATGCTCTACTCATTGGAATCGATCACGTTCATGAGTTTGGGTTGAGGAAGCCAAACTCATCGTGATCTAGCCGCCGGGGCAGGGAGCGGCAAGGGCGAAGGGAAAGACTGCTCCGTCTCCTGTCATCCCGGAAGTCGCGAAGCGGCTGTCCGGGATCGGGACCGTGAGAGCGATGGAAACGGATCCCGGACTGGGCCTTGCGGCCCATCCGGGATGACAGCTCGAGGAGTTGGGGGCGGTCAGAGCAAACGAAAGGGCCGCGAAAGAGCGGCCCTTTCAAAGGGGAAGCGCGGAGTTCCCGCCCGCGCGTCCCGGGCTACCAGTAGTAGGGTGCGCGATAGTGGTCGTGCACCCGCGCCTCCCAGTTGCGGTCCGCCCATTCGTCGTCGCTGAATTCGGGCGAATCCTTGAGCTGGGTTTCGGTGATGCCGGTCTCGTAGCCCTCGAGCGACGGGTTGTATTTGAGGGCGCTCCAGGGAACGGGATAGTGGCTGTGGCCGAGGCCGAGAAAGCCGCCGAAGCTCATCACCGCATAGGTGACCTTTCCGGACTGCTTCTCGATCATCAGGTGGTCGATGTCGCCGATCTTGTCGCCCTTGGGGCTGTAGACGGGCGTGCCCTGCACGCGGTCGCTGGAGATGAGGCTCCGGTCGGGATGGGCGCGTTCCATGTGTGTCTTCTCCTTCGAATGCATGTGTCAGGTGGAGGAGCCGGCCTTGCGCCGGGTTCCGGGCTCGACGTCCTGCGGATTGCGGCCCGTCTCTCCGGTGTGGGGGTCGCGGGGCGGGTCCTCCGTCCCTTGCGGGTTGCGGGGCTTTTCCTGCTCGACACGCTGGCGGCTGGACTGGGTGTGTTCCGGCTGCCGGCTCTTTGCCCGGTCCTGGCCATTGATCGTCTGGTTGGACATCGATCCTCCTCCAGATGTTGTCACGGGGGGCTGAAAGCGGCGTTGGGCGCGGACTTGGGCGTCCCGCGACCCTCGTGCCCTTTGTGGCTTCAATGCCGCGTGGCCGTCGCAGGTTGCATGACGGCGTAAATAATGCGGGAGGAGGGTTGGGAGACGCGAATCCACCCCAAGCCGTCATTCCGGCGAAGGCCGGAATCCAATAGGGCGTTTCCACCCAAGGAACCGCTTCATTGGATGCCAGCCTGCGCTGGCATGACAGAAAAAGGCGATGCCTTCAGTAGGCGTTCTCGCTCTTCATGAGCGCGAGCGGCGTCTTGAGCAGGATGTAGAGGTCGAAGGCGAGCGACCAGTTGTCGATATATTCGAGGTCGTGGCGCACACGCTCGGAGATCTTTTCCGTCGTGTCGGTCTCGCCCCGCCAGCCCGAGACCTGCGCCCAGCCGGTGATGCCGGGCTTGACCTTGTGGCGCGCGAAGTAGCCGTCGACCACCTGCTCGTAGAGCGCTTCCGCGGCCTTCGCCTGCGTGGCGTGCGGACGCGGCCCGACGAGCGACAGATCGCCCTTGAGCACGTTGAAGAGCTGCGGCAGCTCGTCGAGCGAGGTTTTGCGGATGAAGCGCCCGACGCGGGTGACGCGCGGATCGCCCTTGGTCACGAGCTTGGCGGCCGTGGCGTCGGACTGATCGGTGTACATCGAGCGGAACTTGAAGACCTCGATCAGCTCGTTGTTGAAGCCGTAGCGCCGCTGCCGGAAGATCGCGGGGCCCTTGCTGTCGAGCTTCACCGCCAGCGCGGTCAAGGCGAGCACGGGCGAAAGCGCGACGATGAGGAGGCCGGCGAGCACCCGGTCGAGGAGTCCCTTCAGGAATGAGGCCCAGCCGGTGAGCGGGCGGTCGAACACCGAAAGCAAAGGCAGTTTGCCGAGGCTGGTATAGGCGCGGGGGCTGAGCTTGAGCTTCGATGCCTGGCCGGAGATGCGGATGTCGACGGGAAGCTCCCAGAGGCGCTTCAGCACCTGCAGGAGGCGCGTCTCCGCCGAAAGCGGGATGGCGACTATGACGAGGTCGACGCGGTGCTCGCGGGCGAAGCGCGCGAGGTCGGCGATGGCGCCGATCTTGGCGTGCGCGCGCACGCTGTCGGGGCTCCGCTCGTCGTTGCGGTCATCGAACAGGCCGACGATCTCGACCGAGATGTGGGGCGAGGTCTCGAGCAGGTGGATCGCTTCTTCTGCCGCCTTGCCGCCGCCGACGATGGCGATGCGCTGGCGGAAGGCGCCGGTCCGGACCTTGGGAAGCACATAGGCCGCGACGGCGAGGCGCGTGAGCGAGAAATGCGCGAGCGCCAGCGCGAACCAGCCCGTGAGCCAGGCGCGCTCGATGGGAAAGAGCAGCGTGTCGGCGAGAACGAGGACGACGGCGCCGACCAGGACGGTGGTGGCGAGCGAGCCGGCGACGGCGCGCCGCAGGTTGGCGAGCGCCGGAATCTCGTAGAGCCCGAGGCCCCGCAGCGCCAGCATGGAGGCGAGCGCCGTGGCGAGCGCCAGGAAGCCTATGAGCGAGGGCATGTCGGGCCGCGACGGGCCGGAAGCCCCGAGATAGAGCACCACGGCGCCCGCGAAGAGCAGCGCGAAATCGGCCGTCTTGAGCAGCCGCTGCACGATCTCCGGATCGACGAAGCGCGAGCGCCCCTCGGCCGCTACGGGCTGGCGCATTTTTCCCATCTCCCTGGCCCTGCCGGAGCCGCTGTTTTCCGCGGGTTTCCGGGCTTTCCGGGAGGCTTAACAGGAAAAGCTTAAGCGGCCGTGAAAAGGTCTTTTTGCGGGGTCGTTAAAGCTGACATGCAGTTGTCAGCTGGCGAGCCCTAGATTGAGGTCCTCGAACATGAGGAGACCCAAGCCATGAACCAGATCGTCAATCGCAATCACCAGTTCATCGAGGCCGAGCCCTTCCTGGTCAACCAGAGGGCCGAGCGGATCGTGCTTTTCCGTCCCGCTCCGGCGCCCGTCGCGCATCACGAGGAGCCCGCGACACCGGAGAGCGCCTGGCCGGGCTGGCCCCGCTGGCTCGCCAAGGGCTTTCGGCTCTACCGTGCTTTCCGGCGCACCCGCATCGCCCTCGACCAGCTCTCGCATGAGCAGCTCAAGGACATCGGCTACCGCCGCGCCGCCGACGGCATCTACGAGCGTTATCCGTGAGGGTGCGGTGCCACGCCCTGCCCCCGCCGTCATCCCGGACGGACCGCAAGGTCCGATCCGGGATCCGCTTTCAGCCGCTCTCACGGTCCCGATCCCGGACAGCCGCTTTGCGGCTTCCGGGATGACATTTTCAGGCCTTGGAACCCGTCGGGCCCGATCCGGATTCTTTCAGTAGGCGGACATCTGTTTGTTCTTGATTTGTTCTCACCGGCAACCTAGTTTTGAGGCATGGCGACGCTCATCGACAGAAGGCAGCGGTTCGATCCCTCGGCGGAGGCCTACCGGCCGCCGGCGAGCCTGCCGTGGCGAGAGCGGGGCCGCGGCGCCCGCTCCAACGAGAGCGGCCGTTTCGAGGCCGACCGGCGCGCCCTTTTCGATGACGGATGGGAGGGGCTCGGCGATCTCCCGGCGCTCAAAACCGAGGTGACGGTCGAGACCGCGCGCTCGATCATCACCCGCAACAATTCCCCCGACATCTCCTTCGACCGCTCGATCAACCCCTATCGCGGCTGCGAGCATGGCTGCGCCTACTGCTACGCGCGCCCGACGCACGCCAACATGGGACTGTCGCCCGGCCTCGACTTCGAAACGAAGCTCTTCGCCAAGACCAACGCCGCCGAACTTCTGCGCAAGGAGCTGTCGGCGCCGGGCTATGAGCCCGCCACCATCGCGCTCGGCGCCAACACCGATCCCTACCAGCCGATCGAGCGGCGCTACCGCATCACGCGCCAGGTGCTGGAGGTGATGGCCGAGTTCGGTCATCCGGTCGGCATCGTCACCAAGTCGGCGCTGGTCACGCGCGACCTCGACATCCTGAAGCCCATGGCGGAGCGCAATCTCGTCAAGGTGGCGGTGTCGGTGACGAGCCTCGACCCGCGCGTGGCGCGCGCCATGGAGCCTCGCGCGGCGACGCCTTCGAAGCGGCTGAAGACGATCGAGATGCTGGCGGAGGCCGGCGTGCCGGTGACGGCCATGGTCGCGCCCATCATTCCGGCGCTCAACGACAAGGAGATCGAGGCGATCCTGAAGTCGGTGGCGGCGGCGGGCGCCGGCGCCGCGGGCTATGTGCTGCTCCGCCTGCCGCTTGAGGTGCGCGACATCTTCCGCGAGTGGATCCAGAACGCCTTCCCCGACCGCGCCGCGCACGTCCTCTCGATGGTCCGCGACACGCGCCAGGGCAAAGACTACGACTCGACCTGGGGCCGCAGGCAGACCGGGACCGGGCCCTATGCCTGGACCATCGGCCGCCGCTTCGAGCTCGCGGCGAGACGGGCGGGGCTCAACAAGGAACGCCGCAAGCTCACGCTCGAGCACTTCCGGAAGCCTCCCCAGCCCGGTGAGCAGTTGACGCTCCTCTGAGGCCCGCGCGATGCTGGGGCCATGCGCGCCCCCGATTCGCCTTCTCCCGATCTCGTCCACGAGCGCGAGGCTTCTGTTCTCGGGCTGGTGGCGGGCGTCGATGAGGCGGGCTGCGCGCCGCTCGCGGGTCCGGTGGTGGCGGCGGCGGTCGTGCTCGACTTCCGGCACGTGCCCGAGGGCATCAATGATTCGAAGAAGCTCAGCGCGGAGCGGCGGGAAGAACTCTACGGCGAGATCGCGGGCGCCTGCCTGGGCTGGGCGGTCGGCATCGCCGATGTCGCGCGGATCGATGCCGTCAACATCCTGAACGCCAGGCTCTGGGCCATGGCCGAGGCGGTGAGGGCGCTCAGCGCAGCGCCGGCGGTCGCGCTCGTCGACGGCAACCGGGCGCCGAAGCTTTCCTGCGAGACGCGGCTCATTGTCGGGGGCGATGCCCGCTCGCTCTCGATCGCCGCCGCCTCCATCATTGCCAAGGTGACGCGCGACCGGCTCATGTGCGCGCTCGACATCGAATGCCCGGGCTACGGCTTTTCGCGCCACAAGGGCTACGGCACGCCCGAGCACCAGCGGGCGCTCAGGGAGCTCGGGCCCTCGATTCACCACCGCCGCTCCTTCGCGCCGGTGCGGCAGATGGCGTTCGTCTTCGCGGCGGAATAGGATTCTCGCTCTTCGGCAGTGTCATCCCGGAAACCGCGGAGCAAATGGTTAACCACGTCTCCGGATTGCGATTCACCATGATTCCAACCTCCCGCATGATGCGGGCGTCAGTTGCGTTGCGCGTCGAGGTGGGGTCATGGGGTTCAGGGCGCAGGGCGGGCTCAAGGCGCTCGCCGACACGGTGGTGGTCGGCGATTCGCTTGCGGAGCTGAAAAAACTCGAGGACGGCTCCGTCGATCTCGTCTTCGCCGATCCGCCCTACAATCTCCAGCTCTCGGGCGAACTCCTGAGGCCCGACCAGAGCCGTGTCGATGGCGTCGAGGAGGCCTGGGACCGCTTCGCGAGCTTTTCCGACTACGATGTGTTCTGCCGCCGCTGGCTTTCCGAATGCCGGCGGGTGCTGAAGGATTCGGGCACCCTCTGGGTCATCGGCAGCTACCACAATGTCTTCAGGCTGGGCGCCGTCCTGCAGGACCTGGGCTTCTGGATCCTGAACGACATCGTGTGGCGGAAGACCAACCCGATGCCGAATTTCCGTGGCCGCCGCTTCGCCAACGCGCACGAGACGCTGATCTGGGCCTCGAAGGGCCAGGAGCACCGCGCCTACACCTTCAACTACGATGCCTTGAAGGTCGCCAATGACGACCTGCAGATGCGCTCCGACTGGCTGCTTCCGATCTGCACCGGAGCCGAGAGGCTGAAGGGCGAGGACGGCGTCAAGGTGCATCCGACGCAGAAGCCCGAGGCGCTGCTCCACCGCATCCTGCTCGCGGCCTCCAACCCGGGCGACGTGGTGCTCGACCCCTTCTTCGGGACCGGCACCACGGGCGTCGTCGCCAAGCGGCTCGGGCGCCGCTACATCGGCATCGAGCGCGATCCGGACTATGCGGCCGCGGCCCTGAAGCGCCTCGCCGCGACCGAGCCGCTTGAGACGGAAGCGCTGAAGGTCGTGGGGGGCAAGCGCGCCGAGCCCCGCGTTCCTTTCGGCGCGCTGGTCGAGCGCGGGCTCATCAAGCCCGGCGACACGCTCTATGATCCGAACGAGCGCCATGCCGCGCGCGTGCGCGCCGACGGCTCCATTACCTGCCGCGACGCGGTGGGCTC
>JBFXDI010000084.1:0-18013 GCA_050181295.1 Parvibaculaceae bacterium | reverse complement strand
GTCATCGGCTGCGCGCTGAAATATCTCGGCCATTCTTTCAACTCGCTGAAAGCCGAGGAGATCAAGAAGGCCGAGGAGCTGCTCATTGCCAACAAGAAGAACGTGAAGGTCTATGCCGACGACAACGGCCAAGACCTGCTCGCCTCGGGCGAGGTCGACCTCTGCATGGAATGGAACGGCGACGTGCTCCAGGTCATGAAGGAGGACAAGGACCTGAACTACATCATTCCGACCGAGGGAAGCCTCCTCTGGCAGGATTGCGTGGCGATCCCGAACGGCGCCCCGCACCCGGAGAATGCCCATGCCTTCATGAACTTCGTCCTCGACGGGGAAGTGGGCAAGGGCATCGCCGAGACCATCCAGTATGCGACCGCCAATGCCGCGGCCAGGAAGCTCATGTCGAAGGACTACACCGAGAACCCGGCGATCTTCCCGACCGAGGAGACGATCGCCAAGTGCGAGCCTTCGCTTTATCTGGGCGAGGAGGCGATCAAGGTGCGCGACGAGGCCTGGACCCGCATCCAGGCCGCGTGAGCCGGCTTGTTGCTGTCATCCCGGACGGAGCGAAAGCGACGATCGGGGATCCGGCCTCCACCGCTCCCACGCCTTGAGATCCTGGACAGCCGCTCACGCGGCTTCCGGGATGACAGGATGGGGCGAGCAATTAAAAATCCGCCATCCCGGATGGGCCAAAGGCCCAGTCCGGGATCGGCATCGTGGAGCGCCCACATCGGGGCGAGCATCCACCCACAGCCCTCTTCCGTCATGGGTGAGCGCGCCCCCGCCGCTTTCCCCCTTGCCAACCCTGAGGCCGGTCGGCGACTATCCGGAACGAGGGAGGGCTGCACCGCGTGGAGAGTTGGCGCGAGAATCGCCGGGTGTTCTGGATCCTGGCGCTGCCCGGGACGTTCTGGCTCCTGGTCTTCTTCATTGTGCCCCTGGGGCTCATCTGGCTCATGTCGTTCGGCGAGAAGACCTCGCTCGTCGACGTCGAGATCACCGGCACCCTCGCCAACTACGTCCGCACCACCGACTGGGTCTATCTCCAGATCCTCTGGAAATCAGTCTGGATCAGCGTGCTGGCGACCGCCCTCTGCCTCGTTATCGCCTACCCGATCGCCTTCGGCATCTGCTTCGCGCCGCCCAAGTGGAAGCCGCTCTTGCTGCTCCTCATCATCCTGCCCTTCTGGATCAACCTCCTCATCCGCACCTATTCCCTGATCGCGGTGCTGCGTACCCAGGGCTACCTCAACTACACGCTCGAATACATCTGGGCGGCCGGCAAGGTGGTGTTCTCGCTCATCGGCCTCGGAGGCCTTTTCGGGGAAGAATTCCAGCCGCTCGAGATGCTCTACAACAACGCGGCCGTCGTCATGGGGCTGGTCTACGTCTTCATGCCCTTCATGGTCCTGCCCCTCTACGCCACCATCGAGCGGCTGGACCGCTCCTATCTCGAGGCGAGCCTCGATCTCGGCGCGAGCCAGTGGCGCACCTTCCTGTCGGTCACCGTGCCGCTCACCATGCCGGGGATCGTCTCGGGCATCATCCTGGTCTTCATCCCCTGCCTCGGCTCGTTCCTCACGCCCGACCTTCTGGGCGGAGCGAACGCCATCATGATCGGCAACGTCATCGAGCGGCAGTTCAAGGCGGCCAACGACTGGCCCTTCGGCGCCGCGCTCTCCTTCCTGCTGCTCTACGCCACCTTCGGCGCGCTCGCCTTGCGCTCGCTGCTCGCGGGCCGCAAGCGCGGCATGGAGCTTTAGTCCATGGCCGCACCGCTCACGCAGTCGCGCTTCCTGAGGACGCTCACCGGCGCCGACCAGGGTCCGCTCGAATACGGCCGGAGGCTGTGGCTGAAAATCCTCTTCGTCCTGA
Organism: Parvibaculaceae bacterium; assembly: GCA_050181295.1. Classification (GTDB taxonomy): domain Bacteria; phylum Pseudomonadota; class Alphaproteobacteria; order Rhizobiales; family Aestuariivirgaceae; genus JBFXDI01. Next base: position 16,138 of record JBFXDI010000084.1, on the reverse strand, counting down.
TCTTCGTGGCGCTCTATGCCCCGATCGTCACGCTCATCGCCTTCTCCTTCAACGACTCCCGCCGCAACATCGTCTGGCAGGGTTTCACGCTCAAATACTACGTGGTGGCCTGGAACAACGCCTCGCTTGTCGAGAGCTTCGTCAATTCGCTCACCATCGCGGTGCTCTGCACCATCTTCGCCACCGTCATCGGCTCCATGGTGGCGCTGCTCCTGTGGCGCTTCCGCTTTCCCGGTAAGGCGCTCTACGAGGGCTTCACGGCGCTCCCGATCGTCATCCCGGAGATCTGCATGGGTGTGGCGCTCTTGGTCTTCTTCGCGCGCACCGGCCAGTGGATGGCGGGATTTGAATCCGGCCCCATCGCCTGGTGGCGGAGCCTCTTCACGGTCTGGCCGCTCAACCTCTCGGCCATCACCATCGCGCACATCGCCTTCTCCTTCCCCTTCGTCGCGGTCGTCGTGCGGGCGCGCATGGCGGGCTTCAACCGCGAGCTCGAGGAGGCGTCCAAGGACCTGGGCGCCAGCGAGTGGCAGACCTTCTGGAACGTCGTCTTTCCCTTCATGAAGCCGGGCGTCATCGCCGGCGCGCTGCTCGCCTTCACGCTCTCCCTCGACGACTTCGTCATCACCTTCTTCACCTCCGGGCCGGAGACCGTCACCTTCCCGGTCAAAGTCTATTCGCTCGTCCGGCGCGGCGTTTCGCCGGACATCAACGCCGCCTCGACGGTTCTCATCCTCATCACGCTCGTCGCCACCGTCATCGCCATGAAGCTGCAGGCGCCTCAGAAACAGGAGTAGGCCCCTTGAGCGAGCCCATCATCTCCATCCGAAACATCACCAAGCGCTTCGGCTCGAGCGTCGTCGCGGTCGACGATGTGTCCTTCGACATCCGGCAGAACGAGTTCTTCGCGCTGCTGGGGCCTTCGGGCTGCGGCAAGACCACGCTGCTCCGGATGATCTCCGGGCTCGAGAAGCCGACCGAAGGCGAGATCGTCATCGACGGCGTCGACATGGCCTTCACGCCGCCGAACCAGCGGCCGGTGAACATGGTGTTCCAGTCCTACGCCGTCTTCCCGCACATGACGGTGGCGGACAACGTGGCCTATGGCTTGAAGGTCGTCGGGACGCCCAGGGACGAGACGCAGCGGCGCGTCGCGGAGGCGCTCGCCATGGTGAAGCTAGAGCATCTGGCGGCCCGTAAGCCCGACCAGCTTTCCGGCGGCCAGCGCCAGCGCGTGGCGCTCGCTCGCGCCCTCGTCAAGCGGCCGAAGGTGCTGCTGCTCGATGAGCCGTTGTCCGCGCTCGATGCCAAGCTCCGCGAGCAGATGCAGCTCGAGCTTTCTCGCCTCCAGCAGACGGTGGGCATCACCTTCATCATCGTCACGCACGACCAGGACGAGGCGCTCTCCATGGCGGACCGCATCGCCGTCATGGACCGGGGCAGGGTGAGCCAGATCGCGGGCCCTTCCGAGCTCTACGAGCAGCCGGCGTCGCGCTTCGTCGCGGACTTCATCGGCAAGGTGAACCTGATCGAGGCCAAGGTCGCCTCGACGACCGGCAACGCGGTGAGCTTCGAGGCGAAGAGCCTCGGGCAGGTGTCGATCCCGCATGAGGGGCCGGCGACCGGAGACGTGGCGCTGGCGGTGCGCCCGGAGAAGCTCGAGGTCTCGCGCGAGAAGCCTGCGGGCGATCGCATCGCCGCGCACGGCAAGGTGAGGGACGTCGCCTACTACGGCGACACGAGCCACGTCTTCGTCTCGACGGATGGCGGGCTCGAGCTCATGGTCAACGTCAAGAACGACCGGCGGAAGGGCGCCGGTATCGAGCCGGGCGAGGCGCTCTGGATCTCCTGGGCGCCGGAGGACACGCTCGTCCTGACGCAGTAGAGGCGATGCTGGTCCACCCACGTCATGGCCGGGCTTGACCCGGCCATCCTTTTGCGGCCTGTGCAGAGAACGAAAAGGATGCTCGGCTCGGGGGTCGGGCATGACGATGAGTAGGGGAACGCAATGACCCAAGCCACCGATCAGCCGGGCGACGCCGCCTTCCGGCGCGCCGACCTGAAGGGCTCGACCATCGAGGCGACCTATGCCGGCGCGCTCTCCTTCATGCGCCGCAAGTACACGCGCGATCTTGCGGGTGTCGATATCGCCGTCACCGGCATTCCCTTCGATCAGGCCGTCACCAACCGGCCGGGCACCCGCTTCGGGCCGCAGGGGGTACGCGCTGCGTCCGCGCATTTCGCCTGGGGGCCGTACTGGCCGTGGAACTTCGATCCCTTCGATACCCTTTCCGTCGTGGATTACGGCGACTGCTTCTTCGACTGGGGCCGCAAGGAGGACGTGCCGGCGGCCATCGAAGCGCACATCGCCGGCATCATCGAGGCCGGCGCCTCCTCGCTCGTCATCGGCGGCGACCATTTCATCACCTATCCGGTGCTGCGCGCCTATGCGAAGAAGCATGGGCCATTGGCGCTCGTCCATTTCGACGCGCATCGAGACGTCGAGCCGGACGAGGGCGGCCGCATCGACCACGGCACCATGTTCAATCTCGCGATCCGCGAGAGCGTGATCGAGCCGAGGAATTCGATCCAGGTCGGCATCCGCACCGTCTTCGAGGGCGAGGAGAGCTACGGCATGACGATCCTCCATGCCGACCGCGTGCACGACATGACGGCGGATCAGGTCGCGGCCGAGATCGCCCGCGTGACGGGCGGCCGCAAGGCCTATCTCACCTTCGACATCGATTGCCTCGACCCGGCCTATGCGCCGGGCACCGGCACGCCGGTTCCGGGCGGCCTCACCTCACATCAGGCGATGTCGATCCTGCGCCGGCTGAAGGACGTGGACTTCGTCGCCATGGACCTGGTCGAGGTCTCGCCGCCCTACGACCATTCGGAGACGACGGCGCTCGCCGGCTGCGCCATGCTGCTCGAATATCTCTGCCTTCAGGCGTGGAAGAAGGGCGCGCGGTAAAACCCGCCATTTCCTTCCGTCATGCCAGCGGAAGCTGGCATCCCCTGGTGAGCCAGCAAGTCCCGGCGCCGTCCCCTGTCTCCCTCCCGTCACGCCAGCAAGTCCCGCAAGCGATAGTAGAGCATGCCGGCCGCGAGCGCCGGGCGCCGCAGCGGTCCGCCGGGGAAGGGCGCGTGCCGGATGCGCGTGAAGACGTCGAAGCGCGAGGCATCGCCCGCCACCGCTTCCGCCATGAGCTTGCCGAAGAGCCCCGACAGCACCACGCCTTGCCCCGAATAGCCCTGCGTATAGTAGATGTTCTTGCCCAGCCGCCCGCAGTCGGGAAGCCGGTTGTGCGTGATGCCGATCATCCCGCCCCAGGCATAGTCGATGCCGACATCCGCAAGCTGCGGAAAGATCTTCAGCATGCGCGGCCGCATGCTCGCCGCGAGATCCTTCGGATGGAAGCCCGAATAGCTGCAGCGGCCTCCGAAGAGCAGCCGCCGGTCGCCGGTCAGCCGGTAGTAGTCGACGACGAAATTGGCGTCCGTCACTGCTTCGTCGCGCGCGATGAGGCCCAGCGCCCGCTCCTCGCCGAGCGGCTCGGTCGCGACCACGTAGCTCGCGACCGGCATGACGCGATGCTGGATGCGCGCCACGAGCCCGTCGAGATAGGCGTTGCAGCCGAGAATGACGAAGCGCGCGCGCACCTCACCCTGCTCGGTCCTGACGACCGGCCGCGCGCCCTCCTCGATCCGCGTGACGGCCGAGCGCTCGCAGATGCGCCCGCCGTCGTCCTTCACGGCCCTCGCGAGCCCGAGCGCATAGTTGAGCGGATGGAAATGTCCGGCGCCCCTGTCGGAGAGCGCGCCCTGATAGATACGCGTCGCCACCCGTTCCTCGAGCGCTGACCGGTCTAGGAGCTCCGTCTCGCCATAGCCATAGCGGCGAAGCTCCTCCTGGTGCTCGGCCAGCCCCCGCATGTGGCCGGCCTTCGGCGCGCAGACGAGATAGCCCCACTTCAGGTCGCATTGGATGGCATGCGCCGCGACGCGGTCCTTCAGAAGCTGCTTGGCCTCTTCCGCCATCTGGAAGCAGTGGCGCGCGGTCTCGGATCCGAGCGCCTTCTCGAGCTTCTCCATCCCCGGCGAATAGCCCGTGCAGATCTGCCCGCCGTTGCGGCCCGTGGCGCCCCAGCCCACGGGGCCCCGGTCGAGCACCACCACGCTGAAGCCGAGGCGCCTGAGTTCCAGCGCGGCCGAAAGTCCCGTGAAACCCGCGCCGACGATCGCGACGTCGGCATCCACGACCCCCTCCAGCGGCGGGCCGGAAGAGAAGGGATTGGCCGTGGCGCGGTAGTAGGAAGGGCCGTCCAGCGGGCCCTGGGCGAGGCCGCCTTCGCCCATGTCGCGCAGCTCCAGCGGCCGCGCGCCTAGGCCGTCGAGGGCGTGCCTGGCGACCGGGATGTCCTGCATGGGAAGGCACCTTGGGGAAAGCAATTGCTTGTTTCTAAACTCTTTTTGGCTCCCTAGCAAATCGGCTAGACTGATCCCGCGAGAGGGCGCCGAGGGGGCGCCGTCCGAAGCGTCAATGACGGGTCATCATGTCATCCAGCAATTTCGAGGAGTGGCTTCGCGAGAACAACATCGACGAGGTGGAATGCCTCGTGCCCGACATGTCCGGCACCGCGCGGGGAAAAATCCTGCCAGCCGCCAAGCTCGTCAAGGGCAGCCGCAGCCGCGGGCTCCGCATCCCAGAGGACGTCTTCATCCTCACCGTCACGGGACAGTACTCCTGGAAGACGGATGCGACGGACGACGCCTCGATCGACATCTACATGAAGCCCGACTGGGAGACGCTGCGGCGCGTGCCCTGGTACGACAATCCGACCGCGGAGGTGATCTGCGACTGCTTCCATCTCGACGACCGGCCCGTCGACATCGCCCCCCGCTACGTGCTGAAGCGCGTGATCGAGCTCTATCGCGAGAAGGGCTGGCGGCCGGTGGTGGCGCCGGAGCTCGAATTCTATCTCGTGAAGAAGAACCTCGATCCCGACTATCCGCTGGAAAGTCCCATCGGCCGCTCGGGCCGCGCGGAGAAGTTCGGGCAGGCCTACGGAATCGATGCCGCCAACGACTTCGATCCGATCGTCGAGGACATCTACAATTTCTGTACCGTGCAGGAGATCGACCTCGACACCATCAGCCACGAGAGCGGGCCGGCGCAGCTCGAGATCAACTTCAACCACGGCGACCCGCTGGAGCTTGCCGACCAGGTTTTCCTCTTCAAGCGCACCGTCCGCCAGGCGGCGCTGAAGCACGACATGTATGCGACCTTCATGGCCAAGCCGCATGAGGCCGAGCCCGGGTCCTCCATGCATATCCACCAGTCGGTCATGGACCTGAAGACCGGCAAGAATCTTTTCGGCACGACGTCGGGCGAGCCGTCGCGTCTCCTCCTCAGCCACATCGGCGGCCTGCAGCGCTACATGGCGGCCGCACTTCCCTTCTGCGCGCCCAACGTCAATTCCTACCGCCGGCTGGTGCCCGATTCCGATGCGCCGACCAATACCCACTGGGGCATCGACAACCGCACCGCGCCCTTGCGCGTGCCCTCCGCCGATCCCGCCAACATGCGGGTCGAGAACCGCGTGCCCGGCGCCGACTCAAATCCCTATCTCGCCATCGCCGCCTCGCTCGCCTGCGGCTATCTCGGCATGACCCAGCGCATCAAGGCGACCGAGCCGATCGAGGGCTCGGCTTATCGCTACGCCCACACGCTGCCGCTCCACCTCGACGACGCGCTGAGCAAGCTCAACTACACCAAGCCCCTGAAGCAGGTGTTCGGCGAGCGCTTCATCGATGCCTTCCAGGGCGTCAAGGAGGAGGAGATGGAGCAGTACCGCAAGGTCATCAGCTCCTGGGAGCGCGAGTTCCTGCTGCTCAACGTGTAGACATTGCACACCTCCCCCTTGGGGGGCGGTCCGCGCGACAGCGCGGGCCGGGTGGGGTTTCGTCGGAGAGATTTGCCACCCCACCCCTTCCCTCCCCCTCGAGGGGAGGGGTGCGGATCGCGAAGCCCGCGCGCTCACACCTCAAGCCGGCACGAGCTCGCCCGTCGCTTCCGCGCCCACGGCGGAGACGTCCGCATCAGGATCGCCCGTGTGCCCGTAGCCCGACCAGGCGGAGAAGCCGAGCCGCCGCAGCGTCTCCGGCCGGCAGCGCGCGACGACCTCGGGCCGCAGACCCCGCGCATAATTCTCCAGCGGCCGGAACTGCGGTCCGCAGCCGACGGTCGTGATGCCGTAGCGCGCCTCACCCGAGCGGTTGGCCGCGGCGCCGTGCCAGAGCCGCGCATCGAAGGCAAACGCGGTGCCCGCCGGCCCCGCGGCCGCCACGGTGGGGATGGGATGGGGCACGGCAGGATCGGGCTGCGTGCCGGAAAGATGGCTGCGCGGCACGAGCCGCGTCGCGCCGTTCTCCTCCGTGAAGTCGGTGATCATCCACATGACGTTGGCGGCGCCGATCGGCGGGATGGGAAGAGTTGAGGGGGCGGGGTCGGTCGCGGTTCCGGTGCCGCGCCGCGCCTCCGCCGGGCGGGCGGGCCTGCCATCGGGCTGCTGCGGAGAAGGCATCCACCACTGGTCCGTATGGAGCGGCATGACGCCGGCGCCCGGATGCTGGATCTGCGCATCGACGCAGGAAACGAGATAGTCGGGTCCGATCAGGTGCTCGATGAGCGACATGGCGAGCGGATGTTCGATCAGCTCGAAGAACGCCTCGCCCTTGTTGAGGAGCATGCCGACCCATTGGTTGACGGGGTCCATGTTGGCCGGGTTCTTCTTGTTGTGGAGCTTGCGCTCGGCCTTGGCCTGCTCGATGAGCCTGCGCTGCACGGCCTCGAGCGCGCGCCCGCTCAAGGCTCGCTCGACGATGCAGTAGCCGAAATGCTCGAGGTCGCGCTTCAGGATCTCCGGGTTGGTGGAAGGGGCGGGCAACTTTGTTGGATCGTTGGACATCGTCTGTGGGTGCTCCCTGGGCAGGCACATCTTGAGGCAGAGAAACCTAGCACTGCCTCGGATGCGCAGGCAAAACCGTCGGCGGCCCCCATGATCACGGCCGATCACGGGCCCATCCCGGCCTATTGATTTCGGCTTGATGTTGCGGAGGGCCTAGCTTCGGGCCGTCCGGGCAGCGAGGGTGGGCGCCCTCGGATAGCAACTCAACCGCTGGAGGAAACGCATGAGCAGGTCCGCATTCGCATTGACCGCGACCACGCTGGCCGGGGCCATGGCCGTCGCCATGAGCCTGGCATCGCCGGCCAAGGCCGCCGACGAGAAGTGCTATGGCGTCGCCATGAAGGGCCAGAACGATTGCAAGGCCGGGGCCCATGACTGCAAAGGCATGTCGACCGCCGACTATGAGGGGCAGGATTTCAAGATGGTGCCGGCCGGAACCTGCACCACCATGCAGACGCCGAAAGGCACGGGTTCCCTGGAGCCCGTAAAGAGCTAAGCTGTCGAAGGGGAGCGCCGGATCGTCGGCGTTCCCCGTTCACGGAGGAAGAGATGGCACGCACCGCAACGACGATGTCCACCCTGGCGCTGGCGGCCGCGCTCCAGACGGCGCTCGCGCTTCCGGCCGCCGCCGAGGAAGCCAAGGAGAAGTGCTATGGCGTGGCGCTTAAAGGTCAGAATGACTGCGCGGCGGGTGAGGGCACGACCTGCGCCGGAACCTCCACGATCGACTATCAGGGCAGTGCCTGGAAGCTCGTGCCCAAGGGCACCTGCGTCACCATGCAGACCCCGCACGGGCCGGGCGCGCTCGAGCCCGTGAAGCGGCCGAGCTGACGCGAGGGCGACGCCCTCCGGAGAGAGCACGATGCACGCCATTCCCGCCCGCGCAGGGATCGGTCTCAAGCCCCAGCACTATCGCGAGGTGCTGGAGGCGCGCCCGGCGCTCGGCTTCTTCGAGGTGCATGCCGAGAACTACATGGGCGAGGGCGGGCCGCCCCATCGCTGGCTCGAGCGCATCCGGCGCGACTATCCGCTGTCGCTGCACGGCGTGGCGCTGTCGCTGGGGTCCGAGGGGCCGCTCGACCGCGAGCACCTGAAGCGGCTGAAAAGCCTGATCGAGCGATACGAGCCGGGCCTCTTCTCGGAGCATCTTGCCTGGTCGACGCATGAGGATGCCTATCTCGACGACCTCCTGCCGCTTCCCTACACGGAGGAGACGCTGGCGCGCGTTTGCCGACACATCGACGAGACGCAGGAGTTTCTCGGCCGCCGGCTGCTCCTGGAGAATCCCTCGACCTATCTCCTGTTCGAGGACTCGACTCTTTCGGAGACGGACTTCCTGCGCGGGATCGTCCGCCGCACCGGATGCGGCCTGCTGCTCGACGTCAACAACGTCTTCGTCTCGGCTGTGAATCACGCCACGGATGCGCTCGCCTATCTCGCGGACTTTCCGTTCGAGCATGTGGGAGAGATCCATCTCGCGGGCCACGACGAGCGGACGGACGATGGCGGCGTTCCATTCCTCATCGACGCGCATGGCTCGCCGGTGGCCGATCCGGTCTGGGCGCTCTATGCCCATGTCGTCTTCCGCGCCGGACCGAAGCCGACGCTCATCGAGCGCGACGCCAACCTCCCGCCGCTCCCCGACCTTGTCGCGGAAGCCGCCCGCGCCGACGCCGTGCTCGGCGCCGAGGCCTGCCGGCGCAGCGGCTTCGTCGCCGCGGCGGAGTAGGGCGGCCTGTGATGTTAACCCGTCATGCCAGCGGTAGGTCACCCACCCCGTCATTGCCGGGCTTGACCCGGCAATCCATGAACACCGATCTCGGCAATCATGGCTTCGCGGGTGTTCATGGATGCCCGGAACGAGTCCGGGCATGACATTGAGGGGCAACACGCGAGCGTGTTTTGAGCGCCGCTTCGCCGCCGCGCTGCTCGATCACGCGCTCCCCGTGCCCGACGGCGTGACGAGCCGCGAAGGCTCGAGGTCCGAGCGCCGCTTCGGCGTCTACCGCGCCAACGTCTCCGCCGCGCTCGTGGAGGCGCTTGCCGTCCGCTACCCGGTCGTGAAGCGGCTCGTGGGCCAGAAGTTCTTTCGCGCCATGGCGCGGGACTACGCGCTGAAGAACCTGCCCCGCTCGCCGGTCCTCATCCGCTACGGCGGCGATTATCCCGAGTTCATCGAAGGCTTCGGGCCGGCCGGCTCGCTGCCCTATCTCGCCGATGTCGCGCGGCTGGAATCGGCCTGGTGGGAGACCTATCACGCGGCCGATGCCGAGCCGCTGCCGCCTGCCGCCTTCGAAGCCGTTCCCGAAACGCGCCTTGCCGACGTTCGCCTCGCCTTCGTCCCGGCGATGCGGCTTCTCTCCTCGCGTTTCCCGGTCGTCTCCATCTGGCGCACCAACACGGAGGACGAGACGGTTGCGCCCGTCGATCTCGCCGAGCCCGAGGACGCGCTCGTCGCGCGCCCCGAAATGGAGGTCGAGGTTCGTCGCCTGCCGCCCGGCGGCTACACGTTTCTCGCCGCGCTTCGCGATGGGCATTCGCTGGGGCAAGCGGCGTCCGATGCCATGGAGGCGGATAAGCGCTTCAACCTGGCCGACAATCTCGCAGGCCTCATCCGCTCCCGTATCGCCGCGGAGATTCTTGCCTAGCTCCAGCCTGATCGGATTTCGGCAGCCGAAAGGAAGGCGTCGTCATGGCCATCGCATCGAGCCCACGTGCTGCAGGTCCGGCCTCGCTGATCGAGCGGGCGGTGGCGATCCTGGATCGCGTTCCCTACGCCCTGATTGCGCTTCTGGCGCGCTTCTCGGTGGGCATGGTCTTCCTCAATTCCGGGCTGACCAAGGTGGAGGGCTTCGCCGTCACGGAGTCCGCCGTCTATCTTTTCCGCGAAGAATACCGGCTGCCGCTTCTGCCGCCTGAGCTTGCGGCGCACCTTGCCGCGGCGATCGAGCTCACCATGCCGTGGCTGTTGTTCGCAGGGCTCGGCGCCCGCTTCGCCGCTCTCGTGCTGCTCGCCATGACGCTCGTGATCGAAATCTTCGTTTACCCCTCGGCCTACGTCACACATGGCCTCTGGGCGACGGCGCTCTTGCTGATCGTCGCCCGCGGCGCCGGCGCGCTGTCGCTCGACCACCTCATCGCGCGGCAGCCGCGGGGCACATGACGGCGCGCGACTAAGCCTTCACGCCATGGCGAGCAGCAGGCAGGCGGTGGCGACGATGTCGTCGGGGGTGGATCCGCGCGACAGGTCCGAGACGGGCTTTGCAAAGCCCTGCAGGATGGGTCCGATGGCCTGCGCGCCGGATAGCTCCTGCGCCAGCTTGTAGGCGATGTTGCCGGCGTCGAGATCCGGAAAGACGAGCACGTTCGCCCGTCCCGCGACGGGGCTTTCGCCCTTGATCTTGCGGAGAGCGACCGAGGCGTTGAGCGCCGCGTCCGCCTGGAGCTCGCCGTCGATGGCAAGCCCAGGCGCGCGCGCCCGCGCCAGCCGCGTGGCCTCCCCCACCTTCTGGGCATCGGCGTGCTGCGCGCTGCCGTGCGTCGAGAACGAGAGAAGCGCCACCCTGGGCTCCTCAAGCAGGAGGGGCCGGGCGCTTGCTGCCGCCGCGATCGCGATGTCGGCAAGCGCCTTGACATCCGGCGCGATCGTGACGGCGCAGTCCGCGAAGACCAGCGCCCGGTCGGGCCACTGCATGAGGAAGAAGCTCGAGGGCGCCGCGATCCCGCTCGCCAGCCCGACCGTCATCAGCGCCGCCTCGATGACGCGGGCCGTGGGGTTGGCGGCGCCGGCGAGCATCGCATGCGCATTCCCCTCGGCTACCATGGCGCCCGCGAAATAGAGGGGCTTCTTCAGGAGCCGGTCGGCCATGCCCGCGTTCATCCGCTCGCGCCTGGCGCAGAGCGCCTCGGCATAGGCCTTGCGCCGCCCATCCGTGGCCGGATCGACAGTTTTCCGGGCATTTCCGGGGCCGCCGATGAGGATGGGCTCGGCCAGCTCCTCAACCTTGAGGGTCTCTGCCGCCCGCTGCACCCGCTCGTCGTCGCCTTCCGGCAGCACGATCCGGAGGCCCCGGCCTTCGATCGCTTTTTTCGCCTTCTCAAGGGCCTTCAACATGTCACTCCCAAGCCGTTGAAAATAGGCGGTGCTTTGCCTCGCCGCCGCCGCAAATGGTTCTCATTATGGTCTGGTTCCTGATAGCAGATTGCCGGTGGGAACGGTGGTAAGCGCGTAAGTGGCGGTTTCGGAGGGGAACTGACCATGTCAACCGTTACGCGGTTGTTGTTGGTCATGGGGATGATGGCGGCGCTCGGCGCCGGCCTTTCGCACGCGGCCGAAAAGTCCCGCGCCAAGTCGGCTGGCCACCTGGGCCACAACGCCAACACCGTCGGCATCGTCGCAGGTCCCGCCGGCTCCGCCTCCCTGGAAATGATGGCCGATCTCGCCGCCGTGCTCGACGGCAAGGACATGCGCATCCTGCCGATTGCGGGCAAGAACCCGGTCCAGAACGTCACCGACCTCCTCTACCTCAAAGGCATCGACGTAGCCGTCCTGCCGACCGATGTGCTCGACTATGTGGAGGCCAATCGTATTCACGGCGCGGTCACCGGCCGGGTCAACTATATCGCCAAGCTCTATGGCGACGAGGTGCACCTCATCGCCCGCCGCGAGATCGCCGACGTCAAGAGCCTTGCCGGCCGCAAGGTCGATGTCGGCCCCGAGCTTTCGGCCTCCGCCGTCACCGGCGAAGCGCTGCTCAAGGCGCTGAAGGTGAAGGTCGAGCCGACCAATCACGATTTCTGGGACGCGCTGGGCAAGCTCAAGGCCGGCGAGATCGACGCCATGGTCTATGTGGCGCCGCGTCCGGCCGAGGGCCTGACGGCCATATCGGCGGGCGACGGCTTGAAGCTTCTGCCGGTCGAGATCGAGGGCGATGCGGCGGAACGCTATCCGCCCTCGCTTCTGACCGCGGCCGACTATCCGGGCCTCATCGAGGCGAATGGCGAGGTCTCGACCGTTTCGGTCGGCGAGGTGCTGGCGGTCTTCAACTGGGAGCGGGGCGGGGCGCGCTATTCGAGCGTGCGGCGGTTCGTGAGCCGCTTCCTCGACAGCTTTGACACGCTCGTGGAGACATCCACCGACCGGCGCTGGAAGAACGTCAACCTCGCGGCCGAGGTGGAAGGCTGGCAGCGCGACGATGAGGCGAAGGCATGGCTTTCGAAGGCTAGCGCAAAAAAGTCGGACGCGACCGAGCAGGGCGCGGAGGAATTGCGCTCCGCCTTCAAGAGATTTCTTGAAACGAACGGCGAATCGCAAGCTTTGAGCCAGCCTGATCAGTCTGAGCTCTTCAAGCGGTTCCTGAATTGGAAAGAGGCAGGGGGTCAGTAAGGCCGCGGGAGCAAGCGGCCAGGTGGCGTAGCAGGAGAAGGTGATGGTTGAGCAGGCGAAGAGGAAGGCTGATTCCGGCGGCCCGGAAGTGGGTGCCGGGCGAAAGCCTGTGTCGAGGGTCGCGGCCTGGATAGAGGAGGCGCGCTTCAACCGGTCGCTCGTCGGCCCCGGCGCGCACCGGACGGCCTACAGGCGCCTCGTCGGCGTCCATGAACAGCCCGAGGAAGAGCCGCGCCCGCGCCCGGCGCTGCCGGTGACGAATGCGGCTAACGACGATCCCGAAGCGCTCCGTGAGGAGCCCGTGCCGGCCGAGCCGGTCGAGACCCCGCCCCCTGCGGCGCCGGCGGAAACAGTCCAGAGAGCCCGCCGCAGCCCGCCCCGGCGGATAGCGCCGCGACGCCGCCCTCAGCAGCAGCGCGCCACGCGCGGCCGCACGACGCTGTTTGCGGTTTCGGCGCTCGCGGCCGGTTTCGTGAGCGCGCCGTTCGGCTATTGGGCCTACGACCTGGTCGATGACGATTTCCCATCCGCCACCGGGCAATATCTGTCGGACGCGAAATCCTCGAACGTCCCGGCAGCCGCCCAGCCGGTCCCGACGGCGACGGATCTCGCCGCCGCCAAGGCCGCCGTGGCGCCCGTCCAGTCGGCCTCCGTTCCGGCTGAGGCCGTGTCCGGCAAGCGTGAGTCGCTCACCGTCACGGAAGTTGCCAAGGAGGAGTCGGACGCACCCTACAGGTCGCTGGCGGAAGCGGCTTCGCTCAACGGCAATGCGCCCGCGCCGGACCCCGAGCCGGCCGACGACATCGTGACGGAAACGTCAAAGGCGCTGGCCGTGGCCGATCCTGCGCCCGAACCGGCCCGGACCGCGAAGGTGACGGACAGGCTGCCTGCGGCCGAAGAGAAAGCCCCGTCGCTCCCGCAGCCCGACCCGCGCGCCGCCGCGCTTATTGAGGATGGCGAGGCGCTTGTGGAGCAGGGTGAGATCGCGTCCGCCCGGCGGTTCTTCGAGCGTGCCGCCGAGCTCGGCGAGCCCAAGGCCCTTGTCCAGCTCGCGCGCACCTACGACCCGGTGGTGCTCAAGGAGCTGAAAGTCGTCGGGCTCAAGCCCGAGCCTGACAAGGCCGTCGAGCTCTATGAGCGCGCCCGCGCCATCATGAGCGGCGAGGTGCAGGGCGGCCGTTTGGGACCGTCGGCCTGGCTCACCAGGTGAACGAGTAAGGGTGCGGGTCGAGGCGCGGGCGTGGCCCGTGTCTTGACCCGCTACCGCAAGTCTGGTCGAGTGCGGCCGGCCCACCACGACCCTTCCAGCACCCGATCCGATGCCCGAGATCACGCTGCCTGACGGCGAGCCGCTCTATTACGAGACCCATGGCTCAGGCGAGCCGCTGCTGCTCGTCACCGGCCTCAACGGCCTTGCATCCTTCTGGAAGCCGCATGTCGAGGTGCTCGCCCGGCGCTTCACCCTCATCCTGCACGACCACCGGGGCACCGGCGCTTCGAGCCTGAAATCTCTTGCCTTCAGCGTCGAGCAGATGATGGCCGATGTGCTGGCGCTCATGGATGCGCTCGGCATCCGCTCGGCGGATATCCTCGGGCATTCGACCGGCGGCGCCATTGGCCAGGTTCTTGCGGTCGAGCGGCCCGAGCGCGTCCGGCGCCTCCTGATCTCGGCGAGCTGGCCGGGCCGCGATCCTTACTTCGACCTGCTGTTCGAGACGCGCGCCGCCGTGCTGCGCACCTTCGGGCCTTCGGAATATGTGCGCCAGACGGTGCTCATCGGCATGCCGCCGACCTGGCTTCGCGACCATCCGGAGAAGGCGGATCCGCCCGCGTCCGACCTCGTGCGCATCCTCGTGCGCTCGAGCGAGTGCACGCTCGGCCGCATCGAGGCCATCCGCGCCTTCGACCGGCGCGCCGATCTCGGGCGCATCGCCTGCCCGGTGCTCGTGGCGGGAACCGAGGACGACATGGTCACCCCGGCGCATCTGTCGCGCGAGCTTGCGGCAACAATTCCCCGCGCACGGCTGGACATGGCCGATTGGGGCGGGCATTTCTATCCCCTCATCCGTCCCGAGTTCTTCCGGGATCAGGTTCTCTCCTTCTTCACCGAAAAGGTTTCCGCATGAGCATCAGGGTTGCCGATCAGATCGTGCGCGGGCTCGAGGCCCATGGCGTCGAGCGCCTTTATTGCGTGCCCGGAGAGAGCTATCTGGCGCTGCTCGACGCGCTGCACGATTCCAACGCCGTGCGCACCGTCGTCTGCCGGCACGAGTCGGGTGCGGGCTTCATGGCGGTTGCCGAGGCCAAGATCACCGGGCGGCCGGCCGTCTTCGCCGTGAGCCGCGGGCCGGGCGCCACCAACGGATCGATCGCCGTGCATGTCGCGCAACAGGACGCGGTGCCGGTTGTGGTGCTCATCGGCCAGGTGGCCCGCGAGGAGCGCGAGCGGGGCTCCTTCCAGGAGATCGACTACACCCACTTCTTCGGCACCATCGCCAAGGCGGTGTTCGAGCTGCGCGAGCCCGACAAGACGGGCGAGACCATCGCGCGCGCCTTCCATATCGCGGCGCAGGGCGTTCCCGGTCCCGTGGTCGTCTCGCTGCCCGAGGACGTCCTGACGGAGATGACGCAAAAGCCGCTGCCGGAGCCCTATCCCGTCCACCGTCCCGCGGCCTCGCCCTCCGATGCGGAAGCCGTGATGCAGCGCCTGAAATCCGCCAAGCGTCCGCTTCTCGTGGTGGGCGCAGCACTCCGCGGCAAGCGGGGCGCCGCCGCCATCGAGGCCTTCGCCAGGCAGCATCGCGTGCCCGTCGCCGTCACCTGGAAGAACCAGGACGTGTTCGACAATTCGAACCCGCTCTATGCCGGCCATCTGGGCTTCGGCAATCCTCCCGCGCACCGGGATCTGCTGGCCAAGGCCGATCTCGTCATCGCCTGCGGCACCCGCCTCGGCGATGTGGCGAGCCAGAACTACCAGTTCCCGAAGGCGCCTACGCCCGAGCAGCCGCTTGTCCATATCTATCCCGACTCGCGGCCCATCGGCGCCGTGTTCCGCACCGATCTCGGCGTGGTCGCCGATCCGGCGGAGCTTCTGAAGCTGCTCGCCGCGATGCCCTCGAGCGACAGCGAGGACCGCAAGGCCTGGGCGAACGGCATCAAGTCCTTCGTGGACGGCTTCATGGCCTACAAGTCGCCCGATCCGGAAGACGGCGTCGATTTCGGCCAGATCGTGATGGCCGCCTCGCGGCACGCGCCGAAGGATGCGATCCTCATCACCGACGCCGGCAACTTCTCCTCCTGGCTGCATCGCCACTGGCGCATGAACCCCGACAACCTGATGCTCGGCACCATCGCCGGCGCCATGGGTTTCGGCGTGCCCGGCGGCGTGGCGGCTGGGCTGGCCGCCTCCGGTCGCACGCCGATCGTGCTCGTGGGCGACGGCGGCACGCTGATGACCGGCCAGGAGATTGCGACCGCCGTCGCCGAGGGCGCGGCGCCCAAGGTCTTCATCTCCAACAACGGCACCTACGGCACCATCCGCTCGCACCAGGAAAAATTCTTCCCCGGCCGTGTCGAGGGCACCGAGCTCGTCAATCCGGACTTCACGGCGTGGGGCAAGTCCTTCGGTGTCGAGACCATCACCATCGAGAAGGGCGACGGTCTCGACGCCAAGGTGAAGAAGGCGCTCGACCACGACGGGCCGGTGGTGGTGAACGTGAAGTCGAGCCGCGAGGCGCTTTCGGCCTTCGGCACCTTGAGCGGCCTGCGCGCGGCGAAGAAA
>JBFXDI010000083.1:0-18057 GCA_050181295.1 Parvibaculaceae bacterium | reverse complement strand
TGATCGCGAGCTATGCGAAGTTGTGCCGGCTGCTTGGGCCTTCCGGTTCAGGCCAGCTCAACAAGATGGTCAACCAGATCTGCATCGCGGGACTTGTCCAGGGCCTCTCGGAGGGCATTCACTTCGGCAAGAAGGCCGGCCTCGACATCGAGGCTGTGATCTCGGTGATCTCCAAGGGCGCCGCGCAGTCCTGGCAGATGGAGAACCGCTACAAGACCATGAACGAAGGCAAGTTCGAGTTCGGCTTCGCCGTCGACTGGATGCGCAAGGACCTGGGCATCTGCCTCGCGGAGGCCCGCCGCACCGGCGCCCACCTTCCCGTCACGGCGCTGGTCGACCAGTTCTATTCCGAGGTGCAGACCATGGGCGGCAGGCGGTGGGACACCTCGAGCCTCATCGCCAGGCTCGGAAAATAGTGGCTCAGAGCTCCTCGATCCGCCATTTCGAGCCGCGATAGTACTGGAAGGTGAGGGGGGCGCCCGGAGACATGGCGGCCTCCACTTCCAGCGCCTGCGCCAGCCGCTTCAGGATGTCCTTCGTGATGGACGGCAAATCCAGCTCCGTCGCCTCGCGGAAGGTGACCCAGTAGGGATCGAGGAGCTCCTGGGAGGTGGAGCGGATGGGCTGGTCGGCGTTGACGACCGCCGATGCGTCAAGGGTGAAGAAGCGCGTATCGAAACGGCGCGGACGCCCGGGCGGGGTGATGGCGCGGGCGAAGAACCGAAGCCCGCTCAGGTCCGGCTCGTAGCCTGTCTCGAAGAAGGGCTTCCAGGACGAGGACCGGCTCATCCTCGGGCTTCCGACCGGACGCCCCACGATCAGCCCCACCTCCTCGAAGGTTTCCCTCACGGCAGCAAGCCCCAGCCCACGGGCGCGGGCGAGCGAGGGCTTGCCCCGCATCCGCGCCAGGAGCTTCCGGGCGACCTCGGGATGGAGGTCGGCCGCCACCGTCAGCCGTGCGTCGGCCGCATCCACCCGGCCGCCCGGAAAGACGTACTTGTTGGGCATGAAAGCGTGGCCGGCGTGCCGTTTGCCCATGAGCACGCGAGTCTCGGCCATGTTGCGGCGCAGGATGATGAGGGTCGCGGCATCGCGCGGCCGGAGCGCGCGCCGCGCGCTCTTGATGGCGCCGAAATCGTCCGACGGGTCCTCGTTTTCCGGGGTCTGCATGGCGGGCACCATGCCAACCGGCATCCGGCAAGTCCAGCAGCGGGCGCTGGAGACGGGCCGTGGGCGGTCGGGCATCTGGCATACCACGGTCCGGAAAGCGCGCTCGCCTTGGCGCAAAGGCTGATCTAAGCTTGCAACCACAAGAAGATAGAAGATCGGCAACAGGGAGGAACCAATGACCGAATCTGACAAGTCCGTATCGCGCCGCAAATTCCTCAAAGGAACGGGCGTCGCCGCCGGCGCGGTGGCCGCGACGGTGGCCATGCCGCAGGTCTCGCGCGCGGAAACCACCGTTCTCAAGATGCAGAGTTCTTGGACGGCCTCCGACATCTTCCACGAGATGGCGCAGGAGTATGTCGACCGGGCGCAGAAGATGTCGGGCGGGCGGCTGAAGATCGACCTCTCCCCGGCGGGCGCCATCGTCGGCGCCTTCCAGATCCAGGATGCCGTGAACGACGGCGTGCTCGACGGCGGCCACCATGTCACCGTCTACTGGTACAGCAAGAACAAGGCGGCCTCGCTCTTCGGCACGGGACCGATTTTCGGCGGCAACGCCCAGCACATGCTGGCCTGGATCCACAAGGGCGGCGGCAAGGAGCTCTACAAGGAGCTCATCCAGGACATGATGGGCCTCAATCTCGTCGGCTTCTTCGCCATGCCGATGCCGACCCAGCCGCTCGGCTGGTTCAAGAACGAGATCACGGGCGCTGACCAGCTCAACGGCCTCAAATATCGCACCGTGGGCCTGGCAGCCGACCTCTTCCAGTCCATGGGAGTGAGCGTCACCCAGCTTCCGGGCGGCGAGATCGTGCCGGCCATGGAGCGGGGCGTGATCGACGCCTTCGAGTTCAACAACCCCACCTCCGACAAGCGCTTCGGCGCCCAGGACGTGGCGAAGAACTACATGCTCGGCTCGTTCCATCAGGCGAACGAGTTCTTCGAGATCTTCTTCAACAAGGGCAAGTTCGAATCGCTGCCGCCGGAGCTGCAGGCGATCCTGGAGTACTCCGCCGAAGCGGCGAACACCGCCAACTATGCCACCGCGATGGACAACTACTCCAAGGACCTGCAGGCGCTCTCGGCCGCCGGCGTCAACGTCAAGCGTACGCCTCAATCCATCATGGAGACCCAGATCGCTTCCTGGGACAAGCTGCTCGAGACGCTGAACCAGGACGCCTATTTCAAGAAGGTGGTCGACAGCCAGAAGGCCTGGTGCGAGCGGGTCGTCTACTATGATCTCATGAACGCGGCCGACTACAAGCTCGCCTACAACCACCACTTCCCCGGCAAGATCACTTTCTGACGCGCTGATCTTAGTTGCTGCCGGAGCGCCATTGGGCGCTCCGGCATCTTCCAATCCGACCCCCGGGGCTCCCTGCATGGAACGCTACATCGCCTTCGCGGACAAGGTTACCGCGTGGTTCGGCAAGACCTTTGCCTGGGTGATCATGGTGATGATCCTCGGCGTGACATACGAGATCATCGTCCGCAAGTTCTTCGGCAGCCCGACCTCCTGGGCCTTCGACATCTCCTACATCATGTATGGCACGCTGTTCATGATGGGGGGCGCCTACACGCTCTCGCGCAACGCGCATGTGCGGGCCGACTTCATCTACCGGCTCTGGAAGCCGCGCACGCAGGCGATCGTTGAGCTCGTTCTCTACTTCCTGTTCTTCTTCCCCGGCGTCATTGCGCTCGTGCTCGCGGGCTGGAAGTTCGTGGCGCGCTCCTGGCGCTTCCACGAGGTGAGCATCTACAGCCCCGCCGGCGTGCCGGTCTATGGCTTCAAGAGCGTGCTGATCGCAGCGGGCATACTGCTCATCATCCAGGGAATTGCCCAGGTCTTCCGCTGCATTCTCTGCATCCGGACAGGCGTGTGGCCCGAGCCTGCGGCGGACGTCGAGGAACTCGAGAAGGTGCTGCTCGAGCAGAAGAGCCTCGATGTGCTGCACGAGGACGACGGCAAGGGAGCCCGCGCATGAGCGATCCGCACGTCGCCGTCCTGATGCTGGGCGTGCTGATCATCCTGCTTTTCATCGGGTTTCCGGTCGCCTTCACGCTCATGGCGCTCGGCGTGGGCTTCGGCTACTACGCCTACTACGACCCGTCGCGCATGCAGACGCTGTTCGACAACAGGATCTTCGACCTGTTCGTCAACCAGACCTACGGCGTCATGTCGAACGACGTGCTGACGTCGATCCCGCTGTTCCTGTTCATGGGCTACATGGCGGAGCGGGTGAACATCGTCGAACGGCTGTTCCAGGCCCTCTACATCACCACCTGGCGGCTGCCGGGCGCCATGGCGGTCGCCGCCCTCATCACGTGCACGCTGTTCGCGACGGCTTCCGGGATCGTCGGCGCGGTGGTCACGCTCATGGGGCTTCTCGCCTTCCCGATGATGCTGAAGGCCCGCTACAACACGTCCTACGCTTCGGGGGTGATCTGCGCCGGCGGTACGCTCGGCATTCTCATCCCGCCCTCGATCATGCTCATCGTCTACGCGGCAACCTCCGGTGTCTCGATCGTGAGGATGTATGCCGGAGCGCTGCTGCCGGGGCTTTTGCTGGCAGGGCTCTATGTCGCCTATGTCATCTTTCGCGCCTGGTACAATCCGTCGCTTGCGCCGAAGCCCGACAAGGAGGCCGTGAGCGGGTACAGCTACGGGCAGCTGGCCTGGATGCTTCTCACCTCGTTCGTGCCGCTGGCCGCTCTCATCGCATCGGTGCTGGGCGCCATCCTCGCGGGCTGGGCCACGCCCACCGAGGCCGCAGCACTCGGCGCGTTCGGCGCGCTTGTGCTTGGTCTCTGCTACCGCGAGCTTACCTGGCAGCGGCTGCGGGAGTCCGTCTACCTGACGGTGCGCGCCTCGGCGATGGTGTGCTGGCTCTTCGTCGGCTCGGCGACCTTCGCCTCGGTCTTTGCCTATCTGGGCGGACAGCAGGTGGTGAGCGACTTCGTCACCGGCCTCGACATGTCGCCGCTCATGTTCCTGATCGTCGTCCAGCTCATCATCTTCCTCCTTGGCTGGCCGCTCGAGTGGACGGAGATCATCGTCATCTTCGTGCCGATCTTCCTGCCGCTGCTGGCGCATTTCGACATCGATCCGCTGTTCTTCGGCATCCTCGTCGCGGTCAACCTTCAGACGGCATTCCTGTCGCCGCCCATGGCGATGTCGGCCTACTACCTGAAGGGCGTGGCGCCCCCGCATGTGCAATTGAGCCAGATCTTCATGGGCATGATGCCCTACATGGCGATCGTGATCTTCTGCATGGTGCTCATCTATGTGTTTGACGACGCGCTGGTCTACTGGCTGCCCAGCCTCGCCTACGGCCGCTGATGGACCTGACGGATATCGGCGCCGTCGCCCTCAGGGCGAAGCTCGAGCGCGGCGAGTTCAGCGCGCTCGAGGTGGCGGAAGCCTTTCTCGCCGGCATCGCGCGGCAGGAGCCGACGATCCGGGCGTGGGCGTTCCTTGATCCTGACCTGGTGAGGCGGCAGGCGCGGCAGCTCGACGATTATCGTCACACCGGCCGCGCGATCGGGCCGCTGCATGGCATACCGGTGGGCCTCAAGGACATCATCGACACGGCTCCCATGCCGACCGAGAACGGCACGGCGCTCGATGCCGGCCGCCGGACGGTCCGCAGCGCCTTCGTGGCGACGCGGCTCGCGGAAGCGGGCGCCCTCATACTGGGCAAGACGGCGACGACCGAGCTCGCCTACTATTCACCGGCCCGGACGCGGAACCCGCACAATGTCGAGCACACGCCGGGCGGTTCCTCGGCCGGGAGCGCCGCGGCGGTCGCGGCCCGCATGGCACCGCTCGCGGTTGGCACGCAGACCAACGGATCGGTGATCCGGCCCGCCTCCTTCTGTGGCGTCTTCGGCTACAAGCCGACGCACGGCCTCATCTCCCGCACCGGCATTCTCAGACAGTCGCCACCGCTCGACACGGTGGGCTTCTTCGCCAACAGCCTTGCCGATCTCGCGCTGCTAGCCGATGCGGCGCAGGGGTTCGACGCGGAAGACCGCGACATGCGGCCGATCGCCCCCTTGCGGCTGTCGAGCCTCGTATCGGCGCCGCCCCCTGTTCGTCCCGCCATCGCTTTCGTCAGGACGCCCGCATGGGAGAAGGCGACGGATGATGTGCGGGAGGGTTTTGCCGAACTCGTCGAGTCCCTTGGCGAGGCTTGCGAAGAGGTCGAGCTGCCGGAGAGCTTCTCGAACGGCTACGGCGCGGTCAGGACGCTGATGACCGCCGGCTTCGCGCACAATCTCGGCCACTATTATCGGCGGGGGCGCGACCAGCTCAGCGTCCATATGCGCGAGGCGATCGAGGAGGGCCAGCGCGTTGCCGCCACCGACTGGCTGGCGGCGCTCGAGTGGCGCGAGGTTCTTCATACGGGCATCGAGCAGATTTTCCACCGGTACAACGCCATCATCACGCCGGCGGCGCCGGGCGAGGCGCCCGAGGGATTGGACTCGACAGGAGACCCGTCCTTCTGCACGCTCTGGACGTTCCTCGGGGTGCCGGCAATCACGTTGCCGCTGCTCGCTGGCTCGAAGGGGCTGCCGATAGGGGTTCAAATCGTGGGGCCGCGGCTCGACGATGCGCGGCTTTTCCGCACCGCCAGCTGGCTCGAAGCGCGCGTCAACGGCGAGGCCGAGGAACAGGGAGGAAGATCCAGATGACCATGACCGATCGTGTCATCAGCCTGGCGGCGCTCGCGCTCATGCTCGCCTTCTTCGCGATCATCATGTGGAAGGTGCGCGCGCTCGACCTCGGGATCGTGCTCTTCCTGGTCGGGGCGATGATCGTCTACGACTTCTTTTTCCGGCGCGCCCGCGCCCGATGATCAGCCGCTGGCCGACTGCAGGCCAGGCCCCCGGTCCGCGAAGGCGGCAGCCATGAGGCGGCGGGTGTAGTCCTGCCGGGGCGCCTCCATGACCCCCTCGACCGTTCCCTCCTCGACGACGCGGCCGTCCTTCATCACGATGATGTAGTCGGCCATGGCGCGGACGACCGCGAGATCGTGGCTGATGAAGAGGTAGGACAGGCCGTGCGCCACTTGGAGTTCCCGCAGGAGCTCCACGACCTGCTTCTGCACCTGGCGGTCGAGGGCGGAGGTCGGCTCGTCCAGGACGAGGATCTTGGGCTTGAGGATCATGGCGCGGGCGACGGCGATGCGCTGGCGCTGGCCGCCGGAGAATTCGTGCGGGTAACGGTTTCGCCAGCGGGGATCGAGCCGCACCTCCTCCAGCGCCTGAACGGCGCGAAGATCACGTTCGGCCGAGGAGAGGCCGGGCTCATGCACGAGCAGGCCCTCGGTGACGATCTGGCCCGCCGTCATGCGCGGCGAGAGCGATCCGAAGGGATCCTGCAGCACGATCTGCATGTGACGCCGCAAGGGCCGCATCGCCCGGCGGTCGAGATCGCGGATCTCGCGGCCCTCATAGCGGATGGCGCCCTGGCTCGGCAGGAGCCTGAGGAGCGCTCGGGCGAGCGTCGATTTTCCCGATCCGGATTCCCCGACGATGCCGATGGTCTGGCCCGCATTGAGCGTCAGACTCACATCGTCGACGGCGACAAACTCCAGAGGCGGCCTGAACACGCCCTCGTTGAAGCTGAAGACGACCTTTATGCCATGGCCCTGAAGGACGCTCGGAACCCGGGCGGAGACCGGAAGCTTGCGGCCCGTGGGCTCGGCCTCGAGGAGGGCGCGGGTATAGGGGTGCGAAGGGGCCGCGAAGATGCGGGCCGTCGCCCCTTCCTCCACGATCTCGCCCGACCGCATCACCACCACGCGATCGGCGATCCGGCGCACGATGTTGAGGTCGTGGGTGATGAAGACGAGCCCCATGCCGAGCCGCCGCTGGAGGTCGGCAAGCAGTGTCAGGATTTCCGCCTGGATCGTCACGTCGAGCGCCGTCGTCGGCTCGTCCGCGATGAGGATGTCGGGGTTGTTGGCGATGGCCATGGCGATCATCACCCGCTGTCTCTGGCCGCCGGAGAGCTCATGCGGATAGGAGCGCAGGCGACGCTCCGGGTCGGGGATCCGCACGAGGCGCAGCAGCTCCAGCGCACGGGCCCGCGCCCCCTCCTTCGACATGGCCTGGTGATGGACCAGCGGCTCGATGAGCTGGTTTCCGACCGGATAGAGAGGATCCAGCGAGGTCATCGGCTCCTGGAAGATCATGGTGATCCGGGCGCCCCGGTAACGGTTGAGCTCGCGCGAAGGAAGGCCCAGAAGCTCCGTGCCGCGATAGCGCACCGACCCCTCGGCCTCGCCGTTGCGGGCAAGAAGCCCCATGGCGGCCATCATGAGCTGGCTCTTCCCCGAACCCGATTCCCCGACGATGGCCACGGTTTCGCCGGCCGCGACCGTCAGGTTCGCCCGTTTCACCGCATGCACAAGGCCGTCCGGCGTCCGGAAGCGGACATCCAGTCCTTCAATGGCGAGAATCGGTTCGGCCATCAGCGGTCCTTCGGGTCAAGAGCGTCGCGCAAGCCGTCGCCGATGAAGTTCAGCGCGAAAAGCGTGGTGGTGAGGAAGAATGACGGAAAGACCAGTAGCCAGTTGGCGCCCGGGATGTTCTTTGCCCCCTGGGCTATGAGCACGCCCCAGCTCGTCATCGGCTCTTGAACGCCAAGGCCGAGGAAGGACAGGAAGCTCTCCAGGATGATGACCTGCGGCACCAGGAGCGTCATGTAGATGACGACGGGGCCGAGCGCGTTCGGAACGACGTGCCGCCAGAGAATGCCGCTGCTCGAGACGCCCAGCGCCTCGGCGGCCTGGACGTACTCCTGGCGCTTGATGGAGAGCGTCTGGCCGCGCACGATGCGCGCCATGTCGAGCCACAGGACGGCGCCGACGGCCAGGAACATGAGCACGAAATTGCGCCCGAAGAAGACGACCAGCATGATGACGAAGAAGATGAAGGGCAGCGAGTAGAGGATGTCCACGAAGCGCATCATGATGTCGTCGACCCGACCTCCGAGGAAGCCGGAAACGGCGCCATAGAGAACGCCGATGACCACGGCGACGATTCCCGCCAGCAGGCCGATGGCGAGCGACACCCGGCCGGCGATCAAGGTGCGGGCGAAGAGATCGCGGCCGACCGTGTCGGTGCCGAAGAGAAAGTGGTGCCTCTCGATGCCGGCGCGCATGGTCAGCATCAGCCCGTCGCCGGCCTTCTCCACGATTTGCGTATCCTCGAACGTGTTGGAGCGGTCGAGGTAGCGCGTGACCCGCTCGTCGATCGGCTTGCTCGAGGTGGCGGTGACGATCAGATGGTCACCCTCGATCCGCCAGTCGCGAAGCTCCACGCGCGCCCGCCTCAGTGCGTCCTCGAGCGCCGGCTCGATCTGCTCAGGCCGGGGATAGGCTTCGAAGGAGGGCGGCACCTTCACATATTGCTGATAGACCGCATCATAGGGATGGGCTGCGAGCCACGGGCCGACGATGCAGGCGAGCGCCATCAGGACGAGGTAGACCGAGCTCACGACCGCTGCGCGGTTGCGCTTGAGCCTGCCCCAGGCATCCGCCCACAGCGAGCGGCCGGCAACAGGCAGGCCCACGGTCGCGTCAGTCATAGCGGACCCTCGGATCGATAAGCGCATAGACGATATCGACGAGCAGATTGAAGACGACGATGAAGATGGCGATGACCACGACGGCGCCCATGACGAGCGTGTAGTCGCGATTGAGCGCCGCCTCGACGAAGTACCGGCCGACGCCCGGGATCGCGAAGATCGATTCGACCACGATCGAGCCCGTGAGGAGCGCGGCCGCAGCGGGTCCGGCGTAGGAGACGATCGGCAGCAGGGCGCCCCGGAGCGCATGCTTGAACACCACCACATATTGCGGCAGGCCGAGCGCCCGGGCGGTGCGGATGTGGTGGGAGTGCAGCGCCTCGATCATGGAACCGCGCATGAGGCGCGCCACGATGGCGATCTGGGGCAGGGCGAGGGTCAGCACCGGCAGGATCTTGTGGGAGATGTCGCCGCCGCCCCAACCGCCCACCGGAAGGATGAAGAGGGTGAGCCCGAAGAAGAGCTGGAGCAGCGGCGCGATGACGAATGTGGGAATGGTGGAGCCGGCGGTCGCCGTCGCCACGACCGCGTAGTCCGTCGGCTCGTTCTGGCGCAGCGCGGCGAGCACACCCATCGCCGTTCCCGCGATCAGCGCCAGGATGAGGGCCGACGCGCCGAGCTGGATGGAGATCGGAAGACCGCGCGCGAAAAGCTCGCCGACGGTGAAATCGGGCAGGTTGTAGCTGGGGCCGAAGTCGCCCTTCAACAGGTTCCCGAGATAGAAGAGGTACTGTTTCCAGAGCGGCTCGTTGAGGTGATAGACCCGCTCGAGATTCGCCATCACCACGGGATTGAGGCCCCTCTCCTGATTGAAGGGGCCGCCCGGCGCCACCCGCATCAGGAAGAAGGAGAGGGTGACGATCAGGAAGAGCGTCGGGATGGCTGTCAGGAACCGCCGCAGCACGAAACGGATCATGGCTTCCCCGATTGCTCGCCCGGCCCCGCGTGGATGGGGACCCAGGAGAGACCTGGGCTCCCGCTCACGCGGAAACGGGCGGAGCTAGCTGATCCCATTTTGAGCGCGATAGCGCGCCGGCTATTCCTTGCTCAGGAAACGCGAGGGGTGCACGTCCATGACGTTGTCTTTCCAGCCCTTGAGCTTGGGAGAGACGATGTCGTGGTAGGAGTAGTAGAGCAGGGGAATGTTCGGAAGATCGTTGACGAGGATCGATTCGGCTTCCGAAAGTAGCTTCGAACGCTTGGGAGCATCGCCGCCGGCGGCCGCCGCCTCCTTCATCTTCGCCTCGAAGTCGGCGCTGTCATAGTCGGCGTAGTTGTTGCCGCTCGCCTTGACCGAGATGCCGAGGAAGGATTCCGGGTCCTTGTAGTCGGCGATCCACGCCGCGCGCGCCACGTCGAAGTCGCCCTTCTGCTCGAGATGGCCGTAGTGGGTCTTGGTGTCCGTGTTGAGAAGCGTCACCTCGACGCCGAGCGGTTTCAGCTGCTCCTGGATGGCCACGGCCGTGTTCTTGTGGTTTTCCGAGGTGTTGTAGCGGATTTCCATCTTGAGCGGCTTGTCGGGACCATAGCCGAGCTCGGTCAGGATCTTCTTGGCCTCGTCCTCGCGGTCGAGCTGCGACATGTCGGCATAGTCGGCGACCGCCGGCTCATAGCCCTCGATGCCGGGAGGCACCATGGAATAGCCGGGCAGCATGGAGTTGCCCCATACCTTCTCGGCCAGGAAGTCGCGGTCGATGGCCATGGAGATGGCGCGGCGGAGCTTCGGGTTGGACCAGGGCTCCTTCTCCATCTTCACCGCGTAGTAGTAGGTGCCGAGCGAGGGCCCGACGCGGACCTGATCGCCAAACTTCTGCTTCATCTCCGCAAGCTGCTCGGTGGGCAGGTCGTCGTTGGAATCGAGTTCGCCCGCCTCGTAGCGTTTCATGGCAGTGGCGCGGTCCTCCGTCGGAATGTAGTTCACTACGTCGATCTTGACGTTCTCGGCGTCATAGAAACTCGGGTTCTTGGAGAGCTTGATGTGATCGTTGGGAATGAACTCGGTGAGGGTATAGGCGCCGTTCGTCACCAGATTGCCGGCTTTCACGAAATCGGCCCCGAACTTTTCCACATTGGCCTTGCTGATGGCGTAGGTCGACTGGTGCGTCAGCATCTCCAGGAAATAGGGGGTAGGCGCGTTGAGGGTCACCTCCAGCGTGCCGGCATCGATGGCTTTGACGCCGAGATCCTCCGGCTTGGCCTTGCCCTTGTTCACGGCCTCGCCGTTCTTCACCACATAGAGCATGGAGGCGTATTCGGCGGCCGTCGCCGGATCGACCAGGCGCCGGAACGAGAACAGGAAATCATCGGCGGTGACGGGTGTCCCGTCGGACCAGGTCGCGCCCTGCCTGAGCTTGAAGGTGTAGACGTTGCCTTCCGGCGAGACGGTCCAGCTCTCCGCGGCGCCCGGAACGAGATCGGCGCCCGCGTCTTGCACGACAAGGCCCATGAAGAGATCGCGCAGGATGTTGGCTTCGTAGACAGTCGAGGTCTTGTGGGGATCGAGAGATTCCGGGTCGGCGGAGTTGCCGCGGTTGTAAACGACCTCGGCCGAGGCAGCCGAAAAGCCGGCAAGGAGGATGAAAGTGGCTGCCGCCATGGAGCGCCACGCTTGCATGGTCATATCGGTTCTCCCTTGTTGT
Organism: Parvibaculaceae bacterium; assembly: GCA_050181295.1. Lineage (GTDB taxonomy): Bacteria > Pseudomonadota > Alphaproteobacteria > Rhizobiales > Aestuariivirgaceae > JBFXDI01. The sequence goes on along the minus strand of JBFXDI010000083.1, from coordinate 6,654 downwards.
CTCTTGTAACTCCCTTGCGTTGCAGACGATGCCGCAATCGCCTTGCGCGCGACTATAACACCGCCGGTCAGGCCTGTCGCCGCAGAGGAGGCGGCAACCGATTCGCCGGGCGGGCCGTACGCGACCAAACTGTACAGTGCGCTGCCGGGCCTGAACCGGATGGCCGCGATGCGGCTGCGTTCTCTCCCGCTCTACTCCCGGCAAAGCTGTGGAGAACCGGCCGATTGTGATGAATCGTGCCCTGCCAGTGGCCTGAAATTGTAGTTCGCGTGTCGAATGCCGATCTGTGTTGGGCGGCACAGGTATTGGCTGGCAAGCGCAAGTATAGGCTTGAGGCGATGATCCTTGCCGTTACGCACGCTGGTCCAGACTCGGCTCTTGCAGTTCGCGGCCTTATCGTGAAGTCGGCGCGGTTCTTGGGATGGGCCGGTCGGGAATTTTCCCTTTCATCGTCGCGATTCTCATGTGCATCTGAGCAAGGAGACGGTATCGGCCTGTGGCCAACGTGCATAAGCTCCAGGGTGCTTCCGCGCGGCATGTAAAATGATGTTGCGCTGCTTGTTGTTTCGGCGTAATGCCGCGCGCTCATAAGAGGCGCGCACACGGCGGCAGTCGCGCGAAAAGCGCCTCATACCAGGGGGGTCGTCATCGCAAGATGAGCTCCTTGAAGCGAGCGGAAGCCGAAGAGCCTCCCAGTCGCCTGACGGCGACATCCTCTCATCTTCTTCCCGACATCAACGCAGTAAAGGCGCCCGCGACGACATTGTTCGCCGGCCGTACGCCGTCCAAGCGCAGAACGGCCGCCGAGCCTTTCCCGCAGGGCGACCGGACCCGCTTCTTCCGCAAGCGGTTCTTTCCCGACGCCACGACGGCGGAGTGGAACGACTGGCGCTGGCAGGCGCGCAACCGCATCCGGTCGCTGGAAATGCTGGAGCGCGTCTTCGATCTGTCGGAGGACGAGCGCGAGGCGGCAAGGCGGCACCAGGGATCGCTGCCCGTCGGCATCACGCCTTACTATGCGAGCCTCATGAGCCGCGAGGATCCCATGGAGCCCTTGCGGCGGACGCATATTCCCGTCGGCGGCGAGTACCTCAAGACGCCGGGGGAGGCCGACGATCCCCTGGGCGAGGACCACGACACCGCCGCGCCCGGCCTCGTTCACCGCTATCCCGACCGGGTGCTGTTTCTCGCCACAGGCTTCTGCTCCACCTATTGCCGCTACTGCACGCGCTCGCGCATGGTCGGAGAGGCGGGCGGCGAGTACCATTTCAGCCGCTCCGAGTGGGATCAGGCGCTCGCCTATATCGCGGCGCATCCCGAGATACGTGACGTCCTGCTCTCTGGCGGCGACCCGCTGACCCTCCACGACGATCGGCTGGACGAGCTTCTGACGCGGCTTCGGGCCATCCAGCATGTCGAGTTCGTGCGGATCGGCTCGAAGGTGCCGGTGGTCTTGCCGCAGCGCATCACGCGCAGCCTGGTCAAGATGCTGAAGAAGCATCATCCGCTGTGGATGAGCGTGCATCTCACCCATCCCGCGGAGCTCACGCCCGAGGTGACTGAGGCTTTCACGCGGCTTGCCGATGCCGGCATCCCGCTCGGCAGCCAGACCGTGCTGCTCAAGGGCATCAACGACGACCCGGAGATCCTGAAACCGATGTTCCACGGCGCCCTGAAGCGCCGGGTAAAACCCTACTATCTCTACCAGTGCGACCCGATCACCGGATCGGCGCATTTCCGCACCAGCATCGACCGGGGCCTCGAGATCATGGCGGCCCTGCGGGGCCACACCACGGGCTACGCGGTGCCAACCTATGTCGTGGATGCGCCGGGCGGGGGCGGCAAGATTGCGCTCCTGCCGGAGTCCGTCGTGGGCCGCGACGGCGACGACGTGCTGTTGCGGAACTTCGAGGGCGGCGTCTATCGCTATCCCGACCCGGAAGGAACACTCGGGCGCGACCGCGCCATGGGAGACGCCAGATGAGGATCGGCTTCACCTACGACCTCCGGGACGACTACCGGGCCATGGGTTATTCCGACGAGGAGACGGCGGAGTTCGATTCCGTCGCCACCATAGAGATGATCGAGGAGACGCTCGTCTCGCTCGGCCACGAGGTCGATCGGATCGGCCATATCCGCCGGCTGGCCCAGCGGCTCGTGGCGGGGGATCGCTGGGATCTCGTGTTCAACATCGCAGAAGGCCTCAAGGGCCGCTCCCGCGAGGCCCAGGCGCCGGCCCTGCTCGAGGCCTTCGACATTCCCTATACCTTCTCCGACCCGCTGGTCATGGCGGCCTCGCTGGATAAAGCCGTCGCCAAGCGCCTGGTGCAGGCGGCCGGCGTTCCCGTGGCAGGGTTCGTGGCGGTGGAGACGAAGGCCGACCTCGGGCGGGTCGGGCTTCCGTTCCCGCTCTTCGTCAAGCCCATCGCCGAAGGGACGGGAAAGGGGTGCGAGTTCGCCTCGATCGTGCGCGACCGCAAGGCGCTCACGAAGGCTGTTCGCTCCATCCATGCGCGCTTCCGGCAGCCGGCGCTGGTCGAGGAGTTCCTGCCAGGCCGCGAGTTCACCGTCGGGATCCTCGGCAACGGACCCGACGCGCGGGTCTTGGGCGTGCTGGAGATCGAGCTCCTGAAGTCGGCCGAGCCGCAGGTTTACTCCTACCTCAACAAGGAGGAATGCGAATCCCGCGTGCGCTACGTGCTCTGCGACGACGCGCTGGCGCGGAAGGCGGCCGATGTGGCGTTCCGCGCCTATCAGGCGCTCCAGTGCCGCGACGCCTGCCGGATCGATGTGCGCTGCAACACGGCCGGTGTTCCCTGCTTCATCGAGGCGAACCCCATCGCGGGGCTGCATCCGACCCATTCCGACCTGCCGATGCTCGCGACCGCCGTCGGCATGTCCTATCCGGAATTGCTGGGCGCCATCGTGGACGCCGCGGCGCGCCGCTCCGGGCTCGACGTCGAGGCCTCACGTGTGAGCCGCGCGGCATGAGCGGGAAGGGCCGACGACCCTACATTCCGATCCTTCACGGGGTGCTGGACGCCTCGCGGCCGGACGAGCGGGACACCATTCTCCAGGCGGAGGAGATAGCCCAGAGCCTGGAGCTTCTCGGCTGCCGCACGACCGTCATCGGCTGCGGGCTGAGCGACCGGAAGATCGAGCGGCTCGCCGACAGCCGTCCCTCGGCCGTCTTCAACCTGGTCGAGGCGATCGGGGGTGAAGGACGGCTCGCCGCCATCGTGCCGACGCTGCTCGCGGCGCGCGGGTGCCGCTTCACGGGCTCGGGCGCGAGCGCCTACGTCTCCACCATGGACAAGCTTTTCACCAAGCGCGTGCTGGCGGAGGCCGATCTCCCCACGCCGCGCTTCTGGCGCCACGGCGGCGCCGTCGAGCCGCGCGGCCGCGTGATCGTCAAGTCGGTCTGGGAGGATGCCTCCTTCGGCATCGACCGCTTTTCGGTGGTGGAAGGCCGCAATGCCCGCGCGCTCATGGCGCGGAAAGCGCAGGAGCTTGGCGGCGAGTGGTTCGCCGAGGCCTTCATCGAGGGCCGCGAGTTCAACGTGTCGGTGCTGGACGGCCCGGCCGGGCCGGAAGTGCTGCCGCTCGCGGAGATCGAGTTCCGCGATTTCGCCGCCGACAAGCCGCGCATCGTGGATTTCGAGGCGAAATGGGTGGAGGGAAGCCACGCCTTCCACAACACGCCGCGCCGCTTCCTCATCGCCGGGGAGGACGATTTCCTCGCCCAGCGGCTGCGAAGCCTGGCGCTCCGGTGCTGGCAGCTCTTCGGTCTCGAAGGCTATGCCCGCATCGATTTCCGGGTGGACGAGAAGGGCAGGCCGTGGATCATCGAGATCAACGCCAACCCCTGCCTGTCGCGTGATGCGGGTTTCTTCGCCGCCGCCCAGCAGGCCGGGTTGACCCACGAGGACATGATCCGGAGAATCCTCGTGGCGGCCGGCCTCGCCGAGACCGCGCTCAGACCGAACAGGGTTGTCGAGACGGCCGCTTGATCCGGATCCGCAAGGTCCTAGACGACGTGGCGCCGGCCAACGCGGCGGCGGTGGCCGAGGCGAAGCGCATTCTCAAGGCGCAGTTTCCCGCCATGGCGCCGGCGGAAATCGACAAGCTTCCGGATCAGCTCCGCAACCCGCTGAAATACCAGTTCGTGTCGCGCCTCTTCGTGGCCGAGAAGGCCGGAGGCGGCATTCTCGGGGTGGCGCTGCTGCTCTATTTCCCGAAGCAGGAGTTCTGCTATCTCGAGCTCATCTCGGCCGCGCCGGGCGGAACCGGGGGCGGCGTCGGCGGCGTGCTCTACGACCGCACGCGCGAGGAGGCGGCGGCGCTCGGCGCCAAGGGCATCTATCTCGAGGCGCTGCCCGACGATCCGGCGCTCAGCCCCAACGAGGCCATCCGCAAGCAGAACGCTCAGCGTCTCAAATTCTACGAGCGCTACGGGGCAAGGCCGATCGTCGGCACCGCCTACGAGACGCCGGTCGGCCCGACCGACACGGACCCGCCCTACCTGGTCTTCGATCCGCTCGACACCGACCATCGCCCGTCCCGCGACAAGGCGCGCAAGGTCATGCGCGCGATCCTGGAGCTCAAATACGCCGCCGTCGTGCCCCCCGGATATGTGGAGAAGGTCGTCAAGTCCGTGACCGACGACCCCGTGCGGCTGCGGGAGCCGCGCTATGCGGTGCGCAAGCGCCCGGAGCCGCTCAAGGTGCCCGTCGGCGTGTCCCGGATCGCCATGGTCGTGAACCACAAGCACGACGTCCACCACATCCACGACCGGGGCTATGTGGAGGCGCCGGCGCGCGTCAAGGCGATCCTGTCCGAGATCGAGCCGACCGGTCTTTTCGAGCGGGCTCAGCCGCGCCACTATCCGGACCGCCACATCACGGAGGTGCATGACCGGCGGCTGGTGGACTATGTGCGCCGCGCCTGCCGCGAGGCGGGCACGAAGTCGCTCTACCCCTATGTGTTCCCGATCCGCAACGCGGCGCGCGCTCCGAAGGAGCGCTCGGTGCTCGCGGGCTATTACTGCATCGACACCTTCACGCCCTTGAACGAGAATGCCTGGGCGGCCGCGCGGTTGGCCGTCGACTGCACGCTGACGGCGGCTGAGCACATCCTCGCCGGACGGCGGCTCGCATATGCGCTGGTGCGGCCCCCCGGCCACCACGCGGAATCGCGCGTGTTCGGCGGCTTCTGCTATTTCAGCAACGCCGCCATCGCCGCCCACTATCTCTCGCGCACCGGCACGGTCGCGATTCTCGACATCGACTACCACCACGGCAACGGGCAGCAGGACATTTTCTACGAGCGCTCCGACGTCCTAACCGTCTCGATCCACGGCGATCCGAGCTTCGCCTATCCGTATTTCACGGGCTTTCGCGACGAGGTGGGGCTGGGACGGGGCGCGGGCTACAACATGAACCTGCCGCTGCCGGAGAAGATCGTGCCCGAGCAGCACCGCGAGGCCCTGCGCTCGGCGCTGAAGCGCATCGAGCGCTTCCGGCCGGACTATCTCGTCCTTGCCGCGGGCTTCGACACGGCAAGGGGCGACCCGACGGGCACCTGGTCCAACAAGCCGGAGGATTTCGAGATTCTAGGCCACCTGATCGGATCGGCGGGCCTGCCCACTCTCGTCGTGCAGGAGGGCGGCTACCGTATCCGCACGCTCGGCGGCAATGCGCGGCGCTTCTTCATCGGCCTCCATCGCGGCGCCGGGGAGGCGACACCCTCCGCCCGCGACATGCGGAAGCCGTCGCGGACGCGCGCGCCGGAGCAGCAGTGGCGCCGGGCCGCCCGGCGCGAGGACATTGAGAGGGTGCGCTCGCTCGTCGCCTCCACGGGGTTCTTCTCGGCCGACGAGCAGGCGATCGCCGCGGAGCTCGTCACGGAGCGGGTGAACAGGGGCATCTCCAGCGGCTATGAGTTCCTGTTCGCCGAAAAGGCCGGCAGGCTCGAAGGCTATGCCTGCTTCGGACCCATCGGCGGCACCGAAGGCGGCTTCGACCTCTACTGGATCGCCGTTCATCCGGATCTCCAGCGTGCGGGGCTCGGCCGCGAGATCCTGGCGAGGGTCGAGCAGGCCATGAAAGGGCAGGGCGCGAAAGCCGTCTATGTCGACACGGCGGGTCGGCCCCAATATGCTCCGACCCGCGCCTTCTACGAGCGGATGGGGTATCGCAAGACGGCGGAACTTGAGGATTTCTATGCGCCGGGCGACGCCAAGGTGATCTACGTCAAGGCTCTCGGGTGAGAGAAGCCGCACTCGAGATAAGCGACCTATCGGTGACACTGGGCGGGCGCAAGGTGCTCGACGGGGTGAGCTTCGATGTGGGCGAGGGCGAGATCTTCGGCCTCATCGGACCCAACGGCGCCGGCAAGACGACCCTTCTCAACTGCCTTTCCGGCCATTGCCGTCCGGACGGTGGCCGTATCCTCTTCGAGGGCGTCCCGATCGTCGGGATCAAGCCCGACCGCCTGACGGCCGCCGGCATCGGGCGCACCTTCCAGAATCCCGAACTGTCGCCCTCGCTCACCGTGCTCGAGACGGTGCTGACGGGTGGCCATCCCCGCACCCGCGCCGGCCTCTTCGCCATCAGCCTCAGGCTGCCGCGCGTCTTTCGCGAGACGAAGCGGGAA
>JBFXDI010000082.1:0-18399 GCA_050181295.1 Parvibaculaceae bacterium | reverse complement strand
GGACGTTTCACCGCGCGCGTCTGCCTGAAGGCGGACCGGCCGAGCAGCGTGCTCAGGGTGAACTCCGCGCATGGCGAGGAGGGACGGCAGCTCGGCGAAACGGCCGAGGCGCTGATGCCGGAGCTTCGGGAACTCGCCCTCTGGCTCGGGCTCGAGCGCGTCGTCGTGACCGAGCGCGGCGACCTCGCGAAGCCGCTGCGGCAGGCGGCTTAGGTTAACCAGTCCTGATGGGCCGTTATTCGCGCGCGGAACCATCCGCGCGGTGAGGGCTTGGTCCTTCAGGAAGAGAAGTAAGACTGGTCCCGAACATGCTTCAAATTCGAATGATCTGCGCCAGCATTGGCGTCGTCATGGCTCTGGGCTGCGGAGCGGCTTTCGCACAACAGACGACTGGCACAACCACCGCGCCGGAAGGCAACATGACCACGCAGGAGAGCGACGAGGAGAACACCTCGTCTGATACGGCTCGGACGGTCGCTCCGACCACGTCTTCTCCGCTCGCGCCACAGAACCTGCCCGCCACGGAGCTGCCCCAAACAAAGATGCCCTCCGACGATCTGCCGTCGTCCGACATGCCGCAATCGGAAGAATAAGGCACTCCTAAATGCATTCCTGACCGGCGGACATGCGCGCTACTTCTGGCGCGGCTGCTCCAGCGTTTCGTTGGCCGCGACCATCTGGGCCCCCAGATGCCTACGGAACAATTTCCGGTCCTGCCGAGTTATCCGGGCAATCGCTTCAGGGAGGCGCACATGAACTCTCTCATCTATCTCGTTGGCCTGATCGTGATCATCATGGCCGTCCTCTCGCTGGTCGGGTTGAGGTGAATGCTGGCTTCCGCCGGCATTTTTCTTTGAAGGAACGCCATCATGACGGATCGCACCACGGAAGTTGTCGCTGCGCCGGTGGCCATCGCGACGGACCAGCATTCCTATGTCGACTGGTGCGCGGTCTTCGCGGGCACGGTGCTGGCGAGCGCCATCTCGCTCATCTTCATCGCCTTCGGATCGGCGCTGGGCCTGACTTTCGTCTCGCCTTTCGCGGGAGAAGGCGCCTCCGCCGTGGGAATGGCGATCGCCGCCGCGCTCTGGCTCATCTGGGTGCAGGTGTCGAGCTTCCTTGCCGGAGGCTATATCGCCGGGCGGCTGAGGCGCCGGATCGGCGATGCCACCGAGCATGAGTCGGACGTGCGCGACGGCAGCCACGGCCTTCTTGCATGGGCGCTCGGCGTCGTTGTCCTGGCATTTTTCGCGGCCGCGTCCATCGGCGCGACGGCCACGGGCGCCGCGGTCGCCGCCGGCAGCCACGCGGACACGATCGCCGCGCGTTCCAGCTACTATGTCGACAGGCTGCTGCGTCCTGGCGAAGCGCCGACGCCGGGCGAGGCCAATCCCGGCGACGCCCGCACCGAGATCGGACGCATCCTCGCCCAGGGCGCGACGGGCTCCCATCTTTCCGACGAGGACAGATCATACCTGGCGCGGATCGTCGCTGCACGCACCGGTATCCCGGCCGCGGAGGCGGAGCGTCGCGTCGAGACGCTTGTGACGGATGCGAAGCTTGCCGCCAATAAGGCCCGGAAATTCGGCATCGTTGCGGCCTTCCTCGCCGCCGCGACGCTCCTCGTCAGCGCGCTCGCCGCGTGGTTTGCGGCGCAGTGGGGTGGCCGCCATCGCGACGAAGGCACCATCGTCCCCGCGCTCGGCAGATGGAGCTAGGCTGGATCCGGAAGGCCGACGTTTCGAGGGTTGCTACGCCGCCTTGACGCCCTCGCGTGCAAGCTGATCGGCGACCTGACGGATGCTCGAACCCAGCGTGTCCACGATGAAATCGGCCTCGGCTTCCGTGAGCGTGAGGGGCGGAGATAGGATGTCGAGGTGGCCTAGCGGGCGCACCAGCAGCCCCTTCTCCTCGCATTTGTCGGAGATGCGCTTGGAGATGTTCACTTCGTAGGGCAGATGCGCGCCCGTGGCCTTGTCCGCCACATACTCCAGGCACATCATGAAGCGCCGGCCCCTGACCTCGCCGACGAGCGGCAGATCGCCAAGCGACTTCAGGCGTTGCTCGAAGCGGTCGCCCACCTTGCGCACATGCGCCAAGAGCCCGTCCTCCTCGATGATCTCGATGTTGCGGAGCGCCACCGCGCAGCCGATCGGATGGCCCGAATAGGTGAAGCCGTGCGTGAACCAGGCTTCCGCGTCCGGCGCCGAGATCACCTCATGGACCGCGTCCGAATAGATCGTGACGCCGAGGGGGAAGTAGCCTGACGTGATGCCCTTCGCGCAGACGATGATGTCCGGCACGATGCCGAACTCGGCTTCGCTCGCGAACCAGTGTCCCACGCGCCCGAAGGCCGAGACGACCTCGTCGGCGATGAAGAGGATGCCGTTCTCCGTGCAGAGCGCGCGCATGCGCTTCAGATAGCCCGGCGGCGGCACGACCACCCCGCCCGACCCCTGGATCGGCTCGGCGATGAAGCACGCGATGTTCTGAGGTCCGAGCTCGGCGATCTTGGCCCGGAACTCGTCAACCAGAAAATCCGTGAACGCCTCGACGCTCATGCCCTTCGGCCGTCGGTAAGGATAGGGCGCCGAGAGGTGGTGGATGAAGTCGGTCAGATACTGGAACGCCGGCTGGAAGTCGCCATCGCGCTTGCCGACTGACGAGGTGAGGAAGGTCGAGCCGTGATAGGAGTTGTTGCGCGAGATGATGTGCCTGCGCGACTTCTCCCCGCGTCGCCCGTGATAGTAGTGCGCCATCCGGATGGCCGTGTCGTTGGCGCAGGAGCCGCTGGTCGTGAAGAACACGTGGTTGAGATCGCCCGGCGCGAGCTCCGCGAGCTTCGCGGCAAGCAGCGCTGCCGGAGCATTGGTCACGTCCACGAAGGTGTTGCAGTAGGCGAGCTTGCGCGCCTGTTCGGCCATGACGTCGGCGAGCTCCTTGCGGCCGTATCCGACGTTCACGCACCACATGCCGCCGATGCCGTCGAGATAGCGCCGCCCCTGGGCGTCGGTCACATGGCGGCCGTCACCTGCCTCGAGCACGAGTGAGCCATGCTCCTTGAAGCTGTCGAAATGGGTCCAGGGATGGAGGAAATGCGCCCTGTCCTTCTCCCACAGGTCTTTCGGATCGAAGCGGCTGTTGAGCAACGTCATAAAGCCCCGCAAACTCTGATTGAACGCTCAATCAGCAAGCCTGCCAGAGGCCCGTCGGCTATGCAAGCGGCGCACTGCGCACGAGCCCCTACCCTTGGGCCTGCCTCCTGATCCACTGGACAAAGGCGCGTATGCGGCGTTCCTCCAGCCGCTCCTTCCGGCAGAGGAGCCAGAAGGCATTCTGATCCCTCGTGCGGATCGAGAAGAGCTGCGCGAGCCGGCCTGCGGCCATGTCGGCGTCGACCAGAACACTCGAAGCAAGCGCGATGCCCTTGCCGGCCGCCGCCGCCTCGATCGCGAGCTGCGTGGTGCTGAAGAGCGGACCCTCGAGCGCCTTCCGGAGCTCGCCGCTCATGGGCACGCCGGCTCTCTCGAACCAGATGGGCCAGCCCGCGTTGCCGGGCTTCCGCCTCGGCGTTGTCCCGCCGGGCGGCGCCGTGCGGATCAGCATGTGCCGGGCAAGGTCGGCCGGGGTCCGCAGCGAGCGGTCGGACGCGACCTCGGGCGAGCAGACGGCGATGACATCGTTGTGGGGCCACAGGCGCTCGGCATGCAGCCCTTCATAGGGGCCGGGCCCATAGCGGAGCGCGATGTCGATCGTCTTGTCGCGCCTGAGATCGACAAGCGCCTCTTCCGCCACGATGCGAAGCCCGATATTGGGATTGAGCGTCTGGAAATCGTGCAGCCGCGGAGCGAGCCACTTCGAAGCGAGCGACGGCACCACGCTGATCGACAGGCTTCCCGCAGGCGCCCTCCTTCCTTCGACAACAAGACCATCCATGGTGCGTTCGAGACCGTCGAAGGCCGTTCGCGCGGCTTCCGCAAGCGCCTCCCCGGAAGGCGTGAGCCGCAGGGACCGGTGCAGCCGTTCGAAGAGACGGAGACCCAGATGCTCTTCCAGCCGCCGGATCTGATGGCTGACGGCCGTCGGCGTCACGGAGAGCTCAGCCGCCGCCTCCTTGAAACTTGCCAGCCGCGCGGCGGCCTCGAAAGCGCGGAGCGCCGTCCAGGGAAGATCGGAGAGATGCCTGCGGACGCGCATGGCTTTCAGATGAATTTTCTTCATGCGAACGTCAAGAGAAGTCATTTGTCCGTACGCAGTAGCGAGCCTACATCTCGCACCGGAACCGACAGGAGACGATTTTGCCCGACATGACGCCCACCAACGCCATCGCCAGGTTCAGCTTCATCCTTTCAAGCGCCCGCCGCGACGGCAACACCGAGACCCTCACGCGCCTCGCCGCCGAGCATCTGCCCGCGGACGCGGAGCAGCAGTGGTTCGACCTCATCGATCTCCCGCTCGCCCCTTTCCAGGACATCCGCCATTCGGTCGGCGTCTATCCGCAGCCCGAGGGGAACGAGCGCATCCTCTTCGACGCGACCCTCGGCTGCACGGACCTCGTTCTGGCCGTGCCGCTCTACTGGTACAGCGTGCCGGCGAGCGCCAAGGTCTACCTGGACTACTGGAGCGGCTGGCTGCGGGTGCCGGGCGCCGACTTCCGCGCCCGCATGGCGGGCAAGACGCTCTGGGGCGTGAGCGCGCTCTCGGAGGAGGACCCGAAGCGGGCGGATCCGCTCGTGGGAATGCTCGCCAACACCGCCGATTATCTCAAGATGAACTTCGGCGGCGTGCTCCTGGGCTATGGCAGTAAGCCCGGCGACGTTCTCGCTGATACAGACGCGCTGGAGCGCGCGAAGCGCTTCTTCCATCCGGCCGAAGAGCGCGCCCGTGCGATGGCTTGAACTGGCTGACCCTCTCCTTCGTCATTGCCGGGCTTGACCCGGCAATCCAGTTGCAAGCAGTCGCCAGGCGACTCCTGGATGCCCGGATCAAGTCCGGGCATGACGAAAGAAGAGCTTCGCTTTGACTTCGCTTGTGGAAGCCCGCGCCTTCCGGCGCTAGCCCACCCACCTCAACTGGCCGCTAAGGCCCCGTGAACGTATCGGCGAGGCTCTTCGCCTGCTCCGGCGTCAGGTCGGCATGGGCGGTCACATGCGCCACGGCCTCGCTGCCCTCCCCCGCCTTAAGCTCCACGGTGTCGAACACCGGATTAAGGTCGGCGACCTCCTTGGGAAAGCCGAAGCGTGTCTTCTCGTCGCTGATCACCTTGGAGAGCGCATCCTGCGCAAGCTCGCGGACCTCGTCCTCCATGCCCTCAAGCAGGCTCTTGCCCAGGTTCAGGTCCTCGACCGTCGCCTCGAAGCGGATGTGATCGCCACCGACCAGCGGCCGCGCGGTCACCACGAGGTCGGCGGTCTCGCGCGTGAGCTTCTTGCACTTGCCGAGGAGCTTCTGGCGAAGCTCGACGCGCACCTTTCCGTCGATCCTGAGGCTGCCGGCATCGAAGACGACCGGAGACAGCGAGGGCAGCTTGATCCTGACCCCGCACCCCTTGCTCTTGCGTTCCGCGAGCGCGGTCAGGATGGCCGGGATCTTCGCCTGGAAATCTTGAAGCCCCACATCCGACCGCACGTCCAGCCGCACCTTCCCGTCCACGGGTTCGTTGGCGAGATATTCCGGCTTGAAGGCGAAGCGCACCTTCTGGCCCTCGATTTCCTTCGTGGTCTCGAAGTCCGGCGCCTTCTTCCATTCGGCGGCGCTTAGGGGCGCGGCGAGCAGGAACGACGCGACGAGCGCGAACCAGAGACACGGCGAGCGGCCTGAAATCCCGGAGAGCACCTAGTCGTCCCCGCCCATATAGCGCTTCAGGGATTCCGCGTCGTGGTTCTCGCCGATCGACATGGCGCAGATGCGGGAAAGGTGCATGTAGGGAAGTCCCGTTTCCTTCTGCCAGGCGTTGAACTGCTCCTGGATCTTCTGGAGATCGCGTTTCGAGGACGCCTTCTCGGAGATGTCGAGGCCAGCGTCCTTCAGCGCCAGGATCATGTCGCGCGAGGTCATGAAGCCGTCCCGTCCGAGGAAGCGCAGGAAATACTGCCCCGTCGCACCGCCGAGCCGCGAGCCGCGCTTGCCGAGGAGATCGAGGAGCCCGACCTGGTCCGCCAGCGGCCAGTCGCTGAGAAACTTTCCGAAGCTGCCGTGCTCGGCCGCGATGTCGCTCACGAACTGGGCGTTCTCGCGCACCGAGCGGATCTTCTGGGGATGCCGCACGATGCGCTTGTCGGACAGGAGCCCGTCCCAGAATTCCTCCGGCTGAAAGAGGAGGCGCTTCGGCTCGAAGCCGAGGAAGGCCTCCTCGAAGCCCGGCCAATTGTTCTCGATGACGCTCCAGACGAAGCCCGAGGAGAAGATGCGCTTCGACATTTCCGCCAGCACCCGGTCGTCGCTCAGGCGCTTGAGCGCGGCCTGGGACGGCGGTTTCGGCAGAAGCGAGGCGAGGACCGCCTCCCCGCCCTTCCGTTTGGCGGCCCTGGCCCGGATCTTTGCGAACGATGGCATCCCCCCATCCTAGCGCGATCCAAGCCCCGCCCGCCAGAACTCGGGAGCTGCCTTGGCTATGGTTGTTACGCTATCCTAGAACGGTCAAATGCGCGTAACTCCGGGGGACTGAGGTGCACGTTGCCAATAGCATCACCGAAAATCTGCCTGCTAGCACTGTCCATCTTGATGTGCTCAGCCTTGGCGCCTTGGAACGCCAACGCCGGCGTTATTCAGGTTTCGGGGACAGGAACCGTAAGAGCAAAGCCTGATCTCGCTCTGGTGCGGGTAGGAGTTGAGTCCAAAGCCTCGACCATTCAGGAGGCCTTGGAGCGAAACAACCGGGCAATGAGGGCGCTACTGGCGAGAATTCAAGAACTCGGCATCGCGAAGGAGGATGTCTTCACGTCTCAGTTTTCCGTTGGCGAGACCACGCGCTACGATAAGGAAACCTCGGAGCAAGTGCCCACGGGTTTCTCGGCCTCCAACGAGGTGACTCTGACGATCCGTAAAGTCGGAAACACCGGGAATATTTTGAACCAGCTGAGCAGTGCGGAAGCGTCTCGGATCGGCGGACTCGAGTTCACGTTCAGCAATCCGGAATCACTCCTCAATCAAGCAAGATTGCGCGCGCTCAAAGACGCAAAGCGAAAGGCGGAAGTCTATGCAAGAGGCATGTCCGTCAAGCTCGGAGCTATTACGGATGTCGTCGAGGTCCGTAGCTACGTCCCGACCGAAGGAGCACTCTACGGATCAGCCGATTTGCTTGCGCCTGGAGATGGTACTGCCCCTGTACCAGTTTCCGATGGAGCACGGGCCCTATCGGTTGATGCAACGGTGACATTCCAGACAAAAGAGTGATCAGCTGGTCACTTGCCATTCCTCGCGTTGCGCGGCAACCTGCGGCCGGCAACAAGGGGTTTCGCATGCAGATCAGGGTCAACAGGGTCTGTGCGGCCGCCGGCTTTGGCATGCTTGTATTGGCGGCATCGGGATCCTCGGCTTCCGCCGCCACCGGTTGCTTGTTCGACTGGGCAAGGCCCGGGACCTACGAGGTCAGGGGCAATTTCCGCGGCCAGGTCGAGTCCGCGAGCGCGAAGTTGACTTCGGATTGCCGGGTGATGCTCCAGATTCCCGGCGTCTTCGCGGGCGGTAAGGTGTCCAGGGCCGGGAATTGCCTGAAGTTCAACTTCAAGGTCGATTGGGAAAAGGGCAAGATTTTCACGGCCCGCTGGTGCGATGGGCATGGCACCGTCCCGTGGGAGGGTCGTAACGTCCGCGCCACGGTGGTGCTGCGCAAGGCCGGCAGCGAGCCGGGCCAGAAACCCCGCACGAACTTCAATCCCAAGTAAACGTCGGGTAACGGATCGCTTGTAGAAATGCTGCCGTGCCGGTAAAGTCGCCGGTGGGCTAAAGTGAAAGCGTATCAGTTGCTTAAGGTGGTGCGGGCGGTGGGACTTGAACCCACACGGGGGATACCCCCAACGGATTTTAAGTCCGTTGCGTCTACCGTTCCGCCACGCCCGCGATCACGGTATTTCAAGCACTTAGCGGAGCTTCCTCGCTCGCGCAATCATTGGCGCAGTCAGACGGCGTTCGGGCAGCCATGGCATCGAGCCCTCAAGGGCGGCAGCGCCCACAATCACGGATTCACCGTACGTTCGCAGCGCAACCTCCGAGTCGGAACTGACTCGACGTCACCCGCGTTGCGAGTTCCGCCAACCCAGGGGAGTACCTAGTCATGCCGCGCGGCCGTGCGATGTGGAAAGGCCATCTGCGCCTTTCTCTCGTCTCCATACCGGTGGAGCTCTACAACGCGGTCGAGTCGGCCGCTTCGATCACCTTCAACCAGATCCACAAGCCCACCGGCAAGCGCATCAGCTACAGCAAGACCGTCGCCGGGATCGGCGAGGTGAACGCCGAGGACATCGTGAAGGGCTATGCGGTGGACAAGGACACCTATGTCCTGATCGAACCGAAGGAGATCGAGGCGGTGAAGGTCGAGAGCCGCAAGACCATCGAGCTCAAGGAGTTCGTGGACTTCCGCGAGATCGACGCGCGCTTCATCGAGCGGCCCTACTATCTCGTCCCGCAGGAGGACGAGGGCGCGGCCGAAGGCTATCTCGTCATCAAGGAGGCGCTGGAACGCTCCGGCAAGGTGGGTCTCGGGCAGATCACGATGGGCGGCCGAGAGCATCTGATCGCGGTCGCTCCCGTCGGCCGGGGCCTCGTGGTCGAGATGCTGCGCTATGCCAACGAGGTGCGCCCCGAGCGCTCGTATTTCGGGGAGATTCCGGACCTCGATCTCGACGAGGAGATGGTGGAGCTCGCAAGCCAGATCATCACCCGCAAGGACTCGAAGTTCGACCCGTCGAAATACGAGGACACCTACGCGGTCGCGTTGCAGGAGCTCGTCGCGAAGAAGGCGAAGGGCCAGAAGATCACCGCGCCCACGGCCGAGCCACGGCCTTCCGGCACCAACGTGATCGACCTCATGTCGGCCCTGAAGCGGAGTCTCGAGAAGGGCAAGGACAAGGAGAAGGGACCAGCGAAGTCGCCTCCCTCGAAGAAGAAGCCGCCCGCGAAGAAGCGGGCACGAGGCTAGCTACGCCCCTGACTGCTTGAATCCCCTCCTTAAGGGAACGGCCTACAGCACGGGCATCGCGGGAAATTTTCCGCGATGCAACACCATCTCTGTTCACGTCCTGAGCGCGAACATGATCTCCCCCGCCACCGGCGCATCGCGCGCCAACTCGTGCTGGTAGAGCGCCATGCGCGCATGCCGGCCGAGATCGTCTCCGAACAATTGCAGCAGGAGATCGGACGCACCGTTCAGCACCGCGGGCGCATTCCGAAAGCCGGGTGCGGCGTTCACATACCCGACGAGCCGGATCGGCCGCAGCAGTGCGTCGAGATCGCCCACCACCTCCTTCGCCAGCGCCAGGTGATTGAGCGCCATCAGGCGCGCCGACTCGTATCCGTCCTCGATCGTGAGCTCCGCACCGACCTTTCCGGGCTTCGGGATGACGTCCGTGCCGGCCTCGTCCTTGACGGTGCCATAGGTTCCGGAAACGTAAAGCACCCCGCCATGCACGACGCCCGGCGCGAAGGCGCCGATGGCGGCCGGCGGGCGGGGCAACGGCATGCCCATCGCCTCGAGCTTCTCCTCGATCGCGCTCACGCCCTCGCCCCGTCCCGGATCGGCGGCGCGAACTGCAGCGCCATGTCCCAGGGCAGGTAGATCCAGGTGTCCTGGGAAACCTCGGTGACGAAGGTGTCGACCAGCGGCCGCCCGGCGGGCTTGGCGTAGACCGTGGCGAAATGCGCGCCCGGCAGCATGTCCCGCACGACCTTTGCCGTCCTGCCCGTGTCGACCAGATCATCGACGATCAGGACGTGGCGTCCTCCCTCCCGCCCCACGATCCCCTTGTCGACCGGCTTCAGCACCGAGAGGGCGCCCTGCTTGCCGTAGTCGTAGGAGGCCACGCACACTGTTTCCACCACCCGCACGCCGAGCTCGCGGGCCACGATCGCCGCCGGCACGAGGCCCCCGCGGGTGACCGCCACCACCGCCTCGAAGGATCCGGCGTCCGACAGCCGCCAGGCGAGCGCGCGGGCGTCTCGGTGGAACTGGTCCCAGGAGACCGGGAACGCTTTCCGGTAGCGCTCCTCGCCATTGGAAGTTTCGCCGGCCATGCAACGCCCTCCTCGATGCCGGGGCCGACACTGCCCGAGACGCCGACCGCCCACAAGCCGGCGACCTCCGCCTGAAAGCCCACCCGGCCCCTGGGATAAACCCTCCCTTCACCATTGCCCGGCAAAGTGGCGGCCGGAACAGGTGTGTGAGTATGGCGTCCGCGAACAGTATCGTCGGCGAGACAATCAAGGCGCTCGAGGTTGCGGGCGTCGAAGCGCTCGCCGTGAGCCTTCCCGAGGCGCGGGTCGTCGACGCGACCTTGGGTCTCGCGCGCCGCTGGAACTTCCGCAAATCCGACCTGATCGGCCGCCCGCTGTCGCAATCGGAGGATGGCGTTCTCCGGGCGCGCTATATAGACGCCGACCTGAGCGACGCAGGAACCCGCACCGCCACCCGCCTCGACGTGACCTACCGGCCGGAAGCAGGCGGGGAACGGTTGCTGCGCTTCACACCCCAGCTCATGCGCGAAGGCGCTGAAGAGTTTCTGCTCCTCATCGGGCCGTCCGCGCGGGGCGGGGGCTCCGACACGACCGCCGAGGCGGAAGCCTGGCGCGCGCTCGCGACGGGCGAGGAGGGCTCGGCCCCATGGAGCTACGATCTCAGGAGCCAGAGCGGCGAGACCGCGCCGGAAATCCTGGGCATGCTCGGGCTTGAGCGGGCGGATGCCTCCCCGAGCTTCCTGGCGCTCGACGCGCGCGTCCATCCGGACGATGAGAACGCCACCATGACGGCGCGGGTCGGGAGCCTTTCAGACAGAATGCCCGTGGTCCGCTCCCGCTACCGCCTGCGCCATCGCGACGGCAACTGGCGCTGGGTCGCGGCGAAAGCGGCCCTGATGAAGGACCCGGCGACCGGCGAGCCCGCGAAGATCCTGGGCCTGCTGCGCGATGTCACCGCCGAAGGCGAGCCGCGCCAGGCTCCCTCGGCTGAAAACCAGAAGCCCGATCCGCGGCCCGCCGACCGCGCACGCGAGGCGAGCGACCGGCTGACCGCCGACATCGCCCGCGACTTCCGCCTTCTTCTCGCCGGAGCGCACGGGAACTTGCGGCTGGCTGAGGAAGCGAAGGACCGCGACGAGATCCGCGCTCGCATCCGCACGGTGATCGAGGCCCTGGAGCGGGGCGTCGACCTTTCAAACCGCCTCATCGACTTCTCGGAGGAAAGGCCCGTCGAAGCGCCTTTCCGGACTCCGCTGCCCGAATCGCTTCCCGAAGCTTCGGCGCCTCCCCCCTCCCCCGCCATCCTCGCGGAGGATACGTCTCCCGCGGTGCTGATTGTGGAGGACAACGAGCAGGTGCGCGATGTCGCGCGCGCCATGGTCGAGGATCTGGGCTATCCCGTCTGGAGCGCCGCCAGCGGCTCCGAGGCACTGGAGGTCTTGCAGACCCGCTCGGACATCCGTCTCCTGCTTTCCGATGTCGTGATGGCAGGCATGATGGGACCCGAGCTTGCGCATCAAGCGCTGAGGATCAGGCCGGAGCTGAAGATCCTCTTCGCCTCCGGCTATGGCGGCGAGACCATGGAGGGCGTCGAGAAGATCCCCCAGGTCGTCGGCCTCATCAGCAAGCCCTTCACGCGCGAGGAGCTCACGGAGAAGGTTCGGCGGGCGATGTCCGAGGCTCTCGCCGCCTGACCTCAAGTCCACTTCGTCGGTGCTTCCCCGCCGTCGAGGCGTCTGCGGAGCGCGTCGACTTCCGAAGCCGCCTGTGACAACGCCGTCTCGTCGCGCGAGCGGAGCACGATGTCGGCCGCGAAGCGCGACCCCGGAAGCTCCTTCGGATAGGAGCCGATGACCACCTCGGGGTAGCGCGCCTGTATGTCCTTGAGCGGGATGGCGATGTCCCCCTCCCCCGCCTCGATCGTCACCGAGCGCGACTGGACAGGCGTGCCGTGGCGCAGGAGCGGCGCGATCGTATCGAGCATCGCCTGCATGATGCGCGGCACGCCCGCCATGACGAACACGTTGCCAATCCTGAAGCCCGGGGCCTTGGAGACGGCGTTGGGGATGAGCTCCGCCCCGACCGGAGTGCGCGCCATGCGCATGCGCGCCTCGTTCGCCTCGCGCCCGATCTCGGCGAAATAGGTTTGGAGGATGGCGACGGCCTCCGGATGGTGCGTGATGGGCACGCCGAAGGCCCTGGCGACGGAATCCGCCGTGATGTCGTCATGCGTCGGGCCGATCCCTCCGGTGGTGAAGACATAGGTGTAGCGGGACCTCAGCGCATTGAGCGCGGCAACGATGTCCTCCTCGATGTCGGAGACGATCCGCGCTTCCTTGAGGTCGATGCCGAGCGCCGCCAGCCAGTCCGCGATATAGCCGAGGTTCTTGTCCTTGGTGCGCCCCGACAGGATCTCGTCGCCGATCACGAGAACGGCGGCGGTCGGCGGGGTTGACGTTTCGATCATGGCAGGTCCCTGCGAGGAAAGACCTGGATCACAGCACGGCCGCGCCGGCCTCGGCAAGGCTGGGCCGGCCTTGTCAACCCGACGGCCGAGGGCTAAGGATGGGCATCACGGCGGTTGCAGAGAGACGACCGCGAAAGAATAACGGGTGAGCGGAAGAACGGGGGGCGCATGGAGTATTTCCTCCAGCAGCTCATCAATGGGGTCACGCTGGGCTCCATCTACGGCCTGATCGCCATCGGCTACACGATGGTCTACGGCATCATCGGCATGATCAACTTCGCCCATGGCGACATCTTCATGATCGGCGCCTTCGTGTCGCTGATCGCGATCATCGGTCTGGGCCTTGCGGCTTCCTCGGGCTTCATCGTCCTGCTTCTGGCGCTGATCCTCGTGTTGGCGCTCGCCATGCTGTTCGCGGGCGTCTACAACTGGACCGTGGAGCGCGTGGCCTACCGGCCGCTGCGCGGCTCCTTCCGCCTTGCGCCGCTGATCTCCGCGATCGGCATGTCGATCACGCTGCAGGAATACGTGCGCATCAACCAGGACGCGCGCCCGAAGCCGCTGCAGCCGATCGTGGCCGGCGGGTTCCGGATCTCCGAGGACGCGAGCTTTGTCGTCTCGCTCTCCTATATCCAGATCATCATCGTGGTGACGACCATCCTGCTGATGACGCTCTTCACGCTGCTCATCACCCGCACCTCCCTCGGCCGCGCGCAGCGCGCCTGCGAGCAGGATCGCAAGATGGCCGCGCTCGTCGGCGTCGACGTCGACCGCACCATCTCCATCACCTTTATTCTCGGCGCCGCCCTGGCCGCCGTGGCCGGCCTCATGTTCCTGCTCTATTACGGAGTCATCGACTTCTACATCGGGTTCCTCGCCGGCGTTAAGGCCTTCACCGCCGCCGTGCTCGGCGGCATCGGCTCGCTTCCGGGCGCGATGCTGGGCGGCCTGGTGATCGGGCTCATCGAGGTCTTCTGGTCCGCCTACTTCTCCGTCGAGTACAAGGATGTGGCGGCCTTCTCGATGCTGGCGATGGTGCTCATCTTCCTGCCCCAGGGCATCCTCGGAAAGCCGGAAGTCGAGAAGGTCTGAAGCCACATGGCCGCCGCGAACCCGTCGGCGCCTGCCGACCAGCCGGGAACCGACCTCGGCGCAGCACTCAAGGACAGCCTGCTGGCGGGACTTCTCGCGCTGGTGATCTTCGCGCCCATCATGGGGCTGAAGACGGTGACGGCGCCTGGCGGCCTGGTGCTCGAGCAGCGCTGGAGCCTGGTGCTGGTTGCCGCGCTGATCGTGGCCGCCGGCAGGCTCGCCCTCAACCTCCTATTCTGGAGCCGCCGCGAGGCGAGAGGTGGCAAGCGCTCGATCGGCACGCGCCTTCTGGAGCGCATCGGCCCCTACAGCGGCTATTTCGGCTTCGTGCTGCTCTTCGCCGCGGTGGTCCTGCCCTTCCTGCCCTCGACGGACCGCTACATCCTCGACCTCGCCATCCTCATCCTCACCTACATCATGCTTGGATGGGGCCTCAACATCGTTGTCGGGCTCGCGGGGCTTCTCGACCTGGGCTATGTCGCCTTCTACGCGGTCGGCGCCTATTCCTACGCGCTGCTTGCCACCATCTACCTGCCGCAATGGCTCGGCCCCGGCATCACGCCCTGGGCCTTCTGGATCGTGCTCCCGCTCGCCGGCCTGCTCGCCGCGCTCTGGGGCGTCATCCTGGGCTTCCCGGTTCTGCGTCTGCGGGGCGACTACCTCGCCATCGTGACCTTGGCCTTCGGCGAGATCATCCGGGTCGTGCTCCTCAACTGGTACGAGTTCACCAACGGCCCCAACGGCATTTCCGGAATCCCGCGCCCCTCCTTCTTCGGCATCGAGTTCTCGCGCGATCCGGACGGCTTCGCGGCGACCTTCGGGCTCGAATTCGCCTCTATCCACCGCATCATCTTCCTCTACTACATCATCCTCGTCCTGGCCCTCATCACCAACTTCTTCACGCTGAGACTCCGCAGGCTGCCGATCGGACGCGCCTGGGAAGCGCTGCGCGAGGATGAGATCGCCTGTCGCTCGCTCGGCATCAACACCACCAACACCAAGCTCACCGCCTTTGCCATGGGCGCCATGTTCGGCGGCTTCGCCGGTTCTTTCTTCGCCACCCGCCAGGGCTTCGTCAGCCCCGAATCCTTCGTCTTCATGGAATCCGCCCTTATCCTCGCCATCGTCGTGCTGGGCGGCCTCGGCTCGCAGATCGGCGTGGTCGTGGCGGGCATCGTGATGATCGGCGGCTTCGAGCTGTTCCGGAATCTCGATTTCCTGAAAGCCGTGTTCGGCAGCGATTTCGATCCGACGCAGTTCCGCATGATCATCTTCGGGCTCGCCATGGTGCTGATCATGATCTGGCGCCCGCGCGGGCTCGTCACGCATCGCGATCCCTCGATCTACCTCAAGGAGAAGAAGAGCGTGTCGGCGGATCTCGTCGCTGAGGGCCACGGCTGATGGCGGCGGAGCGCGGGCCCCTGCTCACCGTCGAGCATCTCACCATGCGCTTCGGCGGCCTCATCGCCGTCAACGATCTCTCCTTCGTCGCCGCCAGGAAGGAGATCACCGCTCTCATCGGCCCCAACGGCGCCGGCAAGACCACCGTCTTCAACTGCCTGACCGGCTTCTACAAGGCGAGCGAAGGCCGCATCACCATGCACCGTGCCGACGGCTCGACCTGGCTCCTGGAGCGCATGGACGATTTCCGCATTGCCCAGCGCGCGAAGGTCGCGCGCACCTTCCAGAACATCCGCCTCTTCTCCGGCATGACGGTACTGGAGAATCTCATCGTCGCGCAGCACAACGCGCTGATGCGGGCTTCGGGCTTCACCTTGAAGGGCATCGTCGGCGCGCCGGGATACAAGCGGGCGGAGCGCGAAGCCGTTGAGAAATCCGTCGCCTGGCTCGAGAAGGTGCGCCTCGTCGAGCGCGCCGATGATCCGGCGGGCGATCTGCCCTACGGCGCCCAGCGGCGCCTCGAGATCGCGCGCGCCATGTGCACAGGCCCGGAGCTTCTCTGCCTCGACGAGCCCGCCGCCGGCCTCAACCCGCGTGAATCCGAGGAGCTGAACGCGCTCCTCCTCTCGATCCGGGATGAGCACGATGTGGGCGTCCTGCTGATCGAGCATGACATGGGCGTCGTGATGGAGATCTCGGACCATATCGTGGTGCTCGACTATGGCGAGAAGATCTCCGACGGGAAGCCGGCCTATGTGCGTGCCGATCCGGCAGTCATCCGCGCCTATCTGGGGGTCGAGGAGGACGAGGAAGCGCCGGAGGTGGAGGCACTGGTGAGCGAGGCGCTTCCCGACGATGCGCGGGAGAGCCGCTCGTGACCAGTCCCCTTCTCAGTGTGCGCGGTGTCGAGACCTTCTACGGCAAGATCCAGGCGCTGAAAGGCGTCGACATCGACGTCGGCAAGGGCGAGATCGTGACGCTCATCGGCTCGAACGGCGCCGGCAAGTCGACGCTGATGATGACGATCTGCGGCACGCCCCAGTGCCGGGTCGGTTCGATCCAGTTCGACGGCCGCGAGATCAGCCGCACGCCGACGCACGAGATCGTGCGCATGGGACTGGCTCAGGCGCCGGAAGGCCGCCGCATCTTTCCCCGCATGACGGTGCTCGAGAACCTGCAAATGGGCTCGGCGATCACCGACGCCAAAAACTTCGACGCGGATCTCGCTCGGGTCTTCAAGCTGTTCCCGATCCTCGAGCGACGGCAGTCGCAGCGCGGCGGCACGCTCTCGGGTGGCGAGCAGCAGATGCTGGCGATCGGCCGCGCGCTCATGGCGCGCCCGCGCCTCCTGTTGCTCGACGAGCCCTCGCTCGGCCTTGCGCCCCTTATCGTGCGTCAGATCTTCGATGTGATCCGCAGTCTCAACCGCGAGGAGGGCATGACCGTCTTCCTGGTGGAGCAGAATGCCTTTCATGCCCTGAAGCTTGCCCACCGGGCCTATGTGATGGTCAACGGACGCATCACCATGTCCGGCACCGGCCGCGAGCTCCTGGCGAGGGAGGAGATCCGGGCCGCCTATCTCGAGGGCGGAGCGAAGCACTGAGATGGGTGTGCACGCGATGATCCCCGCCCGGACCGTCATGCCAGCGAAGGCTGGCATCCAATCGAGCCTCTCCGCCTGCGGAAGCCCGCCATCGGACCCCAGCCTGCGCTGGGGTGACGGAAGGTGGAGAACGAGGAACTTGCTCCCATGAGCATCATCGTCGAGGACAGCCCCTGGATCTTCCTGATCATGACCGTGATCATCGGCGGCGGGGCGGCATTCCTGGCCGGGCGGGCGCTTGCCGGCAAATGGCGGCCGCTCTGGATGCCTGTCGCCTACATGCTGCTCATGGGCTGCGCCCTGCGGTTCCTGCATTATGCGCTGTTCGAGGGCGAGCTTCTGTCGCTCCACTACTACATCACCGACACGCTGGTCTTGATCGCCGGCGCCCTCCTGGGCTATCGCCTTACGCGGGCCAGACAAATGACGAGCCAGTATCCCTGGCTATACGAACGCACCGGTCCTTTCAGTTGGAGAGAGAAGGCTGACGCCGCCTGAGCACGATCGAGGAGCACCGTGCGGTGCCGCATTGGTCGCGCTCAAGCCGTTGAAATGGGGGCAAATACGGGCGACGGGGGGCTTAACCCTCGCGTTCAGATTGCCCTTTCCAAGCGCCTCTACTTGGCCGAAAGTGGCCTCTGGAGGCTTTAACCCCGAGGGCCGTGAAGGCCCCTAAAACCAAGGGAGACGGTAATGAGAAAACTCTTGCTGTCCGGCATCGCGCTGAGCGTTGCCGCGACTGTGGCGGCCTCGGCCGCCTGGGCGGATATCCAGGTGGGCGTGACGGGCCCCATCACCGGCCAGTACGCCGCCTTCGGCGAGCAGATGAAGCGCGGTGCCGAGATGGCGGTCAAGGACATCAACGCGGCGGGCGGCGTGCTCGGCGAGCAGTTGGTGCTGAACGTCGGCGACGATGCCTGCGATCCCAAGCAGGCCGTGGCGGTCGCCAACCAGATGGCGTCCAAGGGCGTGATCTTCATGGACGGGCATTTCTGCTCCGGCTCCTCGATCCCGGCCTCCAAGGTCTATGCCGAGGAAGGGATCCTGCAGATCTCGCCGGCCTCGACCAATCCCGCCTTCACCGACGAGGGCGACTGGAACACCAACCGCGTCTGCGGCCGCGACGACGCGCAGGGCAAGGTGGCGGGAGCCTTCCTCGCCCAGAAGTATGCCGGCAAGAAGGTTGCGATCCTTCACGACAAGTCGGCCTACGGCAAGGGCCTGGCGGACGAGACCAAGAAGGCCATGAACGCCGCCGGCCTCCAGGAGGCTCTCTATGAGGCTTATACGGCGGGCGAGAAGGACTACACAGCACTCGTCTCCAAGCTCAAGGGCGCCAATGTCGACGCCGTCTATGTCGGCGGCTATCACACCGAGGGCGGCCTCATCCTGCGCCAGATGCGCGAGCAGGGTCTGCAGGCTCAGATGGTCTCGGGCGACGCCTTCGTGACCGACGAGTTCTGGTCGATCACCGGCGACGCCGGCGAGGGCACGATCATGACCTTCGCACCGGACCCGCAGAAGTTCGATACCGCGAAGGCCGTGGTGGAGAAGTTCAAGGCCGAGAACTACAACCCAGAAGGCTACACGCTCTACACCTACGCCTCGATGCAGGTCTTCGCGCAGGCGGCGACTGCGGCCGGCTCCAAGGATCCCAAGGCGATCG
>JBFXDI010000081.1:0-18498 GCA_050181295.1 Parvibaculaceae bacterium | reverse complement strand
ACCCGCAAGCAAGATGAGCGGGCATTTTCTGCTCCCTCCCCCTTGAGGGGGGAGGGTTGGGGTGGGGGTGGCGACCTCGCCAAAGCCTCCATCAGTTTCGCCGCGCGCGTCGTCGCGGAGGCGAGAGGGTGGGTCGGCACGCCCTACCAGCACCAGGCGAGCGTGAAGGGCGTGGGCACCGATTGCCTCGGCCTTGTGCGCGGCGTCTGGCGCGCGTTGCATGGCGCGGAGCCCGAAGCCGCGCCGCCCTACGGACCGGGCTGGGCGGAAGCCGACACCCGTGAGCGGCTGGCGGAGGCGGCGATGCGGCATCTGCTGCCGCTCGCGTTCGATGAATGGGGCGCGGGCGACGTGCTGCTCTTCCGCTGGCGGGCGCACCTGCCGGCAAAGCACGCAGGGATAGCGACGTCCAGGAGCACCATGGTGCATGCGCAGGAAGGCGCCGCCGTGTGCGAGGTGGCGGTGACGGCCTGGTGGCGGCGGCGGCTTTCGCACGCCTTCCGGTTTCCCGAAGCCTGATATTCCAGATACGGATCAATGGCCACACTCGTCCTTTCTGCCGCCGGGCAGGCGGTCGGCAGTATGTTCGGCGGACCGCTCGGCGGCATGATCGGCCGCGCCGCCGGCGCCATCGCCGGGAGCTTCATCGACCAGGCGCTGTTCGGGCCGGGACCCCGCAAGAGCGAGGGCCCGCGCCTCGACGATCTGCGCATCATGAGCTCGACGGAGGGGAGCGTGATCCCGCGCGCCTGGGGCCGGGCGCGGCTGGCAGGGCAGGTGATCTGGGCGACGAACCTCGAGGAGGTGGTCTCCAAGCGCAAGGAGAAGGCGGGCGCCAAGGGCATGGGCGGCGCCTCCGCCAAGGTGACCGAGTACAGTTATTTCGCGAATTTCGCCGTGGGCCTTTGCGAGGGGCCGATCGACCGCATCGGCCGCGTCTGGGCGGACGGCAAGGAGATCGACCTCTCGGGCGTGACCTGGCGCTTTTATCCAGGGAGCGAGCAGCAGGAGCCAGACAGCCTGATCGTTGCCAAGGAGGGCGGGGACGCGGCGCCCGCCTATCGCGGCCTCGCCTATGTGGTGTTCGAGCGCCTGGCGCTCGAGCGCTTCGGCAACCGCCTGCCGCAGCTCTCCTTCGAGCTCTTCCGGAAGCTCGACGACGTCGAGGCGATGATCTCCGCCGTGAACATCATCCCCGGCACGACGGAATTCGGCTACGACCCGAGCCCTGTGACGCGCAACGCCGGCTGGGGCGAGACGGCGTCCGAGAACCGGCACGTCGCAGGCGCGCCCTCAGACTGGTCGCTCGCCATGGACCAGCTCGACGCGACCTGCCCCAACCTCGAGGCGGCCTCGCTGGTCGTCGCCTGGTTCGGGGACGATCTGCGCGTGGGGCACTGCAGCGTGCGGCCCAAGGTCGAGATTTCCGCCAAGACGACATCGCCCGTCTCATGGCGGGTGGCGGGGATGAACCGCGGCGCGGCCGAGGTCGTCTCCACCGTCGACGGCCGCCCGGCCTTCGGCGGCACGCCGTCGGATTCCTCCGTGATTGCCGCCATCCGGGATCTGAAGGACCGCGGCCGCGCCGTCACCTTCTATCCGTTCCTGATGATGGACGTGCCGGCCGGCAACGCATTGCCCGACCCCTATACGGGCGAGGCGGGTCAGCCCGCCTATCCCTGGCGGGGCCGCATCACCTGCGACCCGGCGCCCGGACGACCCGGCTCGCCGAACAAGTCGGCCGGAATCGTGGCGGGGGTGGATGCCTTCTTCGGCACGGCGGCCGTCGGCGACTTCGCCCTCGCGGGCGAGGAGGTGGTCTATTCAGGGCCGGCCGAGTGGAGCTTCCGCCGCATGGTGCTGCATTACGCGCATCTCTGCTTAGCCGCGGGCGGCGTCGAGGCGTTCCTGATCGGGAGCGAGATGCGGGGCCTGACGAGCCTCAGGAGCAGCGCAACAACCTATCCGGCGGTCGCGGCGCTCGTCGCGCTCGCAGCCGACGTGAAGGCGGTGCTGCCGGAGGCGAAGGTCTCCTACGCCGCCGACTGGTCGGAGTATTTCGGTCATCAGCCGACGGACGGGTCGGGCGATGCGTTCTTCCATCTCGATCCGCTCTGGGCTTCCCCCGATGTCGACTTCGTCGGCATCGACAACTACATGCCGCTCTCCGACTGGCGGGACGGGAGCCTGCATCTCGACGCGCTCGCGGGCGTGCCGTCGATCCACGACCGCGCCTACCTCGCGAGCAATGTCGCGGGCGGGGAGGGGTTCGACTGGTTCTACGCGAGCGACAGCGACCGCGCCCTGCAGGTGCGTTCGCCCATCACGGACGGCGCCCACGGCAAGCCATGGGTCTTCCGCTACAAGGACCTCAAAGGCTGGTGGGAGAACGCGCACCGCGACCGGCCGGGCGGCGTGGAAGCGGAAGAGTCCACGGCCTGGGCGCCGCGCTCGAAGCCGATCTGGTTCACGGAAGCCGGCTGCCCGGCGGTCGACAAGGGCACCAACCGGCCCAATGCCTTCATCGATCCGCAGTCGTCCGAAAGCGCGCTGCCCTGGGATTCGGCCGCAACGCGCGACGACTTCATGCAGCGGCGCTACGTCGAGACGCTGCTCGGCTACTGGAGTGTGGAAGAGGGGCGCGATCCGCTGTCGGAGATCTATGGCGGGCGCATGGTGGATCCCTCCCGCATCTTCCTCTGGTGCTGGGATGCACGCCCCTGGCCGGTCTTTCCGGCCTTGAGCGAGGTCTGGTCCGACGGCCCGAAATACCGGACCGGCCATTGGCTGAACGGCAGGCTCGGCGCGGCGCCGCTCGATGCGCTGGTGAAGAGCGTGGCGGAGGCCTACGGGCTCGCCGATGTCGAAAGCACGACGCTCGAGGGCGTGACGGACGGCTTCGTGATCGACCGCGTGGTGTCGGGTCGCGACGCGCTCGATCCGCTGGCGGCGGTCTTCTCCTTCGACGCGGTGGAGACGGGCGGCCGCATCGCCTTCCGGCATCGCAGCGCCGGGGCGCCCCTGGCGCTCGAGACGGACAGGCTCGTCGAGGACGACCCGCGCCGCCCGCTCATGACGCTGACGCGCGCGCAGGAGACGGATCTCCCGACGGCGGTCAAGCTCGGCTACCAGGAGAGCGACGCCGACTATCGCCATGCGGCGGTCGAGGCGCGCAAGCTCGACGGCACGAGCCTCCGCGAGGAGGTGGTGGAGACGGCCTGCGTGCTGTCGCAAGGGGCAGCCCAGCCCCGGGCCGAGGTGCTGCTGCACGAGGCTTGGGTCGGCCGCGAGACCGCAAGCTTCGCGCTGCCGCCGAGCCTGCTCGCGCTCGAGCCGGGCGACCCCGTCACGCTGCCGCATGGCGGCGGACTAACGAGGTTCCGGATCGAGGAAGTGAGCGAAGAGCGCGCGCGCAGGGTCAAGGCGCGGGCGAGCGAGCCCTCGGTCTACCGCGCGGCGTCAGGGCCGGAGCGGGCGGCAACGATCGAGGCGCCGCCGGTCTTCGGGCCGCCGCGGCATCTGGTGCTCGACCTGCCGATGCTGACCGACGGAGACAACCCGCATGCGCCCTGGATCGCGGTGGCGGCGAGGCCTTGGCCGGGCGAGATCGCGGTCTATGCGGACGAGCCCGGAATCCCGACGCTCAACCGGCTGCTCAGCGCGCCGGCCGTGATGGGAGAGACGCTCGACCCGCTCGAGAAGGGGCCGCTCGGTCGCATCGACCGGCGCGCGCGCCTCCGAGTGCGGCTGCTTCTCGGCGCCCTCGCCTCGGTGAGCCGCGAGGAGTTTCTCGCGGGCGCCAACGCGGCGGCGGTCGGCGATGAGACGCGGGGCTTCGAGGTGATCCAGTTCGAGAGCGCCGAGCTCGTGGCGTCCAACACCTATCTCCTGAGCGGCTTGCTGCGCGGGCAGGCGGGATCCGATCCTGAGATCGCGGCGGTTCGCTCAAGCGGCGCCCAGTTCGTGATGCTGGACGCGGCCGTGACGCAGCTCGACCTTGGCGCGGGCGCCATCGGGCGGCCGCTGCAGGGCCGCGCGGGTCCTTCGCGCCTCGACATCGCCGATCCGGCCTTCGCGACCTTCGCCTTCACCCCGAAGGGGATCGGCCTCAGGCCGCTCGCACCGGGCCACCTAGCCGCGCGCCGCGACGGTACTGACATTGCGCTCGGTTGGATCCGCCGCACCCGCATGGGCGGCGATAGCTGGGAGCTGGTGGACGTGCCGCTTGGCGAGGCCGATGAACGCTATGCGCTCGACATTCTCGATGGCGCGAGCGTCGTGCGGAGCGTCGAGACGACGGAGCCCTTCTTCACTTACGGCGCCGCCGAGCAGGCGAGCGATTTCGGCGCGCCCCTTTCCACGATCCGGTTCCGGGTCGCGCAACTGAGCCGCGTCTACGGCCGCGGCGCCGCAACGGAGGCGGAACGCCATGTCTGAGACAATGCATCTCGCGCTGCCCTTCATCCTGCCTGCGCAAGCCCAGAAGCACGTGACCCACAATGCGGCGCTCCTGAAGCTCGACACGCTCCTGCATCTGGCGGTGAAGGACCGCGACCTCGCCACGCCGCCTGCCACGCCTGCAGAAGGCGACCGCTATATCGTGGCCGCCTCGCCCACCGGTGACTGGACAGGCCACGTGGGCGAGATCGCTGCCTTCGAGGACGGAGCCTGGGGCTTCCATGCACCGAAGGAGGGCTGGTGCGCCTTCGTTGAGGACGAGGGGCGACTGCTGGTGCGTCGTGGCGGGCTGTGGGTGGACGTGGCGACGCTTCTGGGCGAGCTCCAGAACCTCTCGCTCCTCGGGGTCCGCACGACGGCGGATACGACCAACCGGCTGGCGGTGCGCTCCAACGCCATCCTCTATACCGCGCTCCATGCTGGCGACGGCGGCGACGGTGACATCCGCTTCAAGGTCAACAAGGAGGGCGCAAGCGACACGGCCTCGCTCCTCTATCAGACAGGTTTTTCGGGACGCGCCGAGCTCGGCCTCGCGGGCGATGATGATTTCCATCTCAAGGTCTCGCCCGACGGCTCGGCCTGGACGGGAGCAATCCTCGTCGACCGCACCACGGGCCAGCTCCGCCTCGACCACGGCCGCCTGCTGATCGGGCCGACGGCGCCGCTTTCCACCCGCAACAGCACCAGCGTCGTCACGCCGCTGGCGCAGATCGCGGGCACAAGCGCACCCGCGGCGGCATTCCTCAACGCCCGCTTCAGCGCGAGCGGCTTCGGCCCGCAATACTATTTCCTGAAAGGCCGCGGCGGCACGATCGGGGACGTCGCAAGCGTGCAGGACGGCGACGAACTCGGAGCCTTCTCCTTCGCCGGCATGGACGGCGTTCAGGCGACCAACGGCGCCATTCTTCGCGTGGCGGTGGACGGCACGCCAGGCGCGAGCTCCCTGAGCTGCCGCTTCATGTTCCTCCTGAGCAATGCCGGCGCGACGCCCGTCGAGAAGATGCGGATCTCGGCCGACGGCAGCATCCAACTCGGCGGCGCCAACACCGTCATCACGGCGGCCCGCCACTTCGTGACGCGGCAATATGCCAACACCGCGCTTCCGAGCGTGGCGGCGGGAGAGCATGTCGGCTCCTCCGACATCGCCGGTGCGCTCCTCGGCTCCGATGGCACCTCCTGGCTGTCGCCGGGCGTCAAGCGGCTGCGCGCCGTGACGGCCAACACGACCGTCTCCATCCCCGCCGGCTGGGCGATCGAGGCCATCCACTATGCCGAGACGGCGGGGAATGCCGTGACGGGCGGCGTCCGCATCGGGACGACGAGCGGTGGAACCGACGTCGTGGCGGCGCAGGCGGTCGGGGCCAGCAGCCTCGGCACGGTGGCGTCGGGAGACATCCTGAAGCGCGTCTTCTCGCGCACCGTGGCCCAGACGCTGCATGTGCAGGCGGTGACGGCCTGGAACAGCGCGAGCCTCGAGCTGTCGGTCATGCTGCGCAAGGCGTTCTGAGGGAGGGCGATGACGAACGAGGAGCGCCACACCGAAAGCGTCCGCCATCTCGCGGCGATCGAGACCAAGCTCGACAGCCTGGTCGAGGGGCAGAAGGCGATGGACGAGCGCCTGACCAGCGTCGAGCGCAAGATCAACTACTTCTCGGGCGGCGTGGCCGTGGTGGCGGGACTTGCCGGCCTCTTCGTGGACAAGCTGCGCGGCTTCTTCGGCTAGCAGCGGCCCCACGCTTTCCGCTCATTCCCGCGCAGGCGGGAATCCATGGTGATGGCGCTGGGTCCCCGCCTTCGCGGGGACGAGCGGATTTCTCAACGAGAGATTCAAGATCGGAGGCAGTCATGCAGATCGATGCGGCGATGCTGAAGCGCATTGCGCCGCGCGGCCGGCCGGAGATTCTCGCGGGCTTCGCGCAGGCCTTGAGCGAGCGCGGCGCCGCCATCGAGCGGCCGCTGGAACTCGCGCATTTCGTGACCCAGAACGCGCACGAGTCGGACGGCTTCCGAACCGTGGTCGAATACGCTTCGGGCAAGGCCTATGAGGGCCGCAAGGATCTGGGGAACGTGCAGCGGGGCGATGGTCCGCGCTTCAAGGGCAGGGGCACGATCCAGCTCACGGGCCGCGCCAACTATCGCGCCTTCACGCACTGGGCGGGCGCCCAGCGCGCCGACGCGCCCGACTTCGAGGCCGAGCCGGAAAAACTTGCCGAGGCGCCGTGGTGCTTTCTCGCCGGCCTCTGGTACTGGCGCGAGCGCCGCATCGGCGCTCTCGTCAAGGGCGATGCCGACGACATCGTCCGCGTGACGAAGGCGGTGAATGGCGGCCTCAACGGGCTCGATGACCGCAAGCGCTACCTCGCCCGCGCCGTGGCCGAGATCGCGAACGGCGCGCCTGTGCGTAACGCCCAGCCGGCGGCAGAGGAGCCGCCCAAACGCACCAATGTCGTCGCCAGAGACCTTCCCGAACGCAAGAAAGGAGCTTTTTCCATGAACACCGCCGTGAACAAGGCCATCGTCGCCTTCCTGACCTCGACCGTGGCGCTCTTCGCGACGCTCGGGCTCGTGCTGCCCGAATGGGTGACGCCGGAGCTCATCGAGCGCATCGGCTACTGGGGCGCGCTCCTCTTCTCGCTCATTGGCGGTGGCCTCACGGGCTGGCTGACCTGGCTCGTGCCCAACAAGGGCTAGAGCTGCCCCTGCACCCCAATCCGGTTGCCGAAGCCCGGCCCCGACCTGCATAAGCTACCCCCGTGAATGGATGCGGAGCGAGGGGATCATGCGGGTATCGGAAGCGGTGCGGTCGAGATTGTCATGCCGCGCCTTCCGGCCCGATCCCGTTCCCGAGGCGACGGTCCGGGCCATTCTCGAGGGAGCCCGCCAGGCGCCCTCGGGCGGCAACCTGCAGCCCTGGCACACCTATGTCCTCACCGGCGCTCCGCTGAAGGAGCTGGTCGCCGAGGTGGCCGGGCGGCTCGGAACCGAGCCGCGCGGCGAGGGGCGGAGTATTCGGTCTACCCGGACCCGCTGAAGGAGCCCTACGCCGCCCGCCGCTTCAGGTGCGGCGAGGACCTCTACGAGTCGATCGGCGTGGCGCGGCAGGACAAGGCCGGGCGGTGGCGCCAATTCCACCGCAATTTCCGTTTCTTCGACGCGCCGGTCGGCTTTTTCTTTTTCATCGACCGCAGCATGGGCCTTGGCCAATGGGCGGACCTGGGCATGTATCTCCAGACCGTCATGCTCCTCGCAAGGGAGCACGGACTCCACAGCTGCGCGCAGGAAGCCTGGGCGGGCTGGCACCGCACCGTCTCGAAGTTTCTTGAAGCTCCGCCCGAACTCATGCTTTTTTCCGGCCTCGCCCTTGGCCATATGGACGAGGAGGCTCCCGTCAACCGTTTCCGGACGGAGCGCGCGAGCCTGGCAGAAACCGTTGTTTTCAGAGGATTTTAGCCATCTTCAGGGTATTCATGGCAGGTTCATGTCCTGTCCTCTAGGGTCGCCGCCTCGGCTGGGGTCGAAGTGGCTATGAGGATTCTGAAGACCGTTCTGGTGATGGGCTTGCTTTGCCTGACGACGCCGCATCTCGCGGCCGCGGCGCTCGCAAGTCCCTACGCCTACGACCCCTTGACGCCGGTCGCCCTTCACGGCCAGGCGGAGCCCGCTGTCGCCCAGTACGACGCTGTCCCCTACCGCGCCTACAAGGAAGCCCCCGCCAAGCGGCAGGGGGGCCGCATCATCCCGCCTTCCACCGCGCTCGAGATCGCGCTCGGCACCTCTCCGGGAAGCCAGGGCCTGGGCGTGAGCCTGCTCAGGGGGCCCCGCCTCATCTACGCGGTGAAGCTCAAGACCGGCAACCAGATCCACCGGGTGCTGGTCGACGCCGAGACGGCGCAGGTCGTGGGGCAATAGGCGGCGGCGGAATCGCAAGCATTCACGACCGTCAGCCGAAGGCCGCGATGACCGTTTCGATGGGAAGAAACAGCGTGCGGCTGTCCGCCGGGTACTCGATGAATTCCGCGCAGCGCATATAGAAGCGCTTCGCGTCTTCGTCCTTGGCCTGCACCAGCACCGCTCCGATCCCGATGCTCTGGGATGCAACAGCGATACGGCGCAGGGCGTCCGAAAGGATGTCGGCGCCAAGGCCGCGCCCGGCATATTCCCGGCTGACCGCCAAGCGGCCGATCACAGACACCGGAATCGCATCGGGCGCGTTGCGCCTCATCCTGCCGGGCGCGGCGGTGCGTTCCACCGATCCCGCGGAGATGCAGAAATAGGCGGCGACCCGATTTCCATCGCACACGACATAGGTGCGGGAAAAACGACTCTCGTTCTTGAGCGCGCGCCCTTTCAGCCAATCGTTCAGCGCGGGCACGTCGCAGTCGAAGTCCGCCAGGTCGTGATGCGCCGCCAGCGGAACCGGTGCTGAAAGCTTCGGCTGTGAAGAGTCCGGAGCCTGCCTCACGTCTTCCACATCGGGGCCCGCCGCAGCAGAGCACGCAGCCTGGGGCCGGGCGGGGGGGGATTGTCGAGCGCATGGACGAAGGCGTCGTAGCGCTCCGATTCGAGCACGAAAAGGCGCTGATCCAGCAGCACGTCGACCGCTAGGGATCTCGCGCTATCGATCATGAACTCGGTCCGGGTCTTGCCAAGGAGGGCGGCCGCCTCGTCAATCAATCGCCGCGTGTGCGCCTCGATACGCAGGTTGATGCTGCCTTTGGCGCCTTCGGCCGAAAGGCGCTTCGCCGTGGAGGAGGGACTTTTTGCCATGCGCCGAATATGGCCATCTGTGTATACATTGTCAATACAAAGGCGCCATGCATCGCAATTGTCTTGTGCCTTCCGGAAACGCGTCGCTCAAGCTATTGATGGGACGCACGATCCGGCCGGTGGGGCGATTCCGCGCCGCCGGAGGACGGTCCAGAAGGTCGTGACAAAATGCGCCTGCTCGTGGTCGAGGACGATCCTGATCTCAACCGGCAACTGGTGACGGCGTTCTCCGACGCCGGCTATGTGGTCGACAGCGCCGCCGACGGCGAGGAAGGCCACTATCTGGGTGACACCGAACCCTATGACGCGGTGGTGCTCGATCTCGGCCTGCCGGTGATGGACGGCGTGACGGTGCTCGAGAAGTGGCGCCGCAACGAGCGGAAAATGCCGGTGCTGATCCTCACCGCCCGCGACCGCTGGAGCGACAAGGTGGCGGGCTTCGACGCCGGCGCCGACGACTACGTGTCAAAACCCTTCCACATGGAGGAGGTGCTGGCCCGCATCCGGGCGCTCCTGCGGAGAAGCGCCGGCCATGCCTCGAGCGAGATCGTGTGCGGGCCGTTGATGCTCGACACGGCGGCGGCGCGCGTGACCGTCAACGGGCACGGCGTCAAGCTCACCTCGCTCGAGTTCCGCTTGCTTGGCTATCTCATGCACCACAAGGGCCGCGTCGTCTCGCGCACGGAGCTGGTCGAGCATCTCTACGACCAGGATTTCGACCGCGACTCCAACACCATCGAAGTGTTCGTCGGCCGCCTGAGGAAGAAGCTCGGCGTGGACGTGCTGAAGACCGTTCGCGGGCTCGGCTACTGCATCTCCGAGCCGGAATAATGCGGACCAACTCGCTGGCGTTCCGGCTGACCGCGTCGGCCGCGATCGTCAGCGTCTTCCTCCTCATCGTCGCGGGCGTGCTCCTCGACCAGCTCTTCCGCGCCGCGGTGGAGCGCAATTTCGACGCCCGCCTGCAGGCGGTGCTGGACGGCCTGCTCGCCAATGTGGAGCTGACAGCCGACGGCCAGCCCACCATGCAGGGCGCGCTCGCCGACACGCGCTTCAAGCTGCCGCTTTCCGGCTGGTACTGGCAGATCACGCCGGTCGGCGGGAAGCCGGACGACGGGCTTTTCTCCGACAGCCTGCTCGAGCAGCGGCTGGAGCCCGACCCCCGCCTCATGACGAGCCGCGACAGCGCCAACATCGCCCATTTCGCGCTCACCGATTCCAAGGGCACGAGCCTGCGCGCCATCGAGCAGGAATATTCGCTCTATGGCGGCTCCTCGCCCTACTCGTTCCTCGTGGCCGGCAATTTCGATGAGCTCAGGGCCGAGGTCGGCGCCTTCCGCCAGGCGCTGGTGCTGGTGCTGGCGGTGCTGGGGCTGGGACTGCTGGCGGCGCTGCTGCTCCAGGTGCGCTATGGCTTGCGGCCGATGCGCGCCATGCAGGGCGAGCTCACCGCCATTCGCGAGGGCCAGGCCGACCGGCTGAGCGGCGCCTATCCGGAGGAGATCGATCCGGTCGCCAACGAGCTCAATCTCCTGATCCAGTCGAACAGCGAGATCGTGGAGCGGGCCCGCACGCAGGTCGGCAACCTCGCGCATGCGCTGAAAACCCCGCTCTCGGTCCTCACCAACGAGGCCCAGACCAACGCCGGCGAGTTCGCCACCAAGGTCATGGAGCAGACGCAGGTGATGCGCGACCAGGTGAGCCTCTATCTCGACCGCGCGCGCCGCGCCGCCCGCGCCCAGACGCTCGGCGCCTCGACGCCGGTCGAGGAGGTGCTGGACGCGCTGGCCCGCACTCTCATGCGCATCCACCGCGACCGGGGTCTTCAGATCGAGGTCTCCTGCCCGCCGGGCGTAAAATTCCGCGGCGAGCGGCAGGACCTCGAGGAGATGGCCGGCAACCTCATGGACAATGCCAGCAAGTGGTCGAAGGGGCGGATCGCGGTCGCCGTCTCGACGCCGCGCGCGGATCCCGCGGACGGGCGGATGTGGATCGAGATCGAGGTCGCCGACGACGGCCCGGGCTTGAAGGATTCCCAGCTCGTGACGGCGCTGCAGCGCGGCCAGCGGCTGGACGAGACGAAGCCCGGCTCCGGCCTCGGCCTCAACATCGTGACGGAGACGGCGGCCATGTACAACGGCCGCATCAGCCTTGACCGGTCGAAGACGCTGGGGGGGCTGCTGGCGGTCCTCCGTCTCCCGGCGCTGCAGGGGTAGGCCTTCCGGACACCACGGAAGATCCCTCAACAATCCGCACACCTCCCCCTCGGGGGAGGTCGGTTCGCGCAATCGCGCGAACCGGGTGGAGTTTCCTTGTCTGCCCGCCACCCCACCCCTTCCCCTCCCCCTCAAGGGGTGGGGTGCAACGGGCCGGCCGTGCGTGTCCGGAAAAGCCCTTCACGCCGTCGCAGGCGCCTTCTTCATGCCCTCGCCGACGGCGGGCACGCCGCGCTCGCGATAGGGCGTGCGGCCGTAGAAGGCGCGGTAGCACTTGGAGAAGTGGGATGGCGAGGAGAAGCCGCAGGCGAGCGCCACGTTGATCACCGACATGTCGGTCTGAAGCAGGAGCGAGCGCGCTTTCTTCAAGCGGAGTTCGAGGTAGTAGCGCTTCGGCGAGCGGTCCAGGTAGCGGCGGAAGAGGCGCTCGAGCTGGCGGGTGGAGAGCCCCGCCTGACGTGCGAGCAGGCTCGGCGAGAGGGGCTCCTCGAGGTTCTTCTCCATCTTGTCGATGATGCCCACGAGCTTCGGGTGCCTGGCCCCGATGCGGGCGGGCAGCGACATGCGCTGGTGCTCGCTGTGATGGCGGATGGGCGAATGGAGCACGAGCTCGGCCACGGCGGCCGCGAGCTCCTGACCGTGCTGGCTGGCGATCAGGGCGAGCATCATGTCGAGCGCCGAGGTGCCGCCGGCGGAGGAGAAGCGGTCGCGGTCGATCTCGAACAAGCTCCCCGTGACGTCGATCTCGGGGAAGGCCTCCTGGAAGCCCGGCAGGTTCTCCCAGTGGATGGTGCAGGCATAGCCGTCGAGGATGCCGGCCTCGGCGAGGAGATGGGAGCCGGTGCAGACGGCGCCCAAGTCCATGCCGCGCCGCGCCGCCTTCCGGAGCCAGTTCATGAGACGCTTGTCGGCATGGCGCTGCACGTCGAGCCCGCCGCACAGGATGACGATGGCGTGGTCCTCGATCGCGTCGAGGTCGCCCTGCACCATGGTGAGGATGCCGTTCGAGGCCGCCACCGGCTCGCCGCCGATCGAGTGCATGGTCCAGCTGTAGAGCGTTCTTCCGGCCTGCCGGTTGGCGAGCCTCAAGGGCTCGATCGCCGACGTCACCGGCATCATGGTGAAGTCGGTTACCATGACGAACGCGACTTTCTGAGGCAGCTCGCGCGGCTTCTCACCGAACATGCACTACGCCCACGGCCTGACATCCGCACCCGACAAGCCGGGGCGGACCTGCGATCCTAGCCCAATATCACATTTATGTGGCGCGACAATCGGGTCCGTGCGGGAGCGCAGTCTCCCGGGCTCACTCCGGCGCGCGCGCCTTTGACAGAAGCGGCTGTCGGCTCAGGATCTCGAGGGCGCGGGAAAGGCTCGGCGAGGGCCGAGAGGCAGGCCGCCCGAACACGGCCTCGTCGAGAATGCGCAAACCATCGAACGCCTCGGAGCGCGGGCCAAGGTCCACCCGACGGACCAGCCGGTGCGCCGCAAGCCAGGCCGAGCGCACGTCGCCCGACCGGGCCGCCCGGCGGAGGGCAACTGCGAGCCGGTCCGGGATGAGGCGGCCGAGCGCGGAAGCGAGCTCGCGCCAGGAACGGAAGCGTCTGCGTCGCATCGCCAGCGCGAGGCCCATGGCGAAGCCCGCGACGCCGATCGCCGGAAGGCTCACCGTCCAGAAGCCCAGGGGCTCACGCGCATCGGTCGCGGTGCTTGCGAGCCTGACCTCCTGGGGCGCGAGAACCGCCTCCCGCACGGCGCGGGTCGTGGTGTCGAACCACGGGATATGGACTTCCTTGATGGTAGCCGGACTGGACGTCGCGCCCTTGACGCTCCATCGCCACGTCACCTTCGAGACGGGGCCGTCCGGCGTGAGGATCGTCGAGCGCTCTTCCGGGTCGAAGAAGGCCACGACTCCGGGCGATCTGAGCGATGGAATGGGCGGGAACAGCTCAGGACCTATGCCCTCGGCTTCGAGCGTCACGGTCCGCCGCGCAACCTCGCCGAGGCCCAGCCTGTCCGGGGGCTTGTCCCAGGTGTCGGTGACCTTGAGGGATCGGGCGGGGAGCCACCAGCCGGCGTTCTCCGGTTTCGGCCGAACCTCGACCTTCACAGGGGCCGAAACGACCTCGATCTGCTGGCGGGCGCCCTTCGCATCGAGGACCGTCTGTCGATGCACGAAGGAGCCGATCTGCAGCCGCCCGGCCCGCTGGGGAAAGACCGCAATGGCGCGCTCGAAGCGCAACACCTTGCGGCCATTGAGCATGGTCTCGAACCACTTGTCGCGGCCGAGCTGCATCCAGGCGAAGTTGCGAAGGTCCGGCTGCCCGAGCGACTGGACCGTGATGGGCGCGTGGTTCACGCCCCTGATGCGCAGAAGCAGCATTTCCTGCTCGTAGGGCGTCTCGGGGGGAAGCTCGACCACGGTCTCGAGCGTCGGCTGCAAGCCCTGAGCAGGTGCAGCCTTCGAAAAAGCCAACGACAGGCCCATGAGCAGGGTCAGAATGATGAGCTTCACCATGGCGACTCCGCCGGCGGAAGGGCGACTCCGAGACCCCGCCGCCTGTCGTGCTCGGCCTTGAGCCGTAGCTTCAGGTATCGGCCCGGCTCGTCTGCGAGCGTCGTCAGCCACTGGGGGCTCGCGGCGATCTGCTGCTTGGCGAAAAGCTTTCGTCCCGTATCGCGGGGATTGTTGGTCACCGGGATGCCGTCAGCCTCGATGCGCCCGCCGGCGCGCGCCTCGCCGACGGTTGGATTGACGAGGGTGGCGACGAGCGCGCGGTTATGGGCCGCATCGGCGTCCTGCGGGTGACGGAAAAGATGAGCGTCGTAGAGGGTGAGGGCCTCCTCGTACCTACCCGACCGGACGAGTGCGTTGCCGCGGTTGTAGAAGGCGGGCTCGCCCGCCACCCGCAGCGATTGCACCGCTTCCTCGTTGCGGCCAAGCCGATAGAGCGCGACGCCTTTCCAGTGAGGATCACCAAGCAGCGGGAGCGCCATCTCCGGCGCGCCGGCCGCGAGCAGCAGCCGGCCGAAGGGCCCGGTGCCGCCGAAGAGGAATGCCAAGGCGAGACAGGCGGCAAGCAGGGCGAGCGTGGCGCGGGACATCGTGTCAACCCCGCTGCCGGAAGAGGGCGAGCGCCGGAATGAGCGCCAGGATCAGGATGAAGCTCCCTAGGTCGTTCCAGAACAACCCCGCCAATCCCTGCCGTTCGAGCCGCGCGGCCGGGCGCGCGGCGGCCGATTGCAGGACGTTGTCGGGCTCGACAACGGAGGCAGAAGCTCCGCCTCCGGCGTCCGCCAGACGTTGAAGATCGCCACGCTCTTTCTCCGGTCCGGCGCCCTCGGGCAAGACGAGGGTCGACAAGAAGCTTCCCGCCGATCGGATTGCCCTTGCTTCCTGCAAGGCCGTGTCGTCCAGCGCGCCGCCGTCCGAGATCAGCACCACGTCGCCCGAGACGATGGACGCTTCCGAGAGCATGCGGCGCGCGAGCGCCAGGCCAAGCGCCGGGCGGGTGCCGGGGTCGGGCACGGTTTCGCCGTCGAGCACGGCGATGGTCGTGCCGAGAACGGCCGGGTCGGTCGAGAACGCGCTCGCGACGTAGGCGTCCCCGGCGTAGACCACGAGCGCCGTCGGGCGAGATCCGGCGCTGTCGACCACCGAGCGCGCCGCGATGCGCGCCGCGTCGAAATGATTGCTGAGCGCCACCGAACGCGACAGGTCCATGACGACAACGAGCCCATCGAGGTTCCGGTAGGTGACGGCGTCGGTGGATCGGAGCGCCGGACCCGCCAGCGCGATGGCGAGGAGCGAAGCCGCGACGGGCGCCGGCCAGTCGCGCCTGCCGCTGCCGGGCACGATGCGGCCGAGCTTCCCGAGGGCCGCGAGCAGCCGGGGCTCGACCGCGCTCTCCCAGCCCGGGAGGCCTTGCGTCCGACGATGCGCGGCATAGGCGACGAGCGCCAGGACGGGCAACGCGAGAAGCCACCAGGGCCTGAGGATCGCAAGCTGGTCGAGCGGGATCACGGCCGGAGCCTCGGAACGCAGACCATCGTCAAGGCGGCGAGAAAGGCGAGGCCCGCGGGCCAGATCCAAAGGTCCTGATGGATCTCCCGCGCGGCAGTCGCCGACACGCCCGGCTCCAGAGCGTCGATTGCCTCGCCCACCGCCTCCAGATCGGCCATGGAGCGCACGCGGAACGCCGTTCCACCGCTCTCGTTCGCGATCGCCCGCAACCCCGCGACATCCACGGCATCCCGGTCGTCCGTTGCATCGGCGGCATCGTTCTGTCCGAGGGCGATCGTATGGACCTTGACGCCGAGCTTTCTTGCAAGTGACGCGGCGTCGGTCGGAACGACGGTGCCGGCGTTATCCACCCCGTCGCTCAGCAGAATGACGACCCGGGACGGCGACACCGATGCCCGCAGACGTTTCAGGGCCAGGCCAAGGCCGTCGCTGATGGCGGTCGAGCGGCCGGAAATGCCGATAGTCGACTCTTCGACCACGCGGGCGACAGCCTCGACGTCGAAGGTCGGCGCGGCGGCGAAATAGGCCTTGTCGCCGAAGATCACGAGCCCGATCCGGTCGCCGGCGCGACGGCGCACAAAATCCGCCGCGACCTGCTTCACCGCGTCGACGCGGCGCGCGGGCTTGCCGTCGATCTGAAAATCCTTCCTCTCCATGCTGCCGGAGAAGTCGAGCACCAGCACGAGATCCCTTCCGGAGGCGGGAAGGGCCGCATTCGCCACGATGAGTCTCGGGCCTGCGAGCGCCCCTACGAGGCCGATCCACAAAAGGATGGGCAGGAGCCAACGGCCGACCGTTGTGAGCCTCGACGGCGGGATCGCTTCGAGGCGGCTTGCAAGCGGGCTCGGCACGACGAGGGCGGCGACCGGCTCGCGCACGGGCGGCAGCAGATGCATGGCGAGGAGCGGCAGCGGCAAGAGAAGGAGCGCGAGCGGAAAGGCGAGG
This sequence comes from Parvibaculaceae bacterium, assembly GCA_050181295.1. Classification (GTDB taxonomy): domain Bacteria; phylum Pseudomonadota; class Alphaproteobacteria; order Rhizobiales; family Aestuariivirgaceae; genus JBFXDI01. The sequence continues at coordinate 2,088 of JBFXDI010000081.1, read as the reverse complement.
CTCCACATCGTCAAGGCCTCAACCGGCGGAGAAGCAGGGACAGCTCCTGTTCAAGCCGCTCCGCGTGGGCTCCGCCTGCCGGCCGGTAGAGCTCGTGCCGGAGCCTCGCGATGAGCTCGGCCGGCGGGTCGATCTCGGGGGCGAAACGGGCAAGCAGACGGGCCTGCACGATCAGGCGCTCGGCGGGAGCGAGCCCGCGGCTGCGGGCGAGCTGGGAGAGCGCGATTTCGCGCGGCGAGAAGATCCGGCGCGTGAGAGGACGGACGAGGACGCCGATGAGCAGGGCCAGCGCCACACCCAGCGCGACGGCGAGAAACCCGTCTGCCAGCAGGTCGGTCGGCGCCAGCGGGGGCGCGTGGAGGTCGCGGAGCCCCGCGAGCGTCTCAGCGGAGCCGGCCATCGGAAATCTCCAGCTTCTCCGCCATGCCCTCAGGTCCCAAATCCGTTTCTATCACGACGAACGGAACCCCGAGCTTCTCCAGGCGTGCGCGCCGCTCGTCAGGCACGCGGCCGAGCTGGATGCGATCGAGGTTTGCCCGAGCGATCCGTCCGGAGCGGGCGACGAACGGGTAGTTTCCAGGTCGCGGATCGTGCTCGAAGGCGTCGACCACCAGAAGCACCGTCAGGTAGCAGCGGCGGCGCAGTGCGGTGACGATGAGGTCGAAGTCGGATCCTGCATCGTCAAGGCCGGTCGCAAGGAAGACCGACCCACCGGTGGGGGTCACGCGGCGCGCGAGCTCGACGGCGTCCTCGATTGGGGTTGCGTCGGCTCGATCGACGGACGCCGATTCGAGGGCCGAGCGGTGCGCGGACACCACGCCGCCAATAACGGCCGCCATGCCGCCCGCCCGTGGCCGTGCCGGCACGAGCGTCGGCTGGCCGACGCTGAAAGCGACGAGCCCGACACGCCCTCCGGCCTCAACGACGCGCCAGCCGACGATCGCCAGCGCCTCGGCGGCGGCGACGGAGCGGAAGGCGCGGCGCGTGCCCCACAGCATGGAGGGGCGGAAGTCTCCGACGAGGGTCGCGGCCCGCTCGCGCTCGTCGTGGAACGTGCGCACATGGGTGATGCCGGTCCGCGCCGTCACGTTCCGGTCGATGTGGCGGATGTCGTCCCCCTCGGCGTAGACGCGGATGTCGACGGCCTCCACTCCGCGCCCGCGGCGAGGGCTGACGAAGCCTCCCGGCGTGCCAGTCGGCGCGAGGCGTCGCTCGGGGATGTTGCGGACGACGTGCCTGAGCCTGATGAGCGCCTCGGCATCCGGGGCGATTCCGGCCCCATCGAGCGGGTCCATTCTGCTTTCCGCCTCAGAGCGGCTCGACCCGGTCGAGCAGCTGTCGGACAAGTCCCCGCGGCGTCTCTCCGTCGGCCGCCGCACGCCACGTCAGCACCAGTCGGTGCGCCAGCGCGTCGGCCGCGAGCTCCAGCACATCCTCCGGCGAGGCGTAGTCGCGGCCGCGGACATAGGCGCGGGCCCTGGCGGTCGCCGCCAGCGCCAGGGTGCCCCGTGGAGAGATCGGATGCTCGATCTTGGCGCGGATGTCGGATTCCGTGCTGCCGTCGCGCGTCGCCATGACGAGGCGGACGATATAGTCCTTGAGCGCGGGGGAGATGTAGATCCTGGACGCTGCGTCACGCGCGTCGCGAAGCTCCTCGACCCCCAGAGCGTCCGGCCATCGTTCGAACGTCGGATATCCCTCGCGCTCGACCAGCTCCAGGATGCGCAGCTCGGAGGAGGCATCGGGAAGGCCGACCGCGACGTGGAGCAGGAAGCGATCGAGCTGCGCCTCCGGAAGGGGAAAGGTTCCCTCGTGCTCGATCGGGTTCTGGGTGGCGACGACCATGAACGGGTCCGGCAGCGCGTAAGTCTCTCCGGCGACGGTCACCTGGTGCTCGGCCATGGCCTCGAGCAGCGCCGACTGGACCTTGGGCGGCGCCCGGTTGATCTCGTCCACCAGCACGAGCGAATGGAAGATCGGCCCGCGCACGAACTCGAAAGCAGCGCGGTCCGGCCGGAAGACAGGCGTTCCCGTGATATCCGACGGCATGAGGTCGGGCGTGCACTGAATACGGCCGAAGGAGGCGTC
>JBFXDI010000080.1:0-18653 GCA_050181295.1 Parvibaculaceae bacterium | reverse complement strand
CGTCCAATCCCGCCATGGGCGAGATCCTGCGGCGGCATCCCCACCGGGTGGTGCTCTCCAATCTCGGGCGTGCGGAGGTCTACCAGAAGATCGGAGGGCCTGAGACGGGAGGTGTCTCGCCGCCCGGCCCCCACACCCATGTGCTGCCGCAGCTCCTGCGTTCGGGGCGGACGCATTCCGCCAACACGCCGATCCCCGAAGGGCTTGTGCCCTGCGCCAGCCTCTTTCCGGCAAGCCCGGTGATGGGGCCGCTGGGCGAGGAGCGTGCCTTCGATCCGGAAAGCTTCGAGGCGTTCCAGGGCCTGCTCTCGGAGTTCGGGGTGGAGGAATATGTACAGTCAAAGAAGGCGGTGCGCGCCGCGATAGAGACGGGTATGGATCCGGATGTGTTTCCCGAGCCTGGCAGCCGGCTCGCGCGGACAGGCGTGCGGAACATGCTGCGGCAGTTCGCGCGCATCGCCGATCACCTGGGCGAGCGGAATCTTGCAAAGGTGGTGCTGCAATGGCGCGCCCGCTTCGATCAGGCCACGGCCGAGATGGCGGACGAAGATGCGCCGGGCCATGCAGCGCCTGCAGAACTGCGTTGAGAGCGGAAACCGGCGCACCCCACCAGACACGTCATGGCCGGCCCCCGAGCCGGCCATCCCTTTCGAAGGAGCGCCGCGGTTTGCACCTCGGCCCCCGAGCGCCTACCTTTGAGGTCCAAGGGACCCATGCGAGGCTTCATAGTGAGCGATCTCTTCTTCCGGAATTCCGACCTCGATCCCACCCGTGCTGAAGCGATCCTCGAGGACGCGCTCCAGGGCTGCGACGACGGCGAGCTCTTCCTCGAGGCGAGCGAGGCCGAGGTTCTGGTCTTCGACGACGGCAAGCTCAAGTCCGCTAGCTTCGACACGAGCCAGGGTTTCGGGCTTCGCGCCGTCTCGGGCTCGACCACCGCTTACGCGCATGCGGGCGAGGTGAGCGAGCGCGCGCTTCGCCGCGCCGCCGAGACGGTGAAGGCAGTGCGCTCCGGCCGTGGCGGCGCCGTCATGTCCGACCCGCCCGGCACCAACCGCTCGCTCTACGCCCCGGACAATCCCATCGCCGCCATGCCCTTCGAGGAGAAGGTGAGGCTGCTCGAGGAGGCCGACGCCTTCGCCCGCGGGCTCGACCCGAAGGTGCGGCAGGTGTCGATCAGCCTTGCCGGCCAATGGCAGGCGGTCGAGATCCTGCGCGCCGGCGGCTTCCGGCGCTCCGACCGGCGCCCGCTCGTGCGCTTCAACGTGAGCGTCGTTTCGGGCGACGGCGACCGGCAGGAGTCCGGCACCTACGGCATCGGTGGACGCGACGCTTACGGGGCCTTCCTCTCGGGCGAGGGCTGGCGCGATGTGGTGCGCGAGGCGCTGCGCCAGAGCCTGATCGCGCTGGAGGCCGTCCCCGCGCCGGCTGGCGAGATGGACGTGGTGCTGGGGCCGGGCTGGCCGGGCATTCTGCTCCACGAGGCGATCGGCCACGGGCTCGAGGGCGACTTCCACCGCAAGAAGACCAGCACCTTCTCCGGGATGGTCGGCCAGCGTATCGCGTCGAAGGGCGTCACCATCGTGGACGACGGCACCATCGACCGTCGCCGCGGCTCGCTTTCGATCGACGATGAGGGCACGCCCACCAACTCGACGACGCTGATCGAGGACGGCATCCTCGTCGGCCTCATGCAGGACCGGCTGAACGCGCGCCTCATGAGCGTGAAGCCGACCGGCAACGGCCGCCGCCAGTCCTATGCCCACCAGCCCATGCCGCGCATGACCAACACCTACATGCTGGCGGGCGACCGCGATCCGGCCGAGATCCTCGCGTCGGTCAAGAACGGCCTCTATGCCGTGTCCTTCGGCGGCGGTCAGGTCGACATCACGAGCGGCAAGTTCGTCTTCTCCTGCACCGAGGCCTATCGCATCGAGAACGGCAGGATCGGCGCTCCGGTCAAGGGCGCCACCATCATCGGCAACGGCGCCGATGCGCTCACCCGCATCTCCATGGTCGGCAACGACATGAAGCTCGATTCTGGTATGGGAACCTGCGGCAAGCAGGGGCAGGGCGTGCCGGTGGGTGTCGGCCAGCCGACGCTCCGCCTCGACCGTATCACCGTCGGCGGCACCGGTGCGTAGGCCACTGTCTGTTCATCAGGTCGCAGCGCCGCTCCGCCCGCGGTAGAGAAGCGTCAGCACGAGATTGAGCACGCCCATGACGCCGATGGTCCAGGCGAGGGCCGTCGGCCACGTCTCGACCATGTGGCCAACCGCCACCCCCACCAGCGCCGCGAAGGTCATCTGCGTGAAGCCGAGAAGCGAGGAGGCGGTGCCGGCGCGTTCGGGGAAGGGCTGCATGGCGCCGGCCATCGAGACCGGGAGCGTCATGCCGATGCCCACGAGATAGAGGCTCATGGGGATGAGGAGGTGCAGGATGTGTGGCGGCTGCATTTGGATCGCCGCGATCATCGCGAGGCCGCCCGCCGCCATCACCATCGTGCCCGCATCGACGGTGCGCGCGATGCCGAGCCGGCGCGTCACCCTGGCGCCGATCAGCGTGCCAGAGATGTAGCCCACGACGCAGCTCGCGAAGGCCGCGCCGAACTGCACCTCGTTCAGCCCGTAGTACCCCTGGAGCACGAAGGAGGAGCCTGAGATGAAGGCGAAGAGTCCTCCATAGCCGAGGCAGACCGCCGCCGTGTAGCGCCGGAACAGGCGGTGGCGGGCGATCGTGTAGAAATCTCCCGGCATGCCGCGGATCGAGGCGGCCTGCGCGCGCCGCGCGGGATCGAGCGTCTCGGGCAGCGCCAGATAGCAGCCGATGAGCAGGAGAATCCCGATGCCCGCCGTGACGGCGAAGCTCGCATGCCAGTCGAATGCCGTCTGGAGGAAGCCGCCGAGGATCGGGGCGACCGCCGGCACGAGCCCCATGAGCGCGCCCATGAAGCTCAGGATTCGCGCCGCGTCCTCGCCGGAATAGAGGTCGCGCACGATGGCGCGCGCCAGCACCACCGCGGCGCAGGCCCCGAGCGCCTGCAGGAAGCGCGCCCCGATCAGCATGCCGATGGAGAGCGACAGCCCGCAGCCGATCGAGGCGAGGACGAAGAGGGCGAGCCCGCCGAACAGCACCGGCCTGCGGCCCAGCCGGTCGGAGATCGGCCCGTAGACGATCTGCCCGACCGCGAAGCCGGCGAGGAAGAGGCTGAGCGTGAGCTGCACCTGTCCGGCGTCGGTCGCGAAGTGGCGGCCGATGGCCGGCAGCGAGGCGAGATACATGTCCGTCGACAGCGGCCCGATCGATGTCAGGAGCGCGAGGACGACGGTGAGAACGGCCGAGCCGGGCTTGAGGCGCATGGGGAGGATTCCGGTCTCAGGCGGCCGCGCCCGAACCGCCATAGCGGTGTAGCGATGCGCCGGATGCTTTCAGCCATCGCCGCGCCTCCTGCGCCCGGGCGCAGTGGCGGTGGACGAGCGTCCAGAAGGCTTTCGAGTGGTTCATCTCGATGAGATGCGCGACCTCGTGCGCCGCCACATAGTCGAGCACGAAGGCCGGCGCGAGGATGAGCCGCCAGGAATAGGAAAGGGCGCCGCCCGCCGAGCAGGATCCCCAGCGGCTGGAGGTGTCGCGCACCGTGACGCGCGTGAAGCGGACGTCCATCCGCTCAGCATAGGCGCGGGAAGCGGCCGTCAGCTCCTGTTTCGCCTCGCGTTTGAGCCAGTCCCCGATCCGTCGTTCGAGATGTTCCGGCCGCCCCGCGGCGACGAGGCATGGCGGACTGCCGGGCGCGGTCCACACGCCGCCTCGGCCCTTGCCCTCATGGAGGATGAGGTGCGGGATGCCCCGCAGCGGCAACAGCGCACCCGACGCGAAGGCGATGGGAGGCTCGCGCCGCCGGATGGCGCTCCAGATCCACCCGGCCTGGCTCGCCGCGAAGTCGAGGGCTGCCCGCTCGCTGGTCCGCCGCGGCAGGGTCAGGATCACGCGGTCCCTTTGCGGATCGAGCCTGAGGATGATCCGCCGCGCGCCGTGCCTTCGCCGGAAGGTGACGGGAACGGGCGTTCCGTCGATCAGAAGCTCCGCCGTCTTGTCCCTGGCCGGGGAAAGGCGGATCCTGAACAGGCTGCCGGCTCCGCCCGTCAGGCGGCCGCCTCGAGGCGGATGGCCTCGAGCGCGGGCGCGCGCCTGGCCATTTCCAGCGCATCGTGGCGCACGTGGTTGCGCGCCATCTCGGAGGTGATGAAGCTCTCCGTCATGACCCCTTCCGCGAGGCATTCCTTGAGCAGCGCGAAGAAGAACTGCTCCTGGCGCGCGTCCGGATGCTTCTTGTAGCGCAGCGGCAGCTTGATGCCGTCGCTGCCGATGAGGCGCGACACGAAGGGAATGGGGATGCGGTTGGTGAAGTCGATGGGAAGCCCTGTCTTCCAGGGCTGGGTGCGCCGCTTGGTGTTGTGGAGGAGCCGCGTGTCCGGCGTCAGCCGGTCGAAGTCGTTCCAGTGGTCCTCCAGGAAGCCGATCGTGTCGCGCGGCTCGCCGGCGAGCGTGATCCAGTCCTCGTAGTCGCGCTCGAAGCGGAAGAGCTGATTGAAGTTCTCCTCCAGCCGCCAGTGCCTGAGCTTCGCGCATTCGAGCAGCATTACGCTGGTCGCCACGTAGTCGGCGCGGCCGTTGTGTCCATGCCGGGGCTTGGCGCAGATGGCCTTGCCCTGCATGTCGCGTTCGAGGAGCTCCGATACGTCTCCCACGGCGAAGATGTCCGGGTCGATCACCACCGCGCGGCCCTGGTATCCCATGATCTCGGGCGGCGCGAAGCGCAGCGGCGTGAAGGACTGAAGGTCGTCGTTCGCCCACGGCCGCTTGACGCCCGCACGCAGGAAGGGGCGGCCCTCGAAGGCCTCGAAGAAGGAATAGTCCTCGCGTCGGATGACGCGGACGTCGAAGCTGTCCGGCCGGCGCGAGTTGCGCTTCAGCGAATAGGCGGAGATTTTCGCGCCCACCAGCTGCTTGTCGTTCGTGTGGATGAAAACGGTATTCTTCATATCTTGTTCGCCTCTGGCGCCCGAAGGCGCGCGCATCCCGCGTGGCGGTTGCATCCTGACCCGCATCGGTGTTAGCACCGCCGGACCCTCGGCGACAATATGGTGGGAGCGGACCGTGGCGCTTTGCCCATGGGCCTGAGGCCCCGTATCCACAGTACCCTGGCGATGCCGCGCACTCTTCCTCAGACCCTCCTCATTCCCGTCGAGACCCTGAACCGGGAATTCGACGCCAAGCTGCTTCTGGCCCTGAAGGCGGCGGAGCGCGGCTATAGCCCGATCATCGGCGGCCGCACGCTCATCCACCGGCACCTGCCGAAGCTGCCCCGGTCCATCTACCTCGCGAAGGGCATCCGCACCGGCAACCGGCTGATGATGTCCATCCTCGAATCCTTGGGCCACGTCATCGTGGCGCTCGATGAGGAGGCGCTGATCCGCGTCAATGACGAGGCGCTGCATCTGATGTTCGACGAGGAGACGTTCAACCGTCCGCGCCAGCTCTACGCCTGGGGGCGCAGCAATGCCGAAGTGTGGCGCAGCTACAAGGGCTATCGCGGCACGCCGATCATCGAGACGGGCAATCCGCGCATCGACCTCCTGCGTCCGGAGCTCCGGTCCTTCTTCAAGGAGGATGTGGCGGGGCTCAGGAAGCGGTTCGGGAACTTCGTGCTGTTCTCGAGCAACTTCGCCGTCGTCAATCATTTCATCCCGGACTATGTCCGCTTCCGGGTCGGCAAAGGCGCTTCGAAGGAGCGCAGCGCCGAGCTGAAGGGCGGCTACCATGCCCATAAACGGGAGCTCTTCGAACGCTTCCTGACGCTCCTGCCGCGCGTGGCGAGCGCCATTGCGCCGCGCCAGCTCGTGATCCGTCCTCATCCTTCCGAGAATGCCGCCGTCTGGTCGCGCATCCGCGACGAGCACGAGAATGTGCATGTGGTGCATGAGGGGCCGATCGCGCCCTGGATTTCAGGTGCCGAGGCGCTCCTGCATAGCGGCTGCACCAGCGCCGTCGAGGCCGCTGTGCTGGAGGTTCCGGCCTTTGCCTACCGGCCGGTCGAGAACGCGCGCTTTGACGCCTACCTGCCCAACTCGCTGAGCCGCAATTTCTCCGATGACGAGATGCTGATCGCGGCGCTGTGCGACTCGCTGGAGAAGGGCGGGAGCGGCGATCGGCTCACGCCGGACCAGCGCAGCCTCCTTCGGGAGCATATCGCCTCGGTCGACGGCCCGCTCGCGAGCGACCGCATTCTCGATGCTCTCCAGGCCGGATCCGCCGAGCTCGGCTCAGATCATCGCCCCTCCTTTGCGGGAGAGCTTTCAGGGCGCCTTCGTCATGGCGTCAGGGGCGCGGTGCGCGCCATCACGACGCGGGCACGCAAGGGCAAGAGCAGCGCCGTCTATAGCCGCCACAAGTTTCCGGGCATCAGCGAGGCGGAGGTCAATGCCAGGATCGAGCGCTTCCGCGCCGTTGTTCCGGGGCTTCCGCTCGTGCGGGCTCGGGAGCGGCTTCCTAACGTGTTCGAGTTGCGGCCCGACTGACCGGGCGGCTCAGCGCAAGCCCGCTTGCTTCAGAAGCGCCACGAGATCGTGACTGTGACGTCCGAGCGGGGGCTCGTCGAGCTCGAATGTCGTGACGTCGGCCTCGGAATTCCTGGTGCATTTGAAGGGCCGGCGGAAGTTCCGTTCGAGGAAGCGCGCGTTGTTCGTCCGGCCGTCCACCAGGATGAACGTCCCGGGAAGCATGGTGGGCTCCATGAGAAGGAGGTCCGCCGACATGACTGTCCGCTCGTCGATCAGGAAGTCGAGGCCGTTCACCGACCCTTCGACGTCCTTCGGCGATGGACCGTCAAGGTAGATGAAATCCGCCACGACGTTCGGAAGCGTCTCGTAGAAGTGGCAGAGCTGGCCGAGATGGGTGCCCGCGAGGACCCGGCTGTGGCCGATCTCGATGCGCGGGCGCAGATGCGCTGGGATGCGCTTCTCGGTCTCGCTGATCCAGTGTCGGCTGGCATCGACCGAGACGAGCTGGAAGGCTCGGCGGTTCCGGAGCTTCGGCGCGTTGGGCAGCGCCGCGAACTCGGCCTCGTTCTTGGCGAGCGCGTCCGCCATCACCACGGTCGAGAAGCCGACCCCGAATTCGAGCACGGTCGTGGCCATGCGCTCGCGGATTAGGCGGTGCAGGCGCGCAAGATCGCTGATCTGGGGTGCGAACGCCACCTTGGCGTTGCCCGAGGTGGCGTAATACGGATCGTTCTGGCCGGGATCGGCATAGGTTGCGACAAGCCTGTCCAGGCCCTCGCGGCGCCAGTATTCGCTCTCAACCATTCCTTCCCCGTCAGAATTCGTGCCCGAAAAGCGCGCGCTCGCCCGGATACCAGCTTTCGACCAGCCGCCGCGTTTCCTCGTCGTAATAGGCCCTGTAGCCCGTATCTGAGGGTCGCGTGTCGGCCTTGGCGCGGGGCAGGTCCGTCTTCGGCGCGAGGCCGAGCGCATCCATCACCTGCGCGAGGTCGCCGTCCAGCGTCTCGTAGCGGCCGATGAAGTCGACCGCAAGCGCCCCGCCGATCGTGTAGATGTGGAAATTGTCGACCCTGGCCTCGGGCGACGTCTCGAGGAAGCTCCGGAAATCCGGCCATTTGCGCTTCTTCCAGTGCTTCTTCGTCCGGTAGTGGAACCACGACACCTGCCGGTCGTAGATGTTCCGGTCGAAGGCGAACTTGTAGTAGCTGCGCCAGACCGTCTCCCCCACATAGGCCCGCACGTCCTCCGCCCGGATGTGGTCGTGGAAATCGACGCCCTTGAAGCCTTCCAGCCGCAGGGCCTTGTGGATTTCCGGGCGCGGATCGAGCCGGAAGGCGCGCCTCAGATGGTGCTGCGCCCGGTGGCCGACGGCCTTTGTGAACGCGGTGGGGGTCAGCGGAGTGACGATGTCCTCGTCCCCGCAATGCGGATAGAGGTAGAGTTCGGTGCTCGTGCTCCCGGTCTTGCGCGTCTTGAGGAAGATGAACTTGTGCTTGTGGGAGACGATCATGGACGGCTTTTCCCGCATTCGCCCCGAAAATGCGAGTGGTCGCTCGCGGCAGGCCCCTGACAAGATTTGCGGGGGACTTGCGCATTCCGGCGGAAGCCGTCAAGAGAGGCGGCCATTTTAGCCCATTTTGGACCTCGCAAAGCCTAAGTTTCGTATGCATTCGATCAAGATCGTCGGCGCCGGCTCGATCGGCAATCACCTCGCCAATGCCGCCCGCAGCCGCGGCTGGAGCGTGATCCTGACCGATGCCGATCCGGCGGCGCTCGAGCGCACGCGCGCCAGTATCTATCCCGGCCGCTATGGCGCCTGGGACGAGGCCATCGCCCTCAAGGAGACGAAGGATTCCTGGTCCGATCCGACCGACGTCGTCTTCATCGGCACGCCCCCCGACAGCCACGTGGCGCTGACGGAGAAGGCGTTCCAGGGTCCGAAGCCGAAGGCGGTCGTGATCGAGAAGCCGCTTTGCGGGCCGGACCTCGCTGGCTGCGCCGATCTCTGGCGCCGCGCCAGGGAGGAGGGGGTCTTCGTCGCCGTCGGCTACAACCACACGCTCGGCCGCAACACGCTCGAGGCCGAGAAGGCGCTGAAATCTGGCGCGCTCGGCACGGTCCAGACCATCTCTGCCCGTACCCGCGAGCACTGGGGCGGCATCTTCAAGGCCCATCCCTGGCTCGCAGGCCCGGCCGATTCCTATCTCGGCTACTGGAAGCGGGGCGGGGGTGCTGCGGGCGAGCATTCGCACGGCATCAACATCTGGCAGCACTTCGCCCATGCGGTGGGGGCCGGCAAGGTGGCCGAGGTCTCGGCTGCCCTCGATGTCGTCAAGGATGGCGCGACCGAATACGACCGCCTCTGCTTCCTGACCTTGAAGACCACTGAAGGGCTTGTCGGCGACGTGATCCAGGACGTCGTGACCGAGCCTGCCGAGAAGTCGGCCCGCATCCAGGGCAGCGACGGCTTTCTCGAGTGGCGCGTCAACCTCGAGCCCAATGTGGACGCCGTCACCACCGGCGGTCCGGGCCGGGCGCCGGAGACGAGCCGCATCGCCAAGACGCGCGCCGACGACTTCAAGGCCGAGATCGCCCACCTGGAGGAGGTGCTCTCCGGCAAGGCCGAAGGCTCGCCCATCGCGCTCGAGCGCGGCCTCGACACCATGATGGTGATCGCCGCCGCCTTCAGATCCCACGCCACGGGCCGCCGCGTGACCATAGACTGGTCCGCAGGCTACCGGCCCGAAGCTCTGCGCTGACCCGAGAACGGATTGATCATGGCACGCCCCCTCAAGCTTGAAGACCTCTTCATTTACGACCTCGCCAACAACCACCAGGGCGACCTCGGGCATGCGAGCGGCATCGTGCGCGAGGTGGCGCGCGTGAACAATGCCGCCGGCGTGCGGGGTGCCCTGAAATTCCAGTTCCGTCAGCTCGACACCTTCATTCATCCGGATTTCCAGGACCGGATGGACTTGAAATATGTGAAGCGCTTCTCCGAGACGCGCTTCTCCATGGACGACTTCGCGAAGCTCGCCCAAGTGGTGCGCGAGAACGGCCTTCTCACCATGTGCACGCCCTTCGACGAGGAGTCGGTCGACGTCATCGTCGACATGGGGCTCGATATCATCAAGATCGCGAGCTGCTCGGCCGACGACCGGCCGCTGCTTGAGAAGGCGGCGCGGGTCAACAAGCCGCTCGTCGTCTCCACTGCGGGCTTGCGGACCGACGAGATCGACTGGCTGGTCAACTTCCTCGAGAGCGAGCGGGCGCATTTCGCGCTCATGCACTGCGTGGCCCTCTATCCGACGCCCGACGACAAGCTGCAGCTCAACCAGATCGCTGCGCTCGCCCAGCGCTATCGCGGCGTCCCGATCGGCTGGTCCACGCACGAGGACCAGGACAATGTCGAGGCCGTCCAGATCGCCTATGCCAAGGGCGCGCGGCTCTTCGAGCGCCATGTGGGCTTGAAGACCGACCGCTATGCGCTCAACGCCTATTCCTCCACCCCCGAGCAGCTTGAGAAGTGGCTCGCTTCCTACCGGCGCGCCCGTGCGATGCTGGGCGCGGGCCAGCGCCCGCCCGCGCCGCTCGCCGAGCGCCAGACGTTGACCGAGCTGAAGCGCGGCGTCTATGTCCGCCGCGATATCGCCAAGGGCGAGGCGATCACGCGCAAGGATGTGTTCTTCGCCATGCCGGTGCAGGAGGGCCAGCTCAACTCAGGCCAGTGGCGCCCCGACGTCGCGGCCGACAGGGACTACTCCGCCAAGGCGGCGCTGCCGGACACGTTGACCGGCGGCGGCTCGGGCGAGGACCAGCTCGTCTACCAGATCATGCTGCAGGTGCGCGGCATGCTCGCCAAGGCCAACATCCACATCAACGACGACGCGGCCGTCGAGATCTCGCACCACTATGGGCTGAAGCGCTTCCGCGAATACGGCGCCGTCATCATCACCTGCATCAATCGGAGCTACGCCAAGAAGCTCGTGCTCCAGCTTCCGCGCCAGAAGCATCCCTATCACTTCCACAAGCAGAAGGAGGAGACCTTCCAGCTCCTCGACGGGGACCTGGAGATCTTCAAGGACGGCAACCGCTCCTCGCTCCGGCCCGGCGACACCTTCCTCGTCAGCCCCAACGAGTGGCACAAGTTCCACACCCTCGACGGCGCCATCTTCGAGGAGGTCTCGACCACCCACTTCAACAACGATTCCTTCTACGAGGACCCGGAGATCGCGCGCCAGACGCGCGAGAACCGCAAGACCCAGGTCGCCAACTGGCATGACTACTTCCGCAAGCCGCACGCCGTTTGATGTCGTCTTCTTCGACTTCGACGGCACGCTGGTGCGCTCCGCCGAGGCCAAGCGCGACGCCTTCTTCTCGATCTTCCCGGATACGCCGGCCCACCGCGCGGTGATCGAACGCACGCTGGCGGAGGATCCGGATGGCTCCCGCCATGTCGTGATCCCGCGTATGATCGAGGCCATGCGGACGCAAGGCCTTGAGGTGCCGCCCGGCGATTTCGTGGAGGCCTATGGAATGGCCGCGCTTTCCGCCGTCGCCGCCTGTCCCGCGATGCCGGGTGCGGAAGCCCTGCTCAAGGCGCTCCAGGGGCGCGTTCGACGCGTCGTCTTCTCCAACACGCCGCACGAGCCCTTGCAGTCGCTGATCGAGGGTAGGGGTTGGGAAAGCCTCATGGATGAGCTTCACGGCTATCCGGCCCGCAAGGCCGACATCATCCGCACCGTGCTTGCACGGCTTGGAACGGCGCCGGAACGCGCTGCCGTCACGGGAGACGGGGTGAGCGACGAGGCGGCCGCGCGCGAGACGGGCGCGGCTTTCTTCCCGGCAGGCGGCCACGAGGGCCTGGCGCCGCTGGCCGAGGCGCTGGGGCTTGTCGATGTTCGCTGACCGGCGGGTGCTCGCGGTCGTCCCGGCGCGCGGCGGCTCGACCGGCATCAAGCTCAAGAATCTGCGTCCGGTGGGGGGTGTCCCGCTGGTCACGCGGGCCGCGAACGTGGCGCTGGCGCTCGACCTCATCGACCGTGCCGTGCTCTCGACCGACCATCCCGAGATCGCGCAGGTTGGAGCCAGGGCCGGCCTGGAGGTGCCGTTCATGCGGCCCGAGGCGCTCTCGGGCCCCACCATCGGCGACTGGGATGTGCTGATCCACGCCCTCCATGAGATGGAGCGGCTGGACGGTGTCTCCTACGATATCGTGGTGATGCTGCAGCCCACCTCGCCGAGCCGCACGCCCGAGCATGTGCGGCGCACGGTGGAGCGCCTCGTCGAGGGCCGCTTCGACGCGGTGTGGACTGTGAGCCAGACCGACAGCAAGGGCCATCCGCTGAAGCAGCACGTGATAGGGGAGGGGGGCGAGCTCACGCTCTACGATCCCGCCGGCGCGGCCATCGTCGCCCGCCAGCAGCTTGAGCCCGTCTATCACCGCAACGGCATCGCCTATGCCATCACCCGTGAGTGCCTGGTCGGGCAGAAGACCATCCGGGGAAAGCGCACCGGCGCCCTGGTGATCGAGGGACCCGTCGCCAACATCGACACGGAGCTCGACCTCGCCTTCGCGGACTTCCTCCTCGCACGGCAGGGCGGAGACGGCGCGTGAGCGATCCTGCGGGGACGGACTGGGTCGAGAACGCGGTCCTGGTCTACGGGCCGCGCAAGGCCGGCACCACGCTCTTCCAGAACCTGCTCGACGGCGGCGAGGAGCTCTTCGTCTATCCGCACGAGCTCAAGCTCAAATACTTCGTGAAGCACCCGCCCGGCGCCGACATCCTCTCCACCTACTGGCGCGAGTCGCGTATCCCGAAGGTGCGCTCGCCGCTCCTCGATCTCACCCGCTATGCCGAGCTGTGGAAGTCCTCCGGAAAGGGCGAGCTTCCCGAGCTCGTGCGCCGCGACGCCCGCTTCGTGCTCGAAAGCTGCGGTCGCAAGCCTTCCTCCCTGAAACTCTGGGCGGCCAAGGAAGTCGGGGGCCGCAGCGAAGGAATTTTCCGGCTTTGGCGCGCGCTCTTCCCGCAGGGTCGCATGCTCTTCATCCTGCGGGATCCCCGGATGGTGACGCGCGCGGTCCTCAACGAACGCCGAAGGCTCGGCCACCGCCCGGGCCTGGTCGAACTGGCGCGCGAGGTCATCGACCCAGCGAAGGTGGCGGCTGCGCAGGCGAGGTGGCTCACCGATCCGGCCGTCCTGGCCATTACCTATGAGGATCTGGTGGCGGACACGCCGGAAACGATGCGGCGTGTTGCGGCATTCCTAGGCATTTCCTACGGCGACTTTCTCTCCTACCCCTCGATCTTCGGTGCCTCGACCGTGGTGGCGACCGCCTCGCAGTCGGAAAAGTCGGTCTTTCGGAGCGACGCCGTCTGGCACAAGGGGCTGACGAGGCGCGAGCGGCTGGTCGTGGGTCTGGTTTCCGCCATGCTCAGGCTCCTGGGCCGGGGCATTGACTATCCCGCGCTCCGCCGCCGCCTGGCGGAGAGAGAAGCTTAAGCCACATTGTCATGCCCGCACTTGTTGCGGGCATCCATGAACGCCAGCCTATCAATGCCTTCGAGGCGGGTGTTCAGACCGTCAGCGCCATGCGCTGGATGTCGTCGAGCTTGAGCTCGCGCGAAAGCTCCTCGACCGGCCAGACAGCCGGCGGCTGCTCCGGCACCGCATGCGCCACATACTGGATGAGGAGAACGATGCGCGTCGTCTTGTTGCGGTTCGAGCCGTAGTGCAGGCAGCGCGACGTGTCGCAGAGCAGCGCCGTGCCCGCCGGTCCCGTCACCTGGATCTCGCGCTCCGCTCCCACCGCCTTCTGCACCTGCTCGATGGTGAGCCGTCCGCGATTGTAGCCGTAGGTCTTGATGAGTTCGTCGGTCGCCGTGACCGACGTGAAGGTGAAGGGTCCGTTGTCCAGCGTCACGGCGTCCACATAGACAAAGAGCTTCACCTGCTTCTCGTCCGCGAAATCGAGATGGTAGAGCTGGCTGCCGATCTGGCTGTCGTTGGCGACGCTCACCATGATGGTGACGTTGCCGACGATCGGCACCTCGCCCAGATACTCGGTCACGGCGTCCAGAACCGGCCGCGCCACCGCGAGCCGCATGATGTCCTTGTGCTGGGCCATGGCCGCGCCTTCCGAGGCCTGCAGCATGAACGCCTTGCGCGAGGTCCCGCCCTCGACCCGCTCGAGCGCCTCGCTCTCGACGCGTTTCCGGTAGATCTCCGCCGCCTCGCGGACGGCGGGGCCGATCTCGGGCACCTCGGCAGGGGACGTGAAGGCATAGCCCTCCCGCTTGTCGACGGCGACGCGCGGCTTTGTCTGGGCCCGCGCCCTGATGATCGGGTCCGCCGCGCGATAGCGCTGGATGTGGGTCAGCGGCTTGGCGGCGATGTTGAGCGCGCGCGCGATCCGGATCGCCGGCACCCGCGGCACCTTGAGCTTCTTGGCCAGGATGAGGTTGACCCTGCGGCTCAGCCGGTAGCGCCAGGGTGCATTGGCGATGATATGCGCAGCCGTGTCATGCATTTGCGAGGATCCCGTTTGTTGGGGCGCAATCTACGGCAGGCACCGCTTGGGGCTCAAGCGTCAGGTTTTGTAGCCGTACGCCGCGAGATCGAGCCCGGTCAGCTCGGCGGTCCGCTGGTTGCTGGCGCGGAAGGTGTCGCCGACCATGGTCTCGATCTTCTCGGCCATTCTGTCGTTGAGGCAGGCCTCCCAGCTTGGCGGCACCAGTCGCTCGATCCCTAGTTTGATGCCCCGGTCGACCATCTTGCCCGCCATCGCGCCGAGCGGTCTCGGAAAGAAACCGTTGGCCGAAGTGCTGCGGTTGATGCAGGTGAGCCAGCGCAGGTGATAGGACGTGAAATGCGAGCGGCGCCCGTTCTCCGTTTTCGCCAGCGGAAGGCCGGAGGGCATCGTCACGCCGGCGAAGCGGCAGATGCGCCCGATATACTCCTCGGGATCGCGCGCGAACATCTCGTAGGGGAGCGCCAGGGTCTGCTCAGGACCGAAGATCTCGTGATAGAGCGAGATCAGCCGCTCGTAATTCCAGACCTGCAGGTCGAGCGTCGGCATGCGTGCATCCGAAGGCGGCGACAGGAAGCCGTCGAGCGAGCGCCAGCCGCCGTATTTCAGATACTGCATGTAGCTTGAGAGGATCATCGCGTTCTGTTCGCGGAAGGTCACGAAGATCCGTGCCTCCGGAAGCACCGCCTTGATGCGCCTGGCCAGCATTTCGCGGTCGAAGGCGTTGGAGAGCACATGCCCGGCCAGACGCTCGTTGCTGATGACGGGTGCGTGTTCCCTCGGAACCTTGACGTCGGACAGTCTGGCCACCAGCCCGTCCGCATCGAAGTCCGGCTCGGCGACCAGGCGTCCCTCTCCATCCAGGTAGAAGAGGCGCGCATAGGCCTTCACGCGCTGCTTTCCGGAAGCCTCCTCCCGTGCCGGCGCCCAGAACCCGTGCCGGTCTTGTGAAAACAGGTGCTCCTGGAGCCAGCTTGTCGCCGTCTTGGGAAGCCCCACATGCACGAGCACCGGAGTATCTGTGAAAGTGCGCCAGGACCGGGCTTTTCCCGGGCGCGGATCAAGTCTGTTGTTTCCCGCCATTGCCCCTTCGATCGACAATACCCGCCTGTCGATCGTGAACGGATCGATCAACCGTTTGTTCCATATCCGATTAATAGACGGTGCTCGGACGGCGATGTTGGGGCAATTGTTGGTCGAGAATGTTGCGTTGCGCGTCGAGGCGGCAGGGAAGAGACGACCGGAATCCGATGTGACGGGCGCCTCTCGGGAGCGCCTCTCTGTGCCCCGGAAAAGACTTCCGGGTTGCTTCAGCGCATGGCGTCTAGCTTGAGGACGGCCATACGCACAGCATGGTCTGATTGCGATGGGGATATTCTTTTGAGAGGTCCTTCATCTGCAGATTGTTTTCCGCGCAGAGATTGGAGAAGAACGATTCCGGGAAGGAAAACGACTTTATGCCGATCTGCTTTTTGTCGGTGTCTCGGACGTAGGTGCAGTAGAACCTGGACCGGTCATGCATGATCTTGCGCACATTGGCGAAGCATTCGGCAATTAGGACGTCGGGCAAATGGGAAAACACCGATTGCGCCAGGATGAAATCGAACGTTCGGCCGCTGACCTGATTGAACAGCAGCCGCTTTTCCTCGTTCACGAACAACGAGGGTGATTTTGCGGATAATCCGTTGGTCTCGACGTATTTGCGGCAGAACGCGATAGCCTTGGGGGAAATGTCCGTCCCCGTGTAGTGGCCGGCATCCAGGTACTCGATGAAGAAGCGACCGGCGCGCAGGGTTCCGCATCCGATATCGAACAGGGTGTGTTCGGGCCGCAGGCCCTCGGAAACCAGGAATTTGAGCTGGTGCTGGCCCATTTCGTCCCACTCCGGGCCGTGCGGGTCCTTTTCGACCTTGAGATCCGTATGGGCGCTGTAGGCGTCGAGATAGTCCTTCTCGACGTAAAGATCATGGATGCGTTTGGCTCGGAACGGGTTCCGCGCCCAGGGTCTGATCCAATCGATCAGGTTCATGGCGTTCCTCCGGACAGAAGAAATATCGGCCCGGCAGCCGCCAAGCCCCCGAAGGAGGCTTAGGTGCGGAGCGGGGAACAGTCAATCTGACATTGTGCGCCGAAGGCGCGATCAGGCGGTTGCCGTGGCGATGAGCGTGTCGGTCTGGTCGAGCGACTGTAGCAGGGCGCCGTAGGCGCGATTGAGGTCCGCATCCGCCAGATGAGCCCAGTGCTGATGCCCGCCGGGCTTCTGACGTGTCAGCCAATGGAGGTGGTTCTCGAGACCGTAGCGCTGGTAGCCCTTCACGTGCACGTCCCGGAATCCGGCCTTCTCGATCACCCCTCGAAGGCTCTCGCGCGTATACAGCACAAGGTGCTCGGACCAGAATGTGAAGGCCTTGAAGGCTTCGCTCTCGAGACTCTGGTGCAGGAAGTCGCGGGCATGCGGCACCTCCACGATCAGCCTGCCCTTCGGCCGCATGCGCTCCCTGATGGAGGAGAGGATCTCGATCGGCCGGTGCAGGTGCTCCAGCACATGGAACAGCGTCACGACATCAAAGCTCTCGGTCGGAAAGACGCTGATCGACGTTTCGACGCGAATGCCCTCCTGCTCGAGGTCGGCTATCTGTTTGCGGTTGAGCTCGATCCCTGCAACGCTCCGGGCTAGCGGCCTTGCATATTTGAGGAAGAGGCCGTGGCCGGCGCCGAAGTCGCAGAGGTCCCGGTCGACGATCGAGGTCCGGAACTGCTCGAGCCTGCGTATCGAATCCTCCAGCATCACGGTCGAGATTTTTGCCTCGCCGAGCTGGGTCTTGGATGTGAGGCCGTCGTTGTCGATTTCCTTGTCGACATAGCGCCCTTCAGGCGCGTCGGGCTCGACGTCCAGGAACATGACGCCGCTCGATCGGCAGCGGTAGACGGGCAGGTCCGCCCTGTCCCGGGTGCGCGCGTGGAACACGGCCACATCGTCGCCGATGAGGCCGTTCTGTTGCAGGTATTTCCTCACTCGGGCCTCCTGGCGCCGCCCTGCAGGAGATCCCCGCCCCTGAGCCTCGCCGGCGCGGTCTCCTTCAGCACCTCCTCGATCGAGCGCACGAGCTTGTCGCAGAGCTCCCCGATCTGCGCTTCCGTGACGATGAAGGGCGGCGCCAGCAGCACATGGTCGCCGCGCTTGCCGTCGACATTGCCGGCGAAGGGATAGCAGATGAGCCCGTTGGCGAGCGCCCGCTTCTTGATGCGGGCGGCGAGCTTCACCTCGGCCGGGAAGGGCTCCTTCGTCTCCCGGTCGGCCACCAGCTCCACCGCCTGGAAGAAGCCGCGCCCGCGGATGTCGCCGACATTGGGATGCTCGCCCAGGGTCTCGACCAGGCGCCGCCTGAGCACCGGTTCGAGCGCCGCCACACGCTCGACCAGCTTCTCCTCCTCCATGACCTCCTGCACCGCGAGGCCCGCCGCGCAGGCGGCCGCGTGGCCCACATAGGTGTGGCCGTGCGCGAAGGCGCCCGATCCCCTCTCCAGGATCTCCACCAGCTCCTCGCGCACCATGACCGCTCCGAGCGGCTGGTAGCCGCCGCCCAGTCCCTTGGCGAGCGTGATGATGTCGGGAACGACCCCGTCCTGCTCGCAGGCGAAGAGCGTGCCGCAGCGGCCCATGCCGCACATCACCTCATCGAGGATCATGAGCGCGCCGTGCCGGTCGCAGATGCGGCGGATCTCCTTGAAGTATCCGGGCGCCGGCGGCACGCAGCCGAGCGTCGCCCCCGACACCGTTTCCGCGATGAAGGCGATGGCGCGCTTCTCGCCCAGCGCCTCGAGTTCGGTGTCGAGGCTTCTGGCGGCCCTGAGCCCATAGGCTTCGAGTGTCTCGTCCTCCCGCTTCAGCCGGTAGGCGTAGCAGGGCTCCACGCGGCGCACGTTCGGCACGAGGATAGGCCCGAAGAGATCGAGACTGCTCTTGCGCCCGCTGACCGAAAGGGCGCCGAGCGTGTTGCCGTGATATGAGAACCAGCGGCTGACCAGCGTGTCACGCGAGGCCTCGCCCCGCTCGACCTGGATCTGGCGCGCAAGCTTCAGCGCCGCCTCCGTCGCCTCCGAGCCGCCCGAGAGATAGTAGACGCGCCACCTGCCGCCGGGCGCCTTCGCCGAGAGCTTGTCGGCGAGCCGCTCGCCGGGCTCCGTCGTGAAGAACGAGGTGTGGACGAAGGCCATCCGGTCGAGCTGTGCCTTGACGGCCGCCACGACCTTCGGATGCCCGTGCCCGAGATTGGAGACCGCAGCACCTCCCGAGGCGTCGAGATAGGTCTTCCCCGCTGCGTCGGTGATGACCGCGCCGGACGCGCTCACGGCCACGGGGAGGTCGTCGCGGAGCGAGCGGTGGAACACGCGCGAGGCGTTGGGGCGGACAGTCATGCGGGCCTTCCTGGTTGGGGATCGTTGCGAAATCCGATGGGCGGGGCTGGAGTTGGCTTGAGGCTGCATTTTGAAGCGGAGAAGCTTGTTTGGTGTGGTCGGCTGGGCGCCGGGAATGGCGGTTTTGGTGTCTCAAGTGAGTT
>JBFXDI010000079.1:0-19004 GCA_050181295.1 Parvibaculaceae bacterium | reverse complement strand
TCTCGCTGCAGCCGGTGGCGGTCGACCGCGTGCGCGTGCGCTGGACCATGTCGACCTGGGGCGACGAACTGACGAGGGACGAAGTCGAGCAGCGCATCGCGCTCTGGAACGAGGTCAATCGCGAGGACCGCGAGAAGCTGGAGCGGATGCAGCAGGCCCTTTCCTCCCGCCACGCGCCCTCGGGAGCACTCGCGCCCAAGGACTACGAGGGCACGATCTGGGACTTCTACCGCTATCTCGGCCGGCAGGCCCCGCCTCCGCCGCTCCGCATCGCCGCCAGCGCGTGAGATCCTCTGGCGCACACCTCCCCCTCGGGGGGAGGTCGGTCGGCGCGAAGCGACGGCCGGGTGGGGAAATGAGCCTCGCGGATATGTCTGCCACCCCACCCCTGCCCCTCCCGCTCAAGGGGAGGGATGCGACTGTTGCTGCGACGGCGGCGCCGTGCTTGAAACCGCGGCAACGGCGGAAAGAGGATCCGGCATGAAGGACGTGGTGATCGTCGGCGGCGGGCAGGCGGCGGTCTCGCTGATCGGCCGGCTGCGGGAACTCGATCCCGGCCGCCGGATAACGCTGGTCTGCGGCGAGCCGCATCTGCCTTATCAGCGCCCGCCCCTTTCCAAGAAATACCTCACAGGCGAGTTCGAGCAGGACCGGCTGACGCTGAAGCCCCGCGAATGGTTCGACGAGCAGAAGGCCGTGCTGCATCTCGGCCGCGTCGCGGAAGGGATTGACCTTTCCGACCGGCGCGTGGCGCTTGCCGGCGGCGAGCGCATCGCCTTCGACGATCTCGCCTTCTGCACCGGCAGCGATCCGCGCCGCCTGCCCGCTGCGATCGGCCGCGATCTCGGGCGCGTCTACACGCTGCGGGGCATTGCGGATGTGGACTGCATGCGGGCGGAGCTGCAGCCGGGCAGGCGCGTTCTCGTGGTGGGCGGCGGCTATATCGGGCTCGAGGCGGCCGCCGTCTGCGCCAAGGCGGGACTCAAGGTGACGCTCATCGAGGCCGCGCCGCGCATCCTCCAGCGTGTCGCCTCTGAGGCGACGTCGGACTTCTTCCGCGAGCTCCATCGCTCGCACGGCGTCGACCTCCGCGAAGGCACCGGGCTCTCGGGACTGGCCGGCAACGGCGCTGTCGAGCGGGCGGTGTTTTCCACGGGCGAGGAGATCCCGGTCGACTTCGTGCTCGTGGGCATCGGCATCACGCCCTGCGACAGGCTGGCTGCGGAGGCGGGGCTGAAGGTCGACAACGGCATCGTGGTCGACGAGTTCTGCCGCACCTCCGACAGCCATGTCTTCGCCGCCGGCGACTGCGCGAACCTGCCCTACCGGGGACGCCGGATCCGGCTCGAGTCGGTGCAGAACGCCATCGACCAGGGCGAGGCGGCGGCCACCGTCATCGCCGGCGGAGCCGAGCCCTACGATCCGAAGCCGTGGTTCTGGTCCGACCAGTACGACATCAAGCTGCAGATCGGCGGCCTCAACGCCGGCTACGACTCGACAATCGTCAGGCCGGGCAAGCGGCCAGGCACGCAATCGGTCTGGTATTTCGGGGGCGGCACGCTGCTCGCGGTCGATGCCATGAACGACCCCGCGAGCTACATGGTCGGCCGCAAGCTCATCGAGGCAGGGATCACGCCGGAGCGGGAGAAGATCGCCGACCCGGCCTTCCCGCTCAACACCCTCATGCCGAGGTAGAGACTGGATCGCGCTGCTCGTTTTGGCTGGATTGCTTCCCGTCATCCCTGCCTATTCGTCATTCCTGCGAAAGCAGGAATCCAATGGTGAGGTTCCCGCGGTCCTCACCGCTTCAGAGGATGCCAGCCTTCGCTGGCATGACGAGAAACGAAAATCTCTCGCGCCTACCCGTCACGCCTTTCCACGCATTCAGCGATACTGGTCGCGTGCCGACTACTCCAAAACAAACGGGGAAGCGTTATCCGCTTCCCCGTCGCATCCGTTTTGGCCGACTAGCCAGCCTAGAAGTTGTAGCTGAACCCCGCGCGCACGACCACGAAGTTCACGTCGCTGTCGTAGGAGACACCACCGTCGTTCGACCACGCGAAATTGAAGCCGTTGAAATCGTAGTAAAGGCCTTCGACACGGACGGTAAAGTTGTCTGCGGCCGCAAACTCGATTCCACCGCCGGCGACGAAGCCAATCTCGGTATCTTTCTTGGTGTCTCTGTTGCCGGCGCCGTTGTTGTTGGCAAACGCCGCTTTCGTGAAAGCAACACCGCCAGTTCCATAGAGCAGAACTTGGTCGATGGCGAAGCCGAGACGCCCACGCACCGTGCCCACATAGTCAATATCCGTGGAGCAGGTGAAGGCAGCGTTGGGGCAGCTGTCACTCCCGTCGATGTCGGTCAGATCAAAGTCACCTTCGAGGCCGATCACGAAGCTGTCGATCTGGAAATTGTAGCCCAGATGAAGGCCTCCAATAATCCCATCGATGTCTGTCGACCACTGAGCCCCGTTCGACGCATCATTGTCGGAGTCGCCCCAGCCATAGCCCAGATGGGCGCCAACGTAGAAACCCGACCAATCATAGACCGTCGGTACCGGCTCGGGCGGAACGTAGTCCGCAGCCATTGCAGGCGCGGCCACGCAGATCCCTGAAGTTGCCAGCAGTCCCAGAAGAAGCTTTTTCATTGTCGTATCCCCGAGCTTACGCACTGAAGCCACTTTATAGCCGCGAGTCCGCCCTCCCGACTGCATCATATCTGCAACAGGTCGCAATTTAAACGCGAATTGCGGTATCATGTTACCGATTTAGACGGCCGCCCATTTCTCCTTCGTCATTGCCGGGCCTGACCCGGCAATCCTCTATCAGAGGGCTAAAAGGATGGCCGGATCGGCGGCCGGCCATGACGTGGTAACGGGCTAAGGTGAGTTGCCTCGCTGCTCTGTAGCGTTCCGGGCCGCCCTCTCCTAAGCCCGCGGGCGCTTTCGCGTGCCCTTTTCCTGCGACGCGGAAACCGACGCTTCCGCCTGCGGGGCCATGCCCGGCAGCGTCCCGGACTTCAGCCGCTCCCGCGCATGATCCAGGAAGGCGTTGATCGCCCGCGTGCCCCGGAGCGCCTTGAGCTTGGCGAGCCCCAGCACCATCGGCGGATTCTTTCCCTCGAGCCGCACATAGGCGAGCTTTCCTCCGTTGACGGCCGCCATGTTGGCCGGCCGCGCCGTAAGCAGCGAGAAGCCGAAGCCGCTCGCCACGTAGCTCCGCACCGTGTCGGAATGCTCCGAGCGCGCGGCGATGTTGGGCGCGAGACCCTCGCGCTGGAAGATCGAAAGGAAGTATTCGCGGCTCAGGGGCATGTCGAGGAGGACGAAGGGCGTGTCCGCAAGCTCGGCGAGCCCGAGCGAGCGCCGTCTCGAAAGGGGATGCGCGCCCGGCAGCAGGATGTAGGTCGGAAGCTCCGCCAGGGGCTCGAACTCGACTTCCTCCGGCACGTTCATGGAATAGGTGAAGGCGAGGTCGATCTCGGCCCGCTTCAGCATCTCGATCAGGCTCGCCTCGTCGCCTTCCCGGACCTCGAGCTTGACCTGCGGATACTGCGCCAGGAAGGCGCTGCCGAGATCTGGGATGATGAGCGGCGCGAAGGTGCGGAAGACACCGATCCGCAAGGGGCCCGTCACCGCCATGGCCACCTCGTCGGCGATGTCGTGCAGCGCCTGCGCCTGCTCGAGCAGCGCCTTCGCGGCAACCAGGAAGCGCTCGCCCGAGGAGGTGAGCGACAGCCCCTGCGCGTGGTGGCGCACGAAGAGCTGCAGCCCGAACTCCGCCTCGAGCCGCGCGATCGCCGCCGAGACGGAGGGCTGCGAGATGTTCACCTTCTCCGAGGCGAGCGTCACGCTGCCGGTCTCGCCGGCGGCGACGAAATAGCTCAACTGTCTGAGCGTGAAGCGCATTCCGCCGTCCGTCCCTTCCTTGGGGGAACCCTATGTCCCCGCCGCCGGACCGGTCAAGCAAACCAACAAGGATGGGAGCCGCCTTCGTCCTTCGACAGGCTCAGGACGAGGCTCCATGCCAATCCTCATGCTGAGCCGGTCGAAGCATGAGGCTGTCGTCGCCTGGACGGCGGACAGCCTTTCCTCTGCAATGGTTCAATTATTTCGATTTTCCAAAGCCGTGCCCGCCGCCGCACACTTTAGGGAATATGCGCACTCGCTCCAGGGGTGCGAGAATCCTGGCAAGGGAGGCCCGGAGGCTAGATGCTCGCGCAAGCCCGATCCGCCATGGCGGCAACGCCGGCTCTCGCTGCGCAGGCGTCAGTGGGCGCGCATCCGAAATCCCGGCCGGGTCAGGGACACGCCCTCGAGGCCGCGAGCGACGCGGCCGAGCTCGTCCGGTTCTCCCACATCGCCAAGACCTATGACGGCATCGGCTACGTCATCCGCGATCTGAATTTTTCCATCCGGGAAGGCGAATTCCTGTCGCTGCTCGGGCCATCGGGCTCCGGCAAGACGACGACGCTCATGATGCTCGCGGGCTTCGAGGCCCCGAGCGAAGGCGCGATCACGCTTGCCGGCCGCAGGCTCAACGAGCTGCCGCCGCACAGGCGCAACATCGGCATGGTGTTCCAGAACTATGCCCTCTTCCCGCACATGACGGTCGCGGAAAACATCGCCTTCCCGCTTTCGGTGCGTGGCTTCGCGAAGTCCGAGCAGGAGGAGCGCGTCCGCCGGGCGCTCGAGATGATCGAGCTGCGGGCCGTGGGCGGCCGCAGGCCTTCGCAGCTTTCGGGCGGCCAGCAACAGCGCGTGGCGCTTGCCCGTGCGCTGGTCTTCGAGCCGCCCCTCGTGCTCATGGACGAGCCCCTGGGAGCACTCGACAAGAGCCTGCGCGAGGCGATGCAGTACGAGATCAAGCGCCTGCACCGGCGGCTCGGCGTTACCATCGTCTACGTGACGCATGACCAGTCCGAGGCCCTGACGATGTCGGACCGGGTCGCCGTCTTCGACCACGGCGCCATCCAGCAGATAGCCTCCCCCGATGAGCTGTACGAGGACCCGGCCAATGCCTTCGTGGCCGGCTTCATCGGCGAGAACAACGGCCTCGGCGGCCGCGTCGCCGCGGTCGAGGGCGGATACGCGGCGATGGAACTCGCGGACGGGTCCCTCGTCAGGGGCAAGGCGGCTGAGGGCCTCTCGCCCGGCTCCGAAGCGATCCTCGCGCTCAGGCCCGAGCGCGTGCTCGTCGAGGCGGGCGGCAGCGATGCCTGCAACCGCCTCGCCGGAACGGTCGAGGACATCATCTATTGTGGCGACCACCGCCGCATCCACATCGCCATGGGCGAAGCCCGCCGCTTCATCATCAAGGTCCCGAACAACCAGCATGCCAGCCTGCCCGAAAGCGGCCGGCAGGTGACGGTTGCCTGGCGCAGAGAGGACTGCAAGATCGTGCCGACGGACGTAGACTGAGGAGAGTTTCGAGTGAACAGGGAGAGAAAGTGATGAACAAGAGACTGTTGGGAGCAGGAACGGCCCTGCTTGTGGCGCTCGGCGTCGCGAACGCGCCGGCCTCGGCGCAGGATAGCCTTTCGGTGGTGACCTATGGCGGCGCCTTCGAGAATGCCGTCATCCAGGCCTGGTTCGACCCCTATACCAAGGAGACGAACACCACCTTCGCCCGCGAGCAGTATGACGGCGGCCTCGCCAAGCTGCGCGCCATGGTGGAGTCCGGCAACACCACCTGGGATCTGATCGACCTCGAGTCGAACGACGCCATCACCGGCTGCGACGAGGGGCTGCTCCAGAAGCTGGACCCGAAGATCCTCGGCGACACCGCCGACTTCATCGACGGCGCCATCCTGCCCTGCGCCGTCGCCATGATGGTCTGGTCGACCGTCTATGCCTATGACAACACCAAGCTCACGACGCCGCCGACCACCATCGCCGACTTCTTCGACCTCGAGAAGTTCCCAGGCAAGCGCGGCCTGCGCAAGAGCCCGAAGGGCGCGCTCGAATGGGCGCTGATGGCCGATGGCGTGGCGGCCAACAAGGTCTACGAGACGCTCGGCACCCCCGAGGGCGTCGACCAGGCCTTCAAGAAGCTCGATGCGATCAAGAGCCAGATCGTCTGGTGGGAGGCGGGCTCGCAGCCTCCGCAGCTCCTGGCCGACGGCGCGGTGGCGCTGACGATGGCCTACAATGGCCGCATCCACAACGCGCAGATGCAGGACAAGCGGCCCTTCACCATCGTCTGGGACGGGCAGGTCTACGACTACGAGTGGTGGGGCATCCCGACCGGCACCAAGAAGACGGAAGCCGCCGCCAAGTTCATCGAATACGCGATGAAGCCCGACAACGTCTGGCGGCTTTCCAACTTCATCTCCTATTCGCCCCCGCGCAAGTCGGCGGTCGAGAAGATTGATCCCCAGGTGCTGCCGCACATGCCGACCGCGCCTGACAACTTCAAGAACGCGCTCCAGATCGACGCCGACTTCTGGGCCGACAACTTCGACACCATCAACAACCGCTTCATGACCTGGCTCGCCCAGTAGCGGATGCATGGGGGCGCTCCGCCTGAGCGCCCCTTCTCTTCTCGGCAGGACACGTGAGAGAGGCATGAGCCAGTCTCCGTCGATACCGATGGACGTGGCGATCGGCGGCACCGACCGCCGCAACGTCTATCGAGCGGTCCGCCGCCGTGAGTCGCTGCGCGCCTTCGCGCTTGCCTTTCCACTCCTCGCCTTTTTGCTCGTCACCTTCGTCTATCCGATCTCCACGCTGCTTCTGCGCAGCGTCGAGAGCAACGAGGTGAGCGAGGTCATGCCGAAGCTCGCCGCCGCCATCACCGCCTGGGACGGCGAGGGCCTGCCGCCTGCCGCGGTCTATGATGCGATGGCCGAGGACACGCGCCGGGCCTATGCCGACCGGACACTGGTGCAGGCGGGCCGCCGGCTCAACAACTACGAGCCGGGCTTCCGGAGCCTGCTCCTGAAGACCGGCCGCAACCTTCCCGACACGGCGGAGGGGACCTGGCAGGAGACCTTCACGCGCCTGGACCCGCAGTGGGGAAAGCCCGAGACCTGGCGGTTGGTGAAGCGCGCCGCCGCGCCGCTCACGCCGGACTTCCTGCTCGCCGCCATTGACCGGCAGGTCGACGCCAGCGGCGAGATCGTGCCCACGCCGCCCGATCAGCGGATCTACATGGCGGCACTCCAGCGCACCTTCCTCATCAGCTTTACCGTCACGCTGCTCTGCCTGGTGCTCGGCTATCCGGTCGCGTGGCTTCTCGCCACCCTGCCGGCGCGCCAGAGCAACCGGCTGATGATCCTGGTCATCGTGCCTTTCTGGACCTCGCTGCTCGTGCGCACCACCGCCTGGTACGTGCTCCTCCAGCCCAACGGCGTCGTGAACTCGCTCCTCATGGAAGCCGGCATCACGTCGGCGCCCATGGCGCTCATGTTCAACCGCGTGGGTGTGCTCATCGGCATGACGCACGTGCTGCTCCCCTTCATGATCCTCGCCAACTACGCGGTCATGCGCGGCATCTCGCCGGTCTACCAGCGCGCCGCCGTGTCGCTCGGCGCCCACCCGGCGCTGGCCTTCTGGCGGATCTACGTGCCGCAGACGCTTCCCGGCATCGGCGCCGGCGCCTTCCTCGTCTTCGTGCTCGCCATCGGCTACTACATCACGCCTGCGCTGCTCGGCGGCGGCGGCGACGAGATGATCAGCCAGCTCATCGCGCTCCAGATGGAGCGACAGCTCAACTGGGGGCTGGCGGGAGCGCTTTCGGTATACCTCGTTCTCTTCACGCTCGCCGTCTACTTCGTCTTCAACCATTTCGTCGGCGTCGACCGCTTGCGGCTCGGGTAGCGCGCGATGGCCGAAGCCTTCCTCACCCGCACCGAACGCTTGAGCCGCTACGGCGTGCGCGTCTTCGCGGCGGCGGTGCTCGCATTCCTGGTTGCGCCGATCATCGTCGTGATACCGCTCTCCTTCAACCAGAGCGCCTATTTCTCCTATCCGATGTCGGGCTTCTCGCTGCAGTGGTACGAGCTGGTTTTTTCCTCGTCGGAATGGCGCCGCGCGGCGCTGAACAGCTTCATTGTCGGCCTGAGCAGCACCGCCATCGCCACCGTGCTCGGCACGCTCGCGGCCATGGGGCTGAGCCGCCCCGCCTTCCCCTTCCGAAGCCTCATCATGCCGTTCCTGGTCTCGCCCATGATCATTCCGATCGTGGTGGTCGCGGTGAGCCTCTACCTCGTCTTCTCGCCGCTGGGCCTCGTGAACAGCTATGCCGGCCTCATCCTGGCGCATGCGGCGCTCGGCACGCCCTTCGTGGTGATCACGGTCACCGCGACGCTCATGTCCTTCGACCGCAACCTGAGCAAGGCCGCCGCCAATCTTGGCGCCTCGCCCTGGGTGGCGTTTAGGCGCGTGATGCTGCCGCTCATCATGCCGGGCGTGGCGACAGGCGCCATCTTCGCGTTCGCCACCTCCTTCGACGAGGTGATCGTGACGCTTTTCCTCGCCGGCGCCGAGCAGCGCACCATCCCGCGCCAAATGTGGACGGGCATCCGCGACCAGATCAATCCGTCGATCCTGGCGCTTGCGACGCTTCTGACCATCTTCGCGGTGCTGCTGTTCATGGTGATCGACTGGCTCGGGGCCCGCAACGTACGGCCCGCGCCCCGCGTCGAGGCGGAATAGCCGGGGCATCGGGCCTATGGCGGGAGGCTTGTCCTTTAACTAGGATGCGCCCGCCCCGGCGCTCCCGTGCCGGCCGACGGATCTTCGCCACCACCGACCAGCCGAGCAGAGAGGCCCGCATGGCGCTGCCCCATGACAGCAAGAAGCGCGTCCTCGTGACGGGGGGCGCGGGTTTTATCGGCTCGCATCTCGTCGACCGGCTGCTTGCCGAGGACCACGAGGTTCTTTGCGTCGACAATCTCTTCACCGGCACCAGGCGCAACCTCGACCATTTGCACGCCAACCCGCGCTTCGAGTTCATGCGCCACGACGTGTGCTTTCCGCTCTATGTGGAGGTGGACGAGATCTGGAACCTCGCGTGTCCGGCCTCGCCCGTCCACTACCAGCACGATCCGGTCCAGACGACCAAGGCGTCGGTGCACGGTTCCATCAACATGCTGGGCCTCGCCAAGCGCCTCAGATGCCGCATCTTCCAGGCCTCCACCAGCGAGGTCTATGGCGACCCGGCCGTCCATCCGCAGGCCGAGGGTTATTGGGGCAACGTCAATCCCATCGGTCCTCGCGCCTGCTACGACGAGGGAAAGCGCTGCGCGGAGACGCTGTTCTTCGACTATCACCGCCAGCACGGGCTCGACATCAAGGTCGCCCGCATCTTCAACACCTATGGGCCGCGCATGCATCCCAAGGACGGGCGCGTGGTCTCGAACTTCATCGTCCAGGCGCTCGCGGGCGACGATATTACCATCCACGGCGACGGGTCGCAGACGCGTTCCTTCTGCTATGTGGATGATCTGATCGAGGGCGGCCTCAAGCTCATGTGGTCGACCCCGGGCTTTCCCGGGCCCGTCAATCTCGGCAACCCCGAGGAGTGCAGCATGGAGGAGCTTGCCCGCACTGTCCTGCGCCTCACGGGATCGAAGTCGAGCTTGATCTACCTGCCGCTTCCGGCCGACGATCCGCGGCACCGGCGGCCCGATATCACGCTCGCGCGCGAGAGGCTCGGCTGGTCCCCGACGGTGCCGCTCGAGGACGGCCTCAAGGCCACCATCGGCTATTTCCGCCACCTCATGCGCTGACCGCCTGTCCCATGCGGATTCTCATTACCCTCCTTTACTATCTGCCGCACCGCACCGGCATGCAGACCTATATCCAGCGCATGGCGGAGGCGCTCGTGGCGCGGAGTCACGAGGTGACCCTGCTCGTGGCCTGGCACGACCGCAGCGTCCCGCGCGAGGAGACGGTCGCTGGCGTGCGGATCGTGCGTGTGCCGGTGCTGCCGCTGCGCCTGAGCCGGGGCCGGCTCATGCCCGGCTATCCAATGGCGCTCTGGCGGCTGGCGCGCACGCACGACGTCATCAGCGCCCATGTGCCGATGCTCGAAGCGCCGATGATCGCCGCGGTGTCGAAGCTCCAGCGCAAGCCGCTGGTCGTCACGCATCATGGCGACCTCCGGTTGCCGGCCGGCGCCGCCAACCGCGTCATCGAGCGCATGGTGTTCGCCGGCTATCGCACACTCGCCGCTGCCGCCCACCGCATCGTCGCCTATTCGGAGGACTATGCGCGGCATTCCTCCTGGCTCGTGCCCTATGCCGCCAAGACCACGCCCATCGCGCCGCCGATCGTCATTCCGCTGCCGGAGCCTGGAGAGGTGGCGCGGCTGCGCGCCGAGCTTGCGCCGGATGGCGGACCGCTCATCGGCTTCGCCGGCCGCTTCGTCGAGGAGAAGCGGCCCGATCTCGTCATCCGCGCGCTCGAGATCATCCGCAAGCAGCGTCCACACGCCCGCGTGGCCTTCGCCGGCGAGCATCGCATTCCCTACGAGGACACCTGGGCCCGCCACGCCGGCCTCACGAAGGCGCAGGCCGACGGCCTGATCTTCCTCGGCCTCAAGGACGATCCCCGGTTCATGGCCAATTTCTATGCCGCCTGCGACGTGCTGGCGCTGCCCTCGGACGGCGAGTGTTTCGGCCTCGTCCAGGTCGAGGCCATGCTGTGCGGCACCCCCGCTGTCATGGCCGACACGCCGGGCGGGCGCGTGCCGGTCAAGGCGACCGGCATGGGGCTGATCACGCCGCGCGGCGATGCCGAGGCGCTGGCGCGGAGCCTGCTCGAGGTGATCGACCGGCGTGAGGTCTATGTGAAGCCCCGCGAGACCATCGAGCGCGCGTTCCCGATGGAGGCGACGGTGGAGGCCTACGAGCGGCTGTTCGCCGAGGCCGCGGCCCGATGATCGATCCCGCGGCCATCGCCCATATGACGCGCAACGAGGCGGACATGGCTTTCCGCCGCCGCGTGGCGACCGTCTTCGAGTGGATCGACATGTCGGAAGAACGCGCGATCCTCGACTGCGGCTGCGGCCGCGGCTTCTATCTCGACATGATCAGTTCCGTCGCGCGCTGCCGTCTCGTGGGGATCGAGCAGGACGCGGAGATCATTACCAAGGCGAACGCGCTGCTCGCGGACCGGGACGGCGTGACGCTGGTGCGCGGGAGTCTTGACAGGCTTCCCTTCCATGACGGCGCCTTCGATGGCGCCATCGCCTCCGAGGTGCTGGAGCATGTCGAGGACGATGTCGGCGCCCTGCGCGAGATCGCCCGCGTCCTGAAGCCCGGCGGCAGCGTCGCCCTCACGGTGCCGAACGCGGATTATCCCTTCCTCTGGGATCCCATCAACCGCACGCGCGAGCGACTGGGGTTCGGCCCCGTCCGCACCGGCACCTTCGCCGGCATCTGGGCCAACCATGTGCGGCTTTATACGGCGGAGGAGTTGCGACGCGTCGTGCTGGCGGCCGATCTCGAGATCCGCGCCGAGCGCGCCTTCACCCATCATGCGTTCCCCTTTATCCACAACATCGTCTACGGCTTCGGCAAGCCGCTGCTAGAATCCGGACTGATGCCGAGGGCGCTCGCGGACGCCGCTGATCGCACCGCCTTCCGCAAGCGCGACGCCGGCCTCTTCAATCCCGTGCGGCTGGCGATCGGCCTTCTGGCGCTCTTCGACCGGCCGAACCGCATGGACGAGCCGCCCGGCCGCTCGACCGTCAATCTCTGCCTCCTGGCACGAAAGCCCGCGGGCGTCGCACCATGAGCGTTGGCGCGCTTCGGATGGCAAGACCGCCGGCCGGCCGCCGAGCAATGCTTACCGCCATGCTCGTTCTCGCAATCATCCTGGCCGGTGCGTTTGCGCGTATCGCCGGCACCGGGTGGGACGAGGGAGCCGGCCTCCATCCCGACGAGCGCCACATGCTTTTCGTGTCGATGGATGCCTTCCGCGGCCTCGACACCACGACGCTGGGGCCCACGGAACTGTGGTTCGCGACGGGACGATCCCCGCTCGATCCGCGTCTTAAAGGGCAGAACTTCGTCTACGGCGAGTTGCCGCACCTGACGGTCACGCTCCTCGGCCGCCTGCTCGGCTTGCCAGGCTGGCCGGAACTCCAGCGCCTCGGACGGCTGGTCGGGGCAGTCCTCGATTCCTACACCATCCTCGCCGTCTTCCTGCTCGCCTGGGCGACCTGGCGGAGCCGGCTGGCCGGAATCTGCGGCGCTGTGCTCTACGCCTTCGCGCCGCTTGCGGTCCAGCATGCCAACTTCTTCACCGTCGATGTCTGGCTGACGGCCGCGACAGCCTGGGGAATCTTCTTTGCGGTGATGCTCTACCGCGCGCGCTCTTCCGCTGCGGCCCTCGGCTGGGCGGCGCTGACGGGCTTCGCGGCGGCGCTTGCCCTCGCTACGAAGCTGCCGGGGCTTGCTGTCTGGGGCACGCTCGGAGCAGCCGTCGTGCTGCGATGGCTTGTGGACAGGCGAAGCCTGGCGCATCTGCTTCAGGCCGCCATGCAGCTCGCCATTGGCAGCCTCGTTTTCCTTGTCGCCTTCCGCCTCGTGAGCCCCTTCAGCTTCGAGGGGCCCGGCCTTTTCTCGATCCTGCCATCGCAGGGCTGGATCAACGGCTACCTGGGCGCCGCCAACCTCGTCCACGATCCGAACTTCCCGCCCAACTGGCAGTGGTCCGTCGATCCGGGCTGGCGGCGTCCCGCGAAGGACCTGGTCGTCTGGGCCTTCGGACTTCCGGCCACCGCCATGCTGGCGCTCTCCTTCCTGCGCGCGATTCTGCGGCCACGCGCCGCCGACATCGCCGCGCTTGTTCCGGGCCTCTTGGTTCTGGCCTACCTTGTCTACTGGCTGAGCGGTCCCATTCCGGCGCTTCGCTACGTCCTGCCGGCGTTCCCGGCGCTCTGCGCTCTTGCCGGAGGACTGGCCGCGGGCACGACGATGCCTTTCCGCGTCGGCGCCCTCCTCCTCGGCCTCGGCGGAGTCGTCTGGGGCATGGGCATGGTTTCGATCCATACCTCTGTCAACACCCGCCTGCTGGCCTCGCGCTGGATGTGGCAGGAGCTTCCCGCCGGCACCACCGTCGCGAACGAGACCCCGTGGGACGACGGGCTGCCCGTGCCCGTCTCGCTCAAGGAAGGCGATACCCCGGTGTGGCCCGACCGCGACGCGCATTTCCGCTTCCTGCTGCTCGGCATGGAGATTCCTGACAGCGCCGATAAGGCCCGCGGCATCGCCGCGAAGCTCGAAGAGGCCGACGTTTTCATAATTCCGAGCCAGCGCATGCGTCAGCCTATTCTCGGGCTTCCGGGCAGGTTTCCGATGAGCAGCGCCTTCTACCGCCATCTGGCCGCGGGCGACCTCTGCTTCGAGCGCGCCTTCCGCGTCGTGCCCGGCTACCGGGTGGCGGGGATCCGTTTCGACGACTCGCAAGCGCAGGAACCCTGGTCGGTCTACGATCATGCTCCGGTCGAGATCTATCGCAAGCTCCCCTGCTTCGATCGCTCCAAGGTCGAGCGCCTGCTGCTTCAGGCCTTGGACAAGGGGTCGTGATAGAAGGGCCGCAGAGGAGCCCCCTCGCGAAGCGCCGAGAGCACCGCCTCGGCCGTCTCCATCGCCCGGCCCACTGCCGCGTCCATGTCGATATAGGAGTAGGTGCCGAGCCGGCCGAGGAAAGTGACCCCTTGGGCTTCCCGCGCCTCCTCGACATAGCCCCTGAGCAGTCTCTCGTCGCCGGCGAGCCGCAGCGGATAGTAGAGCACGCTCTCCCTGCGCGCCGTTTCCGGGAACTCCTGCCAGACGATCGATGACGTGCCGCGGAGCGGACGCCACGGCGAAAGGTGGCGGTGTTCCGTCATCCGCGTCCAGGGCACGTTCCGGTCCGGAAAGTTCATCACCGGGCAGCCGAGCACGTCGCCCTCGCCTCTGATCTCCTCGAAGCGCAGGGTGCGATAGCCGAGCGGCCCGAGCCGGTAGCCGAAATAGCGGTCGATGCCGCCGCAGTAGAACCTGTGCTGAAACGCGCCCTCCACCTCCTCCGCCCTCACCCCGAGCCGCGTCTCGATCGAGGGATGGTCGAGCATCGTGGTCACGATGGCGGTATAGCCGTCGCGCGGCATGGCCTGGCGGCGGTGGTGGAAATAGTTGCCGTCGTAGTTGAAGCGCAGCGGCAGCCGCTTGAGGAGGGAGGCGGGAAGTGCTCGCGCCTCCATGCCCCACTGCTTCTCCGTGTAGGAGCGAAGGAAGGCCTCGTAGAGTTCAGGCCCCACCAGCGCAAGCGCCTGCTCTTCGAAGTTGGAGGGCCGCTCGCAGGGCACGCATTTGCCGGCAAGGAAGGCACGCGCCTCGGACGGCGCCAGGCTCGTGCCGAAGAACTGGTTGATCGTGAGCAGGTTGATGGGGAGCCCGTAGACGCGGCCCCCGACGGTCGCGTGCACGGCATGCCGATACGGCATCCAGGCCCCGAACCGCTCCATGAATTGCCAGATCCGGGCATCGTCCGTGTGGAAGATGTGCGGGCCGTAGCGGTGCACCATGATGCCGGTCTCGGCATCCTCGGAGGTGTGGCAGTTGCCGCCCGCATGCGGGCGCTCGTCCACGACCAGGCAGGAGAGCCCCGCATCCGCCAGGCATCTGGCGAGGGCCGCGCCGCTGAAGCCGGCGCCGGCGATCAGCATGCGTTCCATGGGTGCCGGAGGAGCAGATTGTGCGTGCGTCTCCGACTGTGATAGCAACACGGGCTCCCACAGTCGAGGCACCGCCGGCGGGGAGGCCGGCAGGAAGTCTCGATCCCCCTTCATCCCGCAAATCGAGCTTTTCCAATCCATGACCGCGCTCAGCGTGATCGTTCCGGCCTACAACGAGGAAGAGAACATCGCCGGCGCGCTCGAGGACGTGCTGCGCGACGTCGGCCGTGTGGTGCCCGATCTGGAGATCGTCGTGGTGGATGACGGCAGCCGCGACGCGACCGCTGCCAGGGTGGGCGAGTTCGTCACAGGCGACAGCCGCATCGTTCTGATCCGGCAGCCGAACCAGGGCCATGGCGCGGCGCTCGCCAACGGCATCGAACAGGCGCGCGGCCGCCATCTGCTGCTCATCGATTCCGACCGCCAGGTCTCGCTCGCCGACTTCGCCCGCCACTGGGATATGACCGGCAAGTATGACGTGATCCTCGGCATCCGCACGCCCAGGAGCGATCCGCCCCATCGCCGCCTCGTCTCGCGGCTCATGCGGCTGCTGATCGGCCTCAGGGCCGGCCGGGCACCCAGGGACGCCGGCGCGCCCTACAAGCTCCTGCGGACAGAAGTCTGGCGGGAGGCGCGTCCCTTCATGCGCGAGGGTTGCTGGATTCCCTCCGTTCTCCTGGCGACGCGCGTGCTGCAGCGGCGCGACATCGCCTCGATCGAGCTTCCGGTCGAGCACCGGGAACGCGCCAAGGGGCCTTCCACCCTCAATCTGCGGAGACTCCTGCGCTTCTGCCGCGAAGGCGTGGCCGACATCGAGCATTTCTGCCGTTTGACGCGGGCGGCACGGGGAGCGACTCTCTCAGAATGATCGATGCGGCAAGCCTGGGCTCGCTGGTCCTGTGGTGGCTCGCGGTCCTCGCCTGCGGGCTGATCGCCTGGCCGCTCACCTGCGCCCTCTTCCGCTGCGCGGACGGCCGCAGCTATCTCGCCGCCAAGCCGCTGGGCTGGCTGCTCGCGACCTATGTCGCCTGGCTGACGAGCGTGCTCGGCCTTTCCTCCTTTTCCGGAACCGGCGTCTGGGTCGGGCTCGGCGCGCTCGCGCTGTGCTCGGCTGCCGTTCTCTGGAACCGCCCCATGCCGCTGCCCGCATGGCCCAGGATGGCGCAGTGGGAAGCGGCCTTCGCCGCCACCCTTTTCCTGGGCGTGATCCTGCGCGCCGACATCCCCGACATCGAGGGGCTCGAGAAGTTCATGGATTTCGGCTTCATCAATGCCGCGCTCCGCACGGCCACGATGCCGCCGACCGACCAATGGTGGGCGGGCGAGCCCATCAACTACTACTATTTCGGACATGCGGCCGTGGCCTGGCTGATCCGGCTCTCGGGCGTGCCTTCCGACCACGGATACAACCTCATGGTGGGCACCCTCTTCGCCTTCACCGGGACGCTTGCCTACGGCATCGTCGAATCGACGCTGCGGAGCGGCGGGCGGCGGGTGGCGGCGCTTTCAGGGACTTTCGCCGGCCTTCTCGTCACGCTCGGCGGCAACTTCCATTCGGTGCTCTACGGCGCGCTGCGCCCGTGGTCCTTCACGACCTACGACCGGGACTTCTTCTTCCCCGATTCGACCCGCTTCATCGGCTTCGATCCTTCGACCGGCAACAAGGCCTTCACGGAGATGCCGGCCTATGGCTTCGCCGTGGCCGACCTGCACGCGCATCTGATCAACCTGCCGGCCGCCTTCCTCATCGTCTCGGTGCTCATGCGGCACCTCGCGGCCGCCTGGGGGCCAACAGCCGAGCCCCTCTCCATCCGCGACGCCGCGGTGCTAGCCTTCCTCTTCGCGCTCTGCGCCATGACCAACGCCTGGGACGCCGCCTCCTACGGGTTCCTCCTCGCGCTGACGGGACTTGCGTCCTGGCTCGCGCGACCGCGCCCAAATGTGCGTTCGCTGGTCGCGACCGTGGCCTGGGGCGTAGCCATCGTGGGCAGCGCCCTCCTCCTGGCGTCCCCGTTCCTCGCCCACTTCCGGCCGATCGCCTCCGAGCTCCGCTGGACCGACGAGCGCACGCCGCTGTGGCAGCTCGCGGTGATCTACGCCCACGTCGCCCTGCCCGCGATCCTACTGGTTCTGGGCCTCCTGCGCCCGCGCCTTCGCCGCCCGGCCTGGATCTGCGGCGCGGCGCTGGCGCTTTTCGCGGCCCTGCTGATCGCGCTCCCCGAGATCGGCTACGTCAAGGACATCTATGGCGATGACCACCGGCGCGCGAACACCATGTTCAAGCTCACCTTCGAGGCGCAGCCCATGGCCATGCTGGCCGGCATGCTGCTGATCGGCCTGCTGCTCCAGGCGCGGAACCGCTGGGCTCCGGCCGCAGGCTTCGCCCTGGCGCTGCCACTGCTCGCAACACTCTCCTATGTCGACAAGGTGCATGGCGGAACCCTGAGAGAGCTCGGGACGGACAACTTCACGCTGGCCGGGCTGGACTTCATCGGCCAGCGGTTTCCGGACGACCGCCCCATCCTCGACTATCTGCGTGCCTTGCCCGCTTCCCGCCATGCCGTGCTGCTCGAAGGGGACGGCGACAGCTATACCAACGCCGCTCGGTTTTCGGCCATGTCGGGCATCCCGACGGTTCTCGGCTGGTTCGGTCATGAATGGCTGTGGCGCGGCAACCTCGATGCGGTGGCCGGCCGCTCGGGCGAGGTGCGGGAGTTCTTCCAGGCCAAGGACACCGCCACGGCCTGCCGGATCGTGGCACGACACGGCGTCACTCATGTCGCGATCGGCGAGATGGAAAGACAGCGATTTCCCGAGCTTGACCAGGCGCTTCTGGAAAGCCTCGGGAAAGTCGTGGTGCGCTCCGGGCGCTCGGTGCTGATCGCCGTGAATCCCGTCCGTTGTGGCTTTTAGGTCACTTCCCACAGGGAAGCCGACTCCATAGGATGGAGCGAGCGGGGTCTGAACGAGTCCATCGAATGAACACCATGACGAACTGTCGCGTGGCTGGCGCTTGGCGGCTGCTGGCGTTCGTCTGGCTGGCTATCCTGTTCGCCGGGCTCTCCGCCACCCCCGCCTCGGCACGCAACGTTCCGGGCTCGGCCGGCGTGGTGCAGCCGCAGATCGACAAGCAGGTGGCCTCGGCTCTCATCGATACCACGCTTCTGACCGCGCTCGACGCCGGCACCTGCCTCAACACGCTCTGGCGGCAGCCCGTGCCCGGCGAGGCCCAAAACCAGCCCTGCGAGTGGGGATTGGCCTTCGGCGCGGGTGCGCGCCACATCATAGGCTCGCCCAACGGCCTCGACTTCGACTTCACGTCGGTCTTCGGCAGCGCCGTCCTTTCGCGCCACATCTCACCCTCGACGGTCCTCATCGCCGCGATCCTCGCCGAGGGCGGCGGTGGCGACCTCGACTACAACAACGGCGAACTCAAGAACATCGGAGTCGGCGGCGCGCTCGGCGCCCTGATCCGGCTGAACGCCATCTTCGATTTGAGCCTGCTCGGCGGCGCCGAATGGCTGAACTACAAGACCGAGCGCTCCAACGGACTCTTCGAGGGCGACTATGACGCGGTGCGGCTGTTCCTCGACGGCCAGATCAAGGGCCGTCAGGATGGCGAGTTCGGCTTCATCGAGTATGGCGGCGGCCTGCGGCTCATCTACCAGCGCAACGACGGCTACACGGAGAAGTCCGGCGGCGTCGGGACATCGCAGGTCGGATCCACCGACTTCACGGTCCTGACGGCGCTGGCCGACGTGAAGCTTGGAACGCCCATCGGGATCTTCACTCCCTATATCCAGGCGACCGGCTATTTCGACATTCTCGACGACGTCGATCTTCCGGGCATCCTGAGCCCCTTCGAGACCTCGGACGGCAAGATCAGGGGACGCTTCGGCATTGGCGTCAACATGTTCGCCTTCCCGGGCGGGACGCTGAACCTGACGAGTGGCGTGCATGTGGACCGCGACGGCTTCGCGGGCGTGGACGGCGCCGTCCGTTTCATCCTGGTCTTCTGAGGATCGGGCGGCTCCCATGTCGCTCGCAGACAGCGTGCAAGCCACACTATCGGGTGAAACCGCCGTCGCGACGCGTCCGCGCTGCATCCCATGCTTCCTGCTGCGCGTGACCGTCTCGATCGGCCTTCTCGCGGCAGCGCTCTGGCTGTCCTCGGCCGAGGTCGCCTGGCATGAGCTCGCTGGCCTGCCGCTGGCCACGCTCGCCTCCTGTGTGCTCCTGTCGCTTGCGATCGTGCCGCTGCTCGGCTGGCGCTGGTTTTTGATCGCCCGCCGCATGGCGCCCGGCCGGCGGTTGCCATCGCTATGGAGTTT
>JBFXDI010000078.1:0-19024 GCA_050181295.1 Parvibaculaceae bacterium | reverse complement strand
CCAGAACCGCGTTCTGCCCAACCTTCGGCGAAAGCCACCCGTCCCCGAAACCAAGCTGACCTGTCATCTAGTCGCCTCCAAACAAAGACGACTGAATCACATCCAGCCCATTTTGCAACAATCCCCTAGTTAAGGGGAGGTCGGTCCGAACGGGCCGGGTGGGGATTGTTCAAACTTCTGGAATTGCCGGCGCTGTCTTTCAATCCCCTCCCCAACTCCCCTTTTGTGGGGGAAGGGGTTTGCGGAGGCCGCGTTTCCCTCACTTGTTCGCCGCGATGGCCGCCTGGATATCCCGCTGCTTCTGCTTCTCCGCGCGGTACATGAGGATGCCGGCGACGGTGACGCCGAAGCCGACCGTGACGATCATGATAGTCGCGAGCGCGTTGATGTCGGGCGTCACGCCGAGCTTCACCTTGCCCCAGATATAGAGCGGCAGCGTGGTCGAGCCGGGACCGTTGGTGAAGTTCGCGATCACCACGTCGTCGAGCGACAGCGTGAAGGCGAGGAGCCAGCCCGCGAGCAGCGCCGGCGCGATGATCGGCAGCGTGATGTCGATGAGGACCCGGAAGGGCTTGGAGCCGAGGTCCATCGCCGCCTCCTCCAGCGACTGATCCATCGACACGATGCGCGAGTGCACGATCACCGCCACGTAGGAGAGCGCGAAGGTCGTGTGCGCGATCGTGATCGTCGTCATGCCGCGGCCCTGCGGCCAGCCGAGATACTGCTGCATGTAGACGAAGAGGAGCAGCATCGAGAGGCCGGTGATGACCTCCGGCATGATGAGCGGCGCCGACACCAGCCCCGAAAAGAGCGTGCGGCCGCGAAAGCGCGAGAAGCGGGCAAGCGCCATCCCCGCCATGGCGCCGAGGATGGTCGCGAACGTGGCGCTGAGCGCGGCGATCTGCAGGCTGAGCCAGGCGGCTTTAAGAATCTGGTCGTTCTCGAACAGGCGTCCGTACCAGCGGGTCGAGAAGCCGCCCCAGACGGTTGCGAGCCTGGAGTTGTTGAAGGAGAAGAAGATCATCGAGACGATCGGGATGTAGAAGAAGGCATAGCCGAACGCCAGCATGCTGATGAGGAAGACGGAGCGTTGCTTCATCGCGCGGCCTCCGTCTCCTTGGCCTGGATATGGTTGTAGATCATGATCGGGATGACCAGCATCAGGAGCAGCGCCACCGCGATCGCGGAGGCCATCGGCCAGTCGCGGTTGAGGAAGAACTCGTCGTTGATGACGCGCCCGATCATCGGACTGTCGGCGCGTCCCATGATCGAGGGGATGACGAGCTCGCCGGTGGCGGGGATGAAAACGAGGAGGCCGCCGGCGATGATGCCCGGAATGGAGAGCGGCAGCGTCACGTCCCTGAACACCTGGAAGGGCCGTGAGCCCAGGTCCATAGCTGCCTCGTTCAGTGTCGGATCGAGCTTTTCCAGATTGGCGTAGAGCGGCAGCACCATGAACGGCAGATACGAGTAGACGATCGCCAGCACCACGGCGAAGTTCGAGTTCATCATCGGGATGAATGGCAGGTCGGGGCCGAACGGCCACAGATGGTTCACGACCCAGGTGAGCGAGCGGTTGAACCAGCTGTTGTTGGAGAGAAGCCCGATCCACGCATAGACCCTGAGCAGGAACGAGGTCCAGAAAGGCATGATGACGAGCAGCAGCAGGATGCTGCGCCATGCGCCTTGCGCGCGCGCGATGCCGAGCGCCATGGGATAGCCGATCAGCAGGCAGAAGAAGGTGGAGATGAGAGCGAACCAGACGGAGTTGAGGTAGCCCCGCCAGTAGGTGCTGCGTTCGAAGAGATAGGCGAACTTGTCGAGCGAGGCGCCGTCCTCCCAGGACACGGGTGGCTGGGCGATGAGGGGCTTGCCGAGGCTGATGGCGAAGATGATGAAGAAGGGCGCGAGGAAGAAGACGAGCAGCCAGACATAGGGAATTCCGATGATCCCGTCGCGCCAGGCCTTGCGATCGAGCCAGGTCCGGAAGGCGGAGGGCCGCGCCAAGTCGGCCGCCTGCGTGGGAAGCGCTTGATCCGTCATCGGCCTACTCCTGGAGCAGGATGGCGGCCGAGGGCTCGAAGGAGAGCCACACCTCGTCCTCCCATACCGCGACCCGCTCGCCCTCGCCGGCGCGGCGGTCGTTGACGCGGTTGACGCGGATGAGGGCGCCCGAGGGAAGCTTCACGCGATAGAGCGAGTCCTTGCCGAAATAGCCGAGATCGGTGACCTTGCCGCGGAGCGCGTTGAGTCCCGCCTCCGGCGGCTGGCGCTCGATCCCGATCTTTTCCGGCCGCACGGCGATCGACACCTTGGCGTCCTTGTTGACGGGCATCGCGTGATCGACCGTGATCTCGCCGCCGCCGAGCTGCTCGCAGGCGACCTTCGCCTTGCCGCCGCCTGCCGATGTCACGTGGCCCTCGAAAAGATTGATCGAGCCGATGAAGTCGGCGACGAAACGCGATTTCGGGAACTCGTAGATATCGGTCGGCGTGCCGGTCTGGCGGATGACGCCCCGGTCCATGACGGCGATGCGGGAGGCGAGCGTCATCGCCTCCTCCTGGTCGTGCGTCACCACGATGAAGGTGATGCCGATCTTGTCCTGGATGTTCATGAGCTCGAACTGGGTCTGCTCCCTGAGCTTCTTGTCGAGCGCGCCGAGCGGCTCGTCCAGCAGCAGCACCTTCGGCGTCTTGGCGAGCGCGCGGGCGAGCGCCACGCGCTGCCGCTGGCCGCCCGAGAGCTGATGCGGCTTGCGGCCCGCGAACTGCGAGAGCTGCACGAGGTCGAGCATGGCCTTGGTGCGGTCGGCCATCTGCACTTTCGTGAGGCCGTCGTGCTTGAGGCCGTAGGCCACATTCTGCTCGACGCTCATATGCGGGAAAAGTGCATAGGACTGGAACATCATGTTGACCGGCCGTTCGTAGGGCGGCACCTCGGTCATGTCCTGCCCGTCGATATAAACCCGGCCCTCGGAGGGCGTCTCGAAGCCCGCG
Source organism: Parvibaculaceae bacterium (assembly GCA_050181295.1). Classification (GTDB taxonomy): domain Bacteria; phylum Pseudomonadota; class Alphaproteobacteria; order Rhizobiales; family Aestuariivirgaceae; genus JBFXDI01. The sequence goes on along the minus strand of JBFXDI010000078.1, from coordinate 16,028 downwards.
AGCATGCGGAGCAGCGTGGTCTTGCCGCAGCCCGATCCGCCGAGGAGGGCGAAGAGCTCCCCCTTGAAGATGTCGAGGCTCACATTGTCCACGGCCACGAAGTCGCCGAAGCGCTTGGAGACGTTTTCGATGCGGATGAAGGGCTTCCCTCCCGCCTCGAGCCACGGTTGGGCAGCAATTGTCGACTTTGCGTCCATGCGTCCTCCCCCGACGCTAGAAAGAAAAAAGGCCCGCCCCTGGGGGCGAGCCGTGATGCTTATGCTACCTTTCCCGCGCGGGCGGGACGAGGCGCATATCGATATGTTCGGCCATGGCCGTCACGTCACGAGCCGGTCTTGATCCTGCTCCAGGCGTCGGTGCGGGCACGCTCAAGCTCCTGGGAGAGCGTCTTCTCGGTCCACAGCCGCGCCCGGATCTCCGCGTCAGGGAAGACCGCTGGATTCTCGAGTACGGCCTTGTCCGTGAACTCTTTGCCCGGAACGTTGGCGTGCGCGTAGTTCGTGAAGTTGGTGCACTTCCCGATCACCTCGGGCTCCATCAGATAATTGATGAAGGTATGGGCGGCGTCGACGTGCGGCGCGTCCTTGGGAATGCACCAAAGGTCGAACCAGGCTGGCGATCCGGTCTTCGGCACGTAGTAGGCGAGATCGATCTCGATGCCCGCTTCCTCGGCACGCGACTTGGCGGTCGCGTAGTCGCCCGACCAGTTGTTGATGACGCACAGTTCCTTGTTGGGAATGGCGTTCAGATAGTTCGAGTTGTCGAAGGTGCGGATGTGTTGCCGGATCGGCTTGAAGGCCTCGACGACCGCCTCATAGTCCTTCGGGTCGGTCGTCGGGCGAGGCTTGCCGAGATAGGCGAGCACGAGCGGCACCACATCGCCGGGGCTGTCGAGGATCGAGATGCCGCAGTCGGCGAGCTTGGAGATGTTCTCCGGCTTGAACAGGATGTCGAGCGAGGCGAGATCGGCGTTCGGCAGGCGCTGCTTCACCATGTCGAGATTGTAGGTGAGCCCGACCGTGCCCCACATATAGATGGCGCCGTAGTCGTTGTTCTCGTCCCAGCCCTGAACGATCTTGAGCAGCTCGGGATCGAGGTTCTTCCAGTTCGGAAGCTTCGACTTGTCGAGTTTCTGGTAGGTGCCGGCCTCGATGAAACGCTGCAGCGTCGAGCCCGCCTGCAGCACGACGTCGTAGCCCGTCGAGCCCGCGAGCATCTTCGCTTCCATGCTCTCGGTCGAATCGTAGGTGTCGTAGGTCGCCTCGATGCCGGTCGCCGCCTTGAAATCGTCGAGCGTGGTCTCGCCGATATAGTCCGTCCAGTTGAACACGTTCACGGTTCCGCCCTGGGCGCGGGCCGACGTGATGATGTAAGGCATGGCGAGGCTCGCCGCCCCGGCCTTGAGGACTGTCCGGCGGTTCATTCTCTGCATGATGCTCGGTTCTCCCTGTTTGGCGCCGGGCTTTCCCTCCCTCCGGCATTGGCAAAAAGTCTAGGCTGGGACTTCAGTTGCGTGCAACCCCTCTCGCCTGCCGACGGAAACCTTCCAGCTGGCGCTGGTCGTGGCGGCCTCTTCGATCAGCCAGGCCCGGAAGCGCCCGACGAGCGATTTGGGGTCGGGATCGGGCGGCGTCACCACATAGTAGGCGAACTGCGGCGGGGCCTTGAGCGTCATGTCGAAGGGGCGGACGAGCCTTCCCGAGGCGAGGTCGTCGGAAACGATCGTTGACTCCCCGAGCGCCACGCCCTGGCCGTCGATGGCCGCCTGCACGGCGATCGCGGTGTGGGTGAAATGCAGGTCGCGCACGGGCTCGGCGTCCCGCACTCCGGCCGCCATCAGCCACATCTTCCAGTTCGGCCATGTGGCGCCCTGGTCGTTCCATTCGATGTGGATGAGCGTGTGCTCCAGCAGGTCTTCGGGCTTTCGGATCGGGTGCGCGCCTTCGAGCAGCTTCGGGCTGCAGACGGGAAAGACCGTTTCCTCGAACAGCCGCTCGGCCCACAGGCCCGGATAGTGGCCGTTGCCGAAGCGGAGCGCGATGTCGACCTCGTCGCGCACGAGATCGAGCGGCTCGTTCGAGACGTCGATCCGGATGTCGGTTTCGGGCGCCTGGCGCAGAAAATGATCGAGCCTCGGCACCAGCCACTTCGAGGTGATCGAGGGCGAGGCGGTCACGGTCAGGCGGGGTCGGCTCGCCGGCTGGCGCAGGCGCTGCATCGCCTTTCGCAAGAGGTCCACCGATTCGCTCACGGCCAGATGCAGGATCTCGCCTTCGGCCGTCAGCCGCATGGAGCGGCTGTTGCGCTCGAAGAGGCGCACGCCAAACTGGTCCTCAAGCTCTCGCATCTGGTGGCTCACGGCCGCTGGCGTCACCGCCATCTCGCTTGCGGCCTTGGTGAAGCTCAAGAGCCGCCCGGCCGCCTCGAAGGTTCTGAGCGAGCCAAAGCCGGGGATAGCGCGCGACATTGTGGACCTTCAAATTATCCTCATTCCTGAGGAGAGAATTGATCGTTTGAACCTAGGTTTCTGCGGAACTAACTGTCAATCCATCGCGGGTTACCGCAAATCCTATTCAAAGGTTAACGCCATGACCTATATTAGCACGGTGTTCGCGAATTCGGCGCGGCACGACACGGACAGAAAGGTCCGGAAGCTCCGGACATTCGCACCTCTCGACCGCATCCTCGATTGGGCGGAACGGTACTCCCTGCGGCACTCTACCATCTCCGCTCTCGGCGGTCTTTCCGATCGGCAGCTCCGTGATATCGGCGTTGACCGCACGGACTTGGCCTTGGTGGTGGACGAGCGGCTGGACGCCCTCCGCCGTTTCTGAAGTCTCAGCGGCCGATCACGCCCTCCAGCCCGCGTTTAAGCAGGGCCCGGGCGATGATCAGCCGCTGGATTTCGCTCGTTCCCTCCCAGATGCGATCGACCCTGAGCTCGCGCAGAAAGCGCTCGGCCACGTTCTCGCGCATGTAGCCGCGCCCCCCGAAGATCTGCACCGCCCGGTCCGCCACCCGCCAGGCCATTTCCGAGGCATATAGCTTCGCGAGCGAGCAACGCGCGTGCAGCGCCTTGAGGTCGGCGCCCGTATCGTGCGCCTCCGCCGCCTCGCGTGTCATGAGCCGGGCCGCGTGCAGTTCCGTCACGCTGTCGGCCAGCATGGCCTGGATCATCTGAAACTCCGAGATCGGCTGACCGCCGACCATCCGGGTCTTGGCGAAGGCGGTCGCCTCCTCGATCAGGCGCTCGGCCGCGCCGCACGAGCGCGCCGCGATCATCAGACGCTCCCGGCGGAACCATGCATGCGTGAAGGCCATGCCGTCGCCTTCCTCGCCGATACGGTCGGCTGCGGGGATCCGGGCGTTCTCGAATCTCAGGATCGGGTGGTGATGGTGGTAGGTATGGGCGTAAGCCGGCGAGCGCACGACGCTCAGGCCCGGCGTGTCGACGGGGCAGAAGAAGAGGCAGTGCGCACCGTCATGCGCGCCGCCCTTGAGCCGCGCCTGCACGATGACGAGCTGCGCGAGATTGTAGCTCGTCACGTGCCATTTCTCGGCATTGACGACGTAATGGTCGCCCTGCCGCTCGGCGGTCGCGGTCATGGCGGCCGGATCCGACCCGGCATCCGCTTCCGTGATGGCGTAGCAGACATGCGCCTCGCCGCGCATCATGGGGCCGGCATAGCGCTCGAGCTGATCGGCATTGAAGGCCTCGAACATCCAGCTCTGCGCCTCCTGGAAGCACCAGGAGAGCGCGTTGGTCACGCGGCCGAGCTGCTCATAGATCAGAACCTGCGTCAGGATTGGAAGCCCGAGGCCTCCGTGCGCTTGAGGGGCGTCCATGCGCGGCAGCCCCATCGCGACCGCGAGCTTCTCATGTCGTTCGGCGACGCCCTCAGGCAGCATGCCGCCGTTCATCTCCGCCTCGACCTCCCAGGAGATCAGCTCCTCCTCCACGAAGCGCCGCGCGCGCTCTCGCCATTCGAGGTCGGTTGTTGCCGGCGTGAAGCCCGCGTCGTTCATGGCCGCATGCTCCGGTATGTCATGCTTGCGCAACCAAGGCGCCGCCGGTGGTGAAATGCTTCGGGAAGAGGGCCGCGAGGGCCGCGAACACCGTGTCGAGGGCCTCCTGCCGGCTGAAGGGTGACTGGGTCGTCATGAGGTCGAGCCAGAGACCTTCCATCATGGCCTCGAGCGAGCGCGCGATCGGCGCTGGAGCGAACGTGTAGCCACCTTCCGCCACGAGCTCGGAGACGAGGTCGATGATGACCTGCTGGTACTCGTCGTCATTGGCGCTGCAATGCTCTCGATAGGTGGGCCGGCTCTGGGCTTCGGCCCAGAAGGCGCACCAGGCGGCGAGCGTGCGGGGCGTGCAGACCACCTCGTTGAAGTCGGCCGAGAGCAGCGCTTCCAGCCGTTCCGCAGCAGAAGGGCCGGCCATGGCGATCGCCGAGCGCCAGTTGGTCCGGTATTCGAGCGCGAGGTAGCGCAGCGTCTCGACCAGGAGCTTGTCCTTGGTCTCGAAGTGGAAGTTGACGATGCCGCCGGAAAGGCCCGCGGCCTTCGCCACGTCGGCGAGCGTCATGGCGGCGTAGCCCTTGGAGGCGAGCGTGTCGATGGTCGCCTCGATGAGCTGCTCGCGCCGTGCCTCCTTGGAGGCCTTGCGGGAGCCCGAGGCGGGATGCGGCACGACCTTCGGATCGGCGCCGTCGGCGGGATCGGTCATTGGGGTTTGCGTCCTCTGAGGTGGTGCGGGCAGTGCTCGCCCGACTCCAGTACCACCAGCATCTTTTCCCAGATGTCGATATTGTGGTCGACGAATTCCTTGCCGAGCTTCTTGACCGCCTTCTCGAAGAGCGGGCCCTTCATGGTCTTGAGCTCGCGCCTTGCGGCCTTCCTGTACCAGTCGTTGCGGTTGACGAAGAAGATGTCCTCGAACCCGGCCTTCTCCATGGCGTCGCGGTAGCGTGCGGGCGAGGCCATGCCGAAGTCGAGGCCTTCCGACTTGATGTAGGCGGCCATCTCGGGCGACGGCGTGCCCTCGTGCCCGATCAGCCAGTCGGACGCGACGAACCAGCCGCCGGGCTTGAGCACCCGGAACGCCTCCTGCATGAGCGCATGCTTGTCGGGGATGTGGACGATCGAATCCTTGCTGAAGACGATGCCGAAGCAGGCGTTGGGGAAGGGCAGGGGGCCGGGCTTCACCTTCACGAAGTCGATGCGGTTGAGAACACCGCGTTCCGCCGCCCGCTGGCGCGCGGTGGCGAGAACCGTGTCCTCGACATCGATGGCCGTGATGTTGCCGGCGTTGAGGCGCTCCACGAGATAGATGTCGACGCCGCCGGCGCCACAGCCGATGTCGAGCACTTCCTTGCCGGCGACCTCGACGCTCTTGATGAGCCGGTCCACCTCGCGCGGACCGCCGGGCGAGAGCCAGCCTTCGCCCCAGACGAGTTCCAGCATCGAGATGAGACTGCCGCTGTAGAGTTCGCCTTCCTGTCCGTGCATACGTCCGAAGATCTCCTGGGCGTCACCCTCAGCCCGCCGTAGGGCATGTAAACCAGATTCTGATTGACCATTCAATCAAAACCAGATAGTCCATTGATTGAATACTCATTCAATATCTGAGGTTGCTGGGGTTAACCGGCAGCCGCATCCGCAAGAGTTTGAAAACAAAGGGGTAATTTTATGCCATCCCGGTCACTCGCCAAGTCGAATGCCCATTTCCGCAAGGCAAACTCGCGCCTGCCGCTCGGGGTGGCGTCGAACTTCCGCTACTGGGGTGATGACCGCACGCTCTACGTCGCGCGGGGCAAGGGCGGCCGCATCTGGGATATGGACGGCAATTCCTATGTCGACTACCGCCTAGGCTACGGCCCGGCGATTCTCGGCTATGCGGACGAGCGTGTGGATGCCGCGGCGCGCGCCGGCATGGAGGTGGGCGGCGTCTTCGCGCTCTCGACCGAGCGGGAGTACAAGGTCGCCGACCGCATGGCGAGGATGGTGGCCTCCGTCGAGCTCGTGCGCTTTTCCAACTCCGGCACCGAGGCCGTCATGGCGGCGCTCCGGCTGGCGCGCGCCTACACCGGCAAGGACGCCTATGTGCTGATCGAGGGCAGCTATCACGGCCTGTCCGACGCGGCCATGTGGATGGCGGACATGGCCAACTGGAACCCGGCCTCGGGATCGGAGCCGGCCGCGGTCCCCTATGGCGAGGGTGTTCCGAAGGTGCTCCAGCAGCTCCTGTTCCTGACGCCCATGAACGACATCGACCGGCTGGAATCGGTGCTGAAGGCGAACCACGACCGCATCGCCGCCATGCTGATCGAGCCCATCATGGGCAACTGCTGCGGCATCTCGGCGACGCCCGAGTTCGTCAAGACCGCGCGCGACCTCTGCACCCGCTACGGCGTGCTCCTCATCGTCGACGAGGTGAAGACCGGCTTCCGGGTCGCCAAGGGCGGCACGCAGCAGCTCTACGGCATCACGCCCGACATCTCGACCTTCGCCAAGGCCATGGGCAACGGCTATCCGATCTCGGCCATCGGCGGGCGCGAGGAGGTGATGCGCAAATACGGCAAGGGCGTTGCCCATGGCGGCACCTACACCGCCCATTCCGTCTCGATCGCCGCCGCCGAGAAGACGCTCGAGATCCTCGACGAGACGCCCGCTCTTGAGAAGCTTGCCGCCTATGGCGAGCGGCTGAAGGACGGCATGCGGCAGATTCTGGACGCGCGGGGCATCGTACATTCCTTCTCCGGGCACTCCTCCATGTTCGGTCTCTTCTTCGCGCCCGAGGCGCCGCGCGACTACCGCGCCTGGAAGCGCTCCGACTACCGCTTCTACGATGCCATGGCGCAGCTTCTGCACGATCTCGGCGTCATCTGCGAGCCCGACTCGCGCGAGCCCTGGTTCATGTGCGAGGCGCATGACGAGGCCTGCCGCGCCGACACGCTCAAGGCCTTCGAGCAGGCCGTCGATCTGACGCTTGCCGAGCAGGAGCCCAACCGCTTCCTCAGCGCCGCGGAGTAGTCACGTCTTAGTATAGTCATGCCAGCGAAAGCTGGCATCCCCTTGGGTTATGCGGCAGGCTGAGAGGCTTCAGGGGATACCAGCGTGCGCTGGTATGACGGATGAGTGTCGGGGTGAGGGAGAGCAGCGTCCATGAAGCAGCGGGATGCCATCATCATCGGGGCGGGGCACAACGGCCTCGTCGCCGCCTGCTATCTCGCCCGCGCCGGCCTCGATGTCACCATTGTCGAGAAGAATGACTGGGTGGGCGGCGCCACCACCAGCCGCGAGCTCTATCCGGGCTTTCTCTATTCCAACTGCTCCTACGTCCTGAGCCTCTTGCGCCCCGAGATCATGCGCGACCTCGAGCTGCCGCGCCACGGGCTGCAGGTCATCCCCTACGAGGGTGGCGCGGTGCTGACCCAGGACGGCGGCTATCTCGCGAGCTACCGCAACCACGAATCCAACCGGCGCGAGATCGCCCGTTTTTCCAAGCGCGATGCCGAGGCCTACGACCGCTACTCGCGCGACGTGCTCCGCCAGTGCCGCTTCATCCGGCCGATGCTCATGCGCACCGCGCCCGATCCTGCGTCCTTCCGTCCGCGCGACATCCAGGAACTGCTCTTCATGGGCCGCCACTTCTGGAACCTCGGCGAGCGCGAGATGTCGGAGACCGTCCGCTTCTGGACCATGAGCGTCTCGGAGTTCCTCGACGAGTATTTCGAGACGCCGGTGGTCAAAGCCTATCTCGCGGTCTCAGGGATCATCGGCACGGCGCTCGGCCCCATGTCGCCGGGCTCGGCCTATGTGCTGCTGCATCACTACATGGGCGAGGTCGACGGCAATGTCGGCGCCTGGGGCTATGCGCGGGGCGGCATGGGCGCCGTGTCGCGCACGCTCGCGCAGTCGTTCGAGGCTTCGGGCGGCGAGATCCGGAAGGGCAAGGGCGTCGAGCGCATCGTGGTGAGGAACGGCCGCGCCGCGGGCGTGGTGCTGGAGGGCGGCGAGGAGATCTACGGCCGCCTCGTCGTGTCGAGCGCCGACGTCAAGCGCACGTTCCTGAAGCTCACCGACGAGAAGGAGCTGCCCGGGCCGTTCCTGAAACGCGTGAAGAACTTCAAGATCCGCGGCTCCTCCGGCAAGGTGAACATCGCGCTCGACGGCGTGCCGAAGTTTCCCGCCCTTCCCGACGACAGCCCCTGCTATCGCGGCGACCTCCACTTCACCGACACGATCGAGCGCATGGAGAAGGCCTATGACGACTGGAAGGCCGGCACCTGGTCGCGCGATCCCTTCCTCGACATGATGATCCCGACCCTGCTCGACCCGACCATGACGCCGCCGGGCAAGCATTTCATGAGCTGCTTCGTGCAGTACTGTCCGCCGAAGGTGCATGGGCAGGAGTGGACGCCCGCCGACCGCGACGGCTTCGCGAAATCCGTCATCGACCAGATCTCGGATTATTCGCCGAACTTCCGCGATCTGATCCTGCACATGGAGGTCCGCACGCCGAAGGAGATCGAGGAGCAGACCGGCATGACGGAAGGCAACATCTTCCAGGGCGAGCTCACCTTCGACCAGCTCCTCTTCAACCGGCCGGTGCCTGGCTACGCGCAATATCGCTCGCCCGTGCAGGGCCTTTACATGTGCGGCTCCTCCACCCATCCGGGCGGCGGCGTCATGGGCGCGCCGGGCCGCAACGCCGCGGCCGAGATCCTGCGCGACCTGAAGCAGCCCGCACCCATGAGCGAAGCCTATGCCGTCCTTTAAGGAGAAGTCTCCCTCCCCCTTGAAGGGAGAGGGCAGGGTGGGGGTGGCGGATACTTCCGCTTCTCTCAGCGGACTTAGGAGCCGCGGCACCTCCTTTGATGCCATCGTCATCGGCGCCGGCCACAACGGCCTCGTCTGCGCTTCCCGCCTCGCCAAGGCCGGCCGCAAGGTCGTGGTGCTGGAGGCGGGCGATGAGGTCGGCGGCGCGGCCCGCACGGTCGAGTTCTCAGCCGGATTCCGCGTCAGCCATGTGGCGCATCTCCTCAACATGCTCGATCCGCGCGTCGCGAAGTCGCTGGAGCTTGAGCGCCACGGGCTGAAGCTCGCCGCGAGGAACGTACCGAGCGTGGCGCTCGACAGGGGCGGCCGGCACCTCGTGCTCGAAGGCGCTTTCGGCGAGCGGCTCTCTGGCGACGTCAGCGATGGAGATCGCGCCGCATGGAGCGCGCTCCGCAAGAAGCTCCTGCGCTATGCCGCGGTGCTGGGGGCCGCCAAGACCGATCTGCCGCCCCGTCTCGGCGCCGGCGACTGGAAGGATCTCTCCACCCTCGGCAAGCTCGGCCTCGCCATCCGCCGCCTCGGCAAGGACGACATGCGCGAGTTCCTGCGCCTCGTCCTCATCAACGTCGCCGACGTGCTGGAGGAGGACCTGACGGACGACCGGCTCAAAGGCCTCGTCGCCTTCGACGCCGTGCTCGGCACCCATCTCGGCCCCCGCTCGCCCAATTCGCTCATGACGCTCTACTACCGGCTCTCGGGCGAGGTCGGCGGCGCACCGGGCGCGCAGGCCCTGCCGGTGGGCGGCATGGGTGCGGTGAGCGACGCGCTGGCGGCCGCCGCCCGCGCGCAGGGTGCGGAGATCCGCTTAGGAGTCCGCGCGCTCTCGATCACGGTCGAGGACGACCGCGCGACCGGCGTCACGCTTGCGACCGGCGAGCACCTCTCCGCGCCCGTCGTTGTCTCGGCCGCCAATCCCCGCACCACGCTGATCGAGCTTCTGGGCCCCCGTCATCTGGACACCGGCTTCGTCCGCCAGCTCTCGAACGTCCGCATGCGCGGCAACGCGGCGAAGCTGCATCTGGCGCTCGATGGGCTCCCTGAATTCCGCGGCCTCGACAAGACGCTCGCCGCCGGCCGGCTCGTCATCGCGCCCTCGGTCGATGCGGTGGAGAACGCCTTCAATCCGGCGAAGTATGCCGAGGCCTCGCCCGAGCCGGTGATGGAGATCGTGACCCCGAGCCTTGCCGATCCGGCGCTCGCCCCCCCGGGCAGGCATGTGCTCTCCGCCATCGTGCAATATGCGCCCCACGAACTCAAAGGCGGATGGAGCGAGGAGGCGCGGGCGCGCTACATCGATCTCTGCCTCGACACTCTCGAGGCCTACGCACCCGGCATCCGCAGGCTGGTCGTGGCGTCCGAACTTCTCGCCCCACCCGACCTCGAGGCACGCTATGGCCTCGTCGGTGGCCACTGGCATCACGGCGAGCTCGGCGTCGACCAGCTCTTCATGTTGCGCCCCGTCGCCGGTGCCCATCGCTACGGCACGCCGCTTCCCGGCCTCTTCCTCGCCGGCGCCGGCAGCCATCCGGGCGGCGGCGTCTCGGGCGCGCCGGGCTTCAACGCCGCCGAGCGCATCATCGCGGAGGTTGGGCGATGAACGACATGCGCGCAGGCTCGCTCCGGTTCGCGCCCGCCGACCCGCGGCTGCACTTCCGCACGCCGCTTCTGAAAACGCCTTTCCACGCGCGGACCTCGGAGGCCAACCGCCTCAACGACTGGGTGCCCTGGGGCGGCTACACGACCTCCAACTCCTACGAGGACGTCACCGCCGAATACACCGCCATCCGCAACCAGGCGAGCCTCTACGACCTCTGCCCGATGGTGAAATACGCGATCTCCGGTCCGGACGCGGCAGCCTACTGCAACCGCCTGACCCTTCGCGATGCCGCAAAGCTGAAAGTCGGCCACGTTCACTACACCGCCTGGTGCGACGACGACGGCAAGGTCATGGACGACGGCACGCTCTGGCGCTTCTCGGACACGGAGTACCGTCTCTGCTGCCAGGAGCGGCACCTGCCGTGGCTTCTCGATTCATGCCTGGGCTTCGACGTGCGCGTCTCCGAGATCACGGAGGATGTCGCGGCCCTGTCGCTTCAGGGTCCCTGCGCCTATGCGGTGCTGAAGCGCGCCGGCTTCGAGGCGGCGGGGCGCTTGAAGCCCTTCGCCATGGCGGACTTCCCGCTGGGATCGGGAACTCTCACCGTCTCGCGCACCGGCTTCACGGGCGATCTCGGCTACGAGCTCTGGACCAGGCCGGAGCAGGCGCTGGAGCTCTGGGACCGGCTCATGGAAGCGGGCCGGACTTACGGGCTCAGGCCCATTGGCTCGGCTGCGCTCAACATGGCGCGCATCGAGGCGGGCTTCATCATCACCAACATCGACTTCGTCGCTTCCGAGCAGGCGCTCCGCGCAGACCGCCGCCGCAGTCCCTTCGAGCTCGGCCTCGAATGGATGATGGATTTTGGCAAGGGCCACTTCAACGGCCGCCGCACGCTTCTGAAGGAGAAGCAGGAGGGCTCCTCCCGCTATGCGCTGGTCGGCCTCGACATCGACGGCAACGTGGCGGCTGACCATTCGCTGATCCATCACGGGAAGAAACGCGAGGTGGGGCAGGTCATGTCGGCGCTCTGGTCGCCGTCGGCCAAGCGCAACATCGCCATCGCGGTGCTGGAGCGGCCATACCACGACGTGAAGGCGAACGACCTCTGGGTCGAGATCTACGCCATGCGCGAGCTCGCTTATCACAAGCTCATGGTGAAGGCGCGCGTCTGCGAGCGTCCCTTCTTCTCGCCCGCCCGCCGCCGTCAGACCCCGCCCGCGGAATGGTGAGAGACTATCAAGGCGGTCGCGGCCTCCCTTCGTCATTCCGGCGAAAGCCGGAATCCCCTGGTGAGCCGCCCGCGAGCGTCCACGCTTCAGGGATGCGCCGGAGGCGGCGCGCCTGCGCCATCACGCTCCGATGAAGGAGCCGCCGTTCGGATGGAGCGCCTGGCCGGTCATATAGGCGCCGCCCTCGCCGCAGAGGAAGGCGGCGACCTCCGCCACCTCGCGCGGGCTCCCAAGCCGCTGCATCGGAATGCCGGCCATGAGCCTCTCTCCCCAGGTCTTGAGCAGGTCTCCGACCATGGGCGTGTTGATCGTGCCGGGTGAGATGGCGTTGACGCGGATGTCCGGCGCGAGCTCGCGGGCGAGCGAACGCATGAGGCCGATCACGGCGCCCTTCGAGGTTCCATAGTGGGCATGGCCGGGTGTCGCGCCCTGGTCGGCGGCATCGGAAGCGATGAGCACCATGGAGGAGCCGGGCTTCATTACCGCTAAGGCGTCGCGGCAGAGATAGAACACGCCGTCGACATTGATCGCCATGGTTCTCCGCCACTGCTCGTCCGTCATGGCGGCGAAAGGCTGCTCCTCGTAGATCGCAGCGCCCGGGATCAGATGGTCGAGCCGGCCGAACCGCTCCATTGCGAGTTCGACGGCCCGCCTGGCATCCTCGGGCCTCGCGGCGTCCATCGCCATCGCCGCGACCCGCTCCCCGCCGGGATCGAGCTTTCGCGCCAGCGCCTCGACGGCCGCTTGGTCGCGGTCCGCGAGAACGAGGCTCGCGCCCTTCTCGTGAAAGAGCTCCGCAATGGCCTTCCCGATCCCGCCGCTGGCGCCCGTCAGAAGCAGGCAGCGGCCCTCGAAATCCGACATCAGAACCCTCTCCGATTGCTATTGGCTGGAATAGCCGCCGTCTATGGCGATGGCCTGGCCCGTGACGAACGAGGCCGAGTCCGAGGCAAGATATACCGCGAGCCCGCCCATCTCGTCCGGGTTCCCTGCGCGGCCCACGGGATGCATGAGGCTCCGCTGCCGCAGGACTCCCTCCGGGTCTGGCTCCTTCTGCGCCATCTCGATCGTGAGCGGCGTCACCACGTAGCCGGGGCAGATGGCGTTGACCCTGACGCCGCGCGTCGCAAAGTCGAGCGCCATCGCCTTCACCATGCCGATGACGCCGGCCTTGGCGGCGCAGTAGGCGACGCGCTCCTTGACGCCGACGAGCCCGAAGGTCGAGGCGATGATGATGACGGAGGCAGCCCCAGCGTCGAGCAGGGCGTCGCATCCGTAGCGCACGGCGAGGAAGCTCGGACGCAGCGTGTGGTCGACGATGCGCTGGAACTCCTCGGGCTCGGCGTCGAAAATGGTGGTGCGTCCGCCCGCGCCGGCACTGACGACCACCGTGTCGATGCCGTGCATGAAGGCGCTTGCGGCAGACGTCACGCGTTTGACGTCATCGACGATCGTCGCATCGCCGGTCTCGAAGCCGGCGCGCGTGATCTGGGAGAGCCTCTCCGTCGCTTTTTCGAGCACGTGGCGCCTGCGGCTTGAGAGGAAGACGCTCGCCCCTTCATGCGCCATGGCCTGCGCGATGCCGAAGCCGATGCCGGTGCCCCCGCCATAGATCAGGGCGCGTTTCCCCTGCAGCCGTCGTGTCATGGGAAGCCAACCTCCAGCTCAAAAATGGCCTTGCCCTGGGACAGGGGTTCAATCGCCACTGAAGGAGGAGATTGCAGAGCGGCAAAATAGCTGTCAAAATATTACAGTTATATCAATATATGATACACGCTTGAACTAGAGTGGCGCCTCCGAATCGAGGGCAAGGCATGCAACCCAGTTCCCTGCCGCACGCGCAATCTGATGGGCTCGAGAAGGCCGTCGAGCCGCCGCGCCCCCGCATCCAGTCGGCTGCGCGCTCGATCAGCATTCTCTTGGAGGTGGCGCGCAGCCCCAACGGGCTCCGGGCGGCGGATATTCGCGAGCGGCTGAAGCTGCCCCGGCAGGTCATCTACCACATGCTGCACACCCTTCTGAGCACTGGCATCATCCGCAAGAGCGTGGACAACCGCTACTTGCTGGGACTGGCGGCAGGGCTCGTGGCGGACGGCTTCCGACGACAGCTTGCGCCGACCGAGCATCTGGCGCCCCTCGTGCGGGCGCTCGCCTCGGAGACCGGCGAGACGGCTTATGCGTCCGGTTGGCTGGACGGACAGATCGTGACCCTTGCCTCCGCGAAGGGCTACGCACCCGTTCACGCCGGCGAGCCGCCGCTCGGATACAGCGAGCACCCCCACTCGCGCGCGTCGGGCAAACTGCTCCTGGCGCTTGGGGGCGTGACGCTCGCGGAGGAGTTCTTGAAGCGGGAGAAACTCGTCGCCCGCACTCCCGACACCATCACGTCTCGCAAGCGGCTGCTCGAGGAGTTCGAGACTATCCGGCGCCAGCGCTACGCTGTCGACAACCAGGAATTCTCCCAGGGGCTCTGCTGTCTCGCGGTTCCCCTAGCAGGCTCGGGCGACACCTGCGCGATCGGGCTTTCAGCCCCCACCGAACGGTTCGCGGAGAACCGCGAGCGCTACCTGCAAATCCTTCAGAAGAGGGCCGAGGCCGATGGTCAGCACGGCGTCCGCTAAGATGGACCTCCGCCGTCTCACGTATTTCGTCGAGGTCGCCGATTGTCAGAGTTTTACGCGTGCGGGCGGCCGGCTGGCCATCGCGCAATCGGCGCTTAGCCGGCAGATCCGGGACCTGGAAGAGGAGCTGGGAATCGATCTTCTGCATCGCACCGGCCGCGGCGTGCAGCTCACGGACGCCGGCGAGCAGTTCCTGGGCCGTGCGCGGAAGCTCCTCCAGGACGCCGACTCGCTGCTTGCCGACACAAAGGCCATGAACGATTGCTGCGGCACGGTATCGCTGGGCGTGTTGCCTTCCATCAGCCAGCTTCTTCTGACGCCGCTGCTCAACCGCGTGCGTCGCGAGCGGCCCGGTCTCCAGGTGCGCGTGATGGAGGGATTCAGCGGTCACATCGGCGAATGGTTGCTCAGCGGCCGCCTCGATCTCGCGATCCTCTACTGCAACTCTCCCGCCGCCTCGACCCTGCTTGCGGACAAGCTCCTGAGCGAGGACATGTATCTGATCGGGGCGCCGGGGGATCCCGTGCTCGCGGACGAATCCGTGCCGCTCGCCACGGCGGCCGCCCTGCCGCTGGTCCTGCCGGGCCGGCCGCACGGTCTCCGGCTCCTCCTTGAGAAGACCTGCGCCAAGGCCGGCGTGCAGCTCAGGGTCGACATCGAAGTCGATGCCCTGAGCACGATGAAAGGGCTCGTGGCCCACGGCACGGGCTACACGATCCTGCCGATCTCGGCCGTGCAGCAGGAACTGGAGGGCGGCAGGCTTTCTGCCGCGAGGATCGGAAAACCTTCGCTCTCGCGCGACCTCATGCTGGCAAGCTCGAGGCAGCGCCCGCACACGCGGGCCTCGCAGGAGGTGAGCCGCATCCTGCGCAAGCAGGTGGCGGATCTCGTCTCCGCCGGTGACTGGGTGGGGCGGGTGTAAAAGGTCCGCTCTATATCGAGACCTTGCAGACCGGATCCCCGACCTCGAGCTCGCTCCCGCTCTCGGCCAGGATTTCCACGAGCACGCCCGTCGCGGGGCTCGGCACCTCGCTCGTGACCTTCTCCGTCTCGACGTCGTAGAGCACCTCGCCCTCCGTGATCGCGTCGCCCACCTGCTTGTGCCACATGGTGATCGTCGCCTGCACCATGTTCATGCTGAGCCGCGGGAGCTTGAGGGTCACGTTCATTGCTTCTTGCCTTTGTATTCTGTGACCGACCGGATCGCGTCCATGATCCGCTCCACGCTCGGAAGCACGGCCTGCTCGAGGGGTGGTGAGTAAGGCATGGCGACGTTGTCCACGGTGACACGCCGGATCGGCGCCCTGAGGTCGCCGAAGGCCTGGTCGGCGGCGATGGCGGCGATCTGGGATGCGGCGCTGCAGGCGTCGCGTGCCTCGTCCACGACGACCAGCCGGCCCGTCTTCCTGACCGAGGCGAGGATCGTCTCGACATCGAGCGGCACCAGCGTTCGGGGATCGACAACCTCCACCGACACGCCGTCCGAGGCGCAGGCTTCCGCCGCCTTGAGCGCGTTGCGCGCCATGTTGCCGAAGGCGACGACGGTGACGTCGCTGCCTTCCCGACGCAACGCCGCCTCACCGAGCGGCAGCAGCGCTTCGCCGTCCGGAACCTCGCCGCTTTCGCCGCCGCGCCCGGCCGCCTGCAGGAATACCACGGGATTGTCGTCCCGGATCGCCGTCTTGAGCAGCGCCTTGGCGTCGGCTGGGATGCTCGGCGTCACCACCTTGAGGC
>JBFXDI010000077.1:0-19237 GCA_050181295.1 Parvibaculaceae bacterium | reverse complement strand
CTTCCCGGCCTGGTCGGAGACCAGGAGCCGGCGGCGGTTGCCCACGCTTTCCGGCGTCACGTGCTCGTAGGTCTCGGGCTCCTTGAGGATGGCGGAGGCATGGATGCCGGCCTTGGTGGCAAAGGCGCTCTCGCCCACATAGGGCGCCTGGCGGAAGGGCGCCCGGTTCAGCATCTCCCAGAAGCTCCGCGAGAGATGCGTCAGCGACTTCAGGCCCTCCTCGCTCACGCCCGTCTCGAAGCGGCTGCGATAAGGCTCCTTCAGCATGAGCGTCGGGATGATCGAGACGAGATTGGCGTTGCCGCAGCGCTCGCCGATGCCGTTGAGCGTGCCCTGGATCTGGCGCGCGCCGGCCCTGACGGCGGCCAGCGAATTGGCCACCGCCTGCTCGGTGTCGTTGTGGGCATGGATGCCGAGGTGGCTGCCCGGAACGGTCCTCGCCACCTCCTTTACAATCGCCTCCACCTCGTCCGGCTGCGTGCCGCCGTTGGTGTCGCAGAGCACCACCCAGCGGGCGCCCGACTCATAGGCCGCCCTGGCGCAGGCGAGCGCATAATCGGGGTTGGCCTTGTAGCCGTCGAAGAAGTGCTCGCAGTCGACGAGCGCCTCCTTGCCGGCCTTGCGCGCGGCCTCGACGGAGGAGGAGATGCTCTCGAGGTTCTCCTCGTTGGTGCACCCGAGCGCCACCCGCACGTGGTAGTCCCAGCTCTTGGCCACGAAGCATATGGCGTCCGACCGCGCGTCGAGCAGCGTGCGCAGCCCTGGGTCGTTGTCGGCGGAGCGGCCGGCGCGCTTCGTCATGCCGAACGCCGTGAAGCGGCCTTTGAGCGGTGGTCGCTGCTCGAAGAAGGCCGTGTCGGTGGGGTTGGCGCCGGGATAGCCGCCCTCGACATAGTCGATGCCGAGCCGGTCGAGCATGCCGGCGATCAGGCCCTTCTCCTCGAGCGAGAAGTCGATGCCCGGCGTCTGCGCCCCATCGCGCAGCGTCGTGTCGAAGAGATAGAGGCGTTCACGCATGGCACGCCTCCGTGCCGGGGAGACCCCACCCGGCCGACGCTGCCGCGCCATCCGACCTCCCCCCAAGGGGGAGGTGTGCAGAACCGCCATTCTCCAACGTTTCCAACTCGCGCAAGAGAGTGGGATCAGTGCACCCCTCCCCCTCGGGGGGAGGGGCAGGGGTGGGGATTTCAACGAGCATGGCCCAACTCCCTCAGAACGGTCTCAACCACTCCCTCCGGATTTGCGAGCACCTCGCCGTGACTTACCCGAAGCAACCGGAAACCTTCACGGCGCAGGAACGCATCGCGGCGGCCATCGTGGGCGGCGGCTTCCGCCGTCGCATGCGAGAGTCCATCCGACTCGACGACAAGTCTCGCGGAGAGACATACGAAGTCCACGACGTAAGGTCCTATCGGCGCCTGTCTGCGAAAATGGAACCCTGACGCCTTGAGCAATCGAAGCGCGGTCCAGAGCCTCCGCTCAGGCGGGGTGTGCGAGCGGCGCAGTTCCTGCGCGCGTCTTCGCGCTTCGGGCGCGACGTGACTCACGCCCATGACTCGCCCTCCGCCATGGGGAAACCCCACCCGGCCGGCGCTGCCGCGCCGTCCGACCTCCCCCCAAGGGGGAGGTGTGCAGAAGGTGAACTCTGGAACAGGTCCGCTTTAGGCGAAGAGGTCAGACACATGCACCCCTCCCCCTCGGGGGGAGGGGCAGGGGTGGGGTTCTGAGGAAAGCAAAGCTGCGTGGTCACCGCTTCACCTCCCAGGTGGTCACCCGTTCGCCGGTAGCCGGATCCTTGCCGTCTTTGAGTTGAATTCCCTGCTCCAGAAGCTCATCGCGGATACGGTCAGCCTCAGCCCAGTTCTTCTCGCGAATGAAGATGAGGCGTTGTTCGACGTGCTCCTTGATGGCAACCGTCGCAATAGCATTGTGAGATTCCGCTCTCACGGCGCGAAGGTAGGAACGCCAATCTATACCTAGCAACCGGAGCGAAGCATCTACTTCAGCATCAAGCCTCAGATCATGTAGCCCTAAAATGGCGGAGCCTATGTTGAGATCATCGGCGAGGGCCTCAACGATTTCGGGCCTGGCTTCGTTTTCACTGGGCGGCGCCGACGCAACGTGATCGGCTTGCATCGCCAAATCAAACGCTTTGATCTTTCTGAAGAAGCGAAGAAGCGTTCTCTCCGCCTCTTCCAACCGCCTCACACTGAAATCAATCGGCTCGCGGTAGTGCGTCATCAGCATCGCTAGCCGCAGCACCTCACCGGGCCACTTCCGTCCCCCAAACTTGTCGGTGTTCAGCAGCTCGTTGATGGTGACGAAGTTGCCCTCGCTTTTCGCCATCTTCCTGCCTTCGACCTGCAGGAAGCCGTTGTGCATCCAGACATTCGCCATGCGGTCGTGGCCGAGCGCCGAGCAGCTCTGGGCGATCTCGTTCTCGTGATGCGGGAAGACGAGGTCGATGCCGCCGGCGTGGATGTCGAACACCTCGCCCAGATGCTTCCAGGCCATGGCGGAGCATTCGATGTGCCACCCCGGCCTCCCCTGCCCCTCGATGCCGGCGGGCGAGGGCCAGCCGGGCTCGCCCTCCTTCGACGGCTTCCAGAGCACGAAGTCCATCTCGTCGCGCTTGTAGGAGGCGACGTCCACGCGGGCGCCCGCCAGCATCTCGTCGAGCGAGCGCCGCGAGAGCGCGCCGTAGCGCGGCCCCTGCAGCGTGTTCATGGCCGAGGGCGAGAAGAGCACATGGCCGTCCGCCACATAGGCGACGCCCTTCGCCACCAGACGCTCGATGAGCACCTTCATCTCCTCGATGTGCTCGGTGGCGCGGGGCTGCCCCGTCGGCTCGAGGCAGCCGAGCGCCTTCACGTCCGCCTGGAACTGCGCGTTCGTCGTCTCGGTCACTTTCCGGATCGCTTCGTTCAGCGGCAGGTCGGGAAAGTCGCGAGCGGCGCGTGCGTTGATCTTGTCATCGACGTCCGTGATGTTGCGGACGTAGGTGACGTTCTCGGCGCCGTAGAGATGCCGGAGCAGCCGGTAGAGCACGTCGAAGACGATGACGGGGCGCGCGTTGCCGATATGAGCGAAGTCGTAGACCGTCGGCCCGCAGACATACATGCGGACGTTGGAAGGATCGAGCGGACGGAACTCTTCCTTCTGCCGCGTCAGCGTGTTGTGGAGCCTGAGAGCCATCGCCAATGATCCTTCGGAGCCGCTGGCCCGGGGATCGCTCTCATTTTCGGTGTGAGATGTGCGTTACCGCCGCCAGCCGCGCGTTGCTAGCCGGTAATAATGCAGCCGGAGTTATGAACGGCCGGTATCGTGGAGGCCTTCGCCATGGCGCGCACCATGGCGAAGGCTCGTGCCGGCGTCAAGCCCGGGTAGGGGTAAAAAATCCCGGAAATCCGCTATTCGTCCTCGCCCATCGTTTCCTGTACGGCGTTCAGAAGGCTCGTCTCGGGGTTCTTGGCGCAGTACTCGCCGATGTCCTTGGCGCCCTGCTCGAACTCCTTCAGATCGAGCATCGTGTCCTCGCTCTGGCCCCCCAGGTAGCCGTGCATCCAGACCAGCATCGTCCCGATATCCTCCTGTGAGGCCGCCATCAGCTGGGCGCAGGTGATGGTCGACATATCCACCTTCTCGGCGAAGGCAGGCGTGCAAAAGAGGCCGGCGACGAGCGCCGTCGCGGCAATGCGTTTCATCATGTTCGGATTATCCCGTGAGGTTGCTCTAGAGCATGATGCCGAAAAGTGTGAAGCGGCTTTCAGGGTACATCATGCTCTACCCTATAGAATCGATCACGTTTATGAGTTTGGGCCAATTCAGCCCAAACTCATAATGATCCAGCAGGCGTCTAGCACGTTTCCTCGGCGGCAGAAAGCGGCTCCCCGCAACCCAGCCGGCGGCCGACCGGCGGTTGCGAGGCCATGCTTGCGCCGATAGTTTCCGCCGCCTGTTTGAGGGAAGGTGCCGTGGACCGGTCCATCACACGCGCCGCATTCTGGATGGCGGGCTGGCTCGCCGCCCTCCTCACGATAACGGTCGCGGGCCGGGAACTCGCGAGCGAGCTTCCGGTCTTCATGATCATGCTGTTCCGAAGCGTGATCGCACTGGCCTTCCTGATTCCGATCGTTCTCTGGCTGGATGGAGAGCCGCTCCGCACCCGCCGCCTCGGCGGGCATCTGGTGCGCAACTTCGTTCACTACTCGGCGCAGTTCTGCTGGTTCTACGCCCTGTCGCTCATCCCCCTCGCGCGCGTGGTGGCGATCGAGTTCACCATGCCGATCTGGACCGCCATTCTGGCGGCCCTCTTCCTCGCCGAGCGCCTTTCACCCTCTCGCATCGCGGCGATCGTGCTGGGCTTCATCGGCATCCTCATGATCGTCAGGCCCGGCATCGAACAGATCGGCACAGGCGAGTTCAGCGCCTTCTACGCGGCCCTCGCCTTCGCGGTGGCCATGATCCTCACCAAGTCGCTCACGCACACGGAGAGCGCGCTCACCGTGATCGTCTACATGTTCATCATCCAGGCGCTCATAGGGCTCCTGCCCGCCCTCTCGGTCTGGACATGGCCGTCGCCCGCCGCCTGGCCCTGGGTGATCGTGCTCGGGGTCGCGGGCGGGCTTTCGCACTACTGCCTGGCGCGCGCCTTCGCGGCGGCGGAGGCAACGGTCGTGGTGCCCATGGATTTCCTCAGGGTGCCGCTCACCGCGCTGCTGGGCTGGCTTCTCTACGCGGAGAAGATCGACATCTGGCTGGCGCTCGGCGCCGGGCTCATCCTGTCCGGAAACCTGCTCAACCTGCGCCAGGAAGGCGGCAAAGCCCCCGCCGCTGCCGTCCGCTCGCTGCCGGCGAGGAAGCCTGCGGAGGAGTAGGCGCCGAACGGCGCTATGCACTCTCTTCGTCATTGCCGGGCTTGACCCGGCAATCCTTTTGGCGGCCGCGCGTGAACCTAAAAGGATGGCCGGCTCGGGGGCCGGCCATGACGTCCTTGGGAGATGCTGAGCCTACTCCGCGGCCTCGGCCGGGATGTCGTCGTCCTCGTCGTCCGTTGCGAGCTTCACCGGCCGGGCCGCCTGCTCGCGCTTGAGTTCCTCCGCCACCAGGAAGGCAAGCTCGATCGACTGGTTGGCGTTGAGACGCGGATCGCAATACGTGTGGTAGCGGTCGTGCAGGTCCTGGTCCGACAGGGCGTGCGTTCCGCCGGTGCACTCGGTGACGTTCTTGCCGGTCATCTCCACATGGATGCCGCCGGCATGGGTTCCCTCGGCCCGGTGCACGGCCATGAAGCTCCTGACCTCGGAGAGGATGAGATCGAAGGGGCGCGTCTTGTAGCCGGTCGAGGCCTTGACCGTGTTGCCGTGCATGGGATCGCAGGACCAGACGACATTGCGGCCTTCACGCTTCACCGCCCGGATGAGACCCGGCAGATGCTTCTCCACCTTGTCGGCGCCGAAGCGCGCGATGAGGGTCAGGCGGCCCGCCTCGTTGCCGGGATTGAGGATGTCGATGAGCTTGAGCAACCCATCCTCCCCGAGGCTCGGTCCGCATTTGAGGCCGATCGGATTCTTCACGCCGCGGCAGAACTCGATGTGGGCGTGGTCCGGCTGGCGGGTCCGGTCGCCGATCCACAGCATGTGGCCCGAGGTCGCGTACCAGTCGCCCGAGGTGGAATCGACACGCGTCATTGCCTGCTCGAAGCCCAGGAGCAGCGCCTCGTGGCTGGTGAAGAAGTCGGTTGTCCGGAGCTGCGGCGCGGTGTCGGCGTTGATGCCGCAGGCGCGCATGAAGTCGAGCGTCTCGGTGATGCGATCGGCGAGCGCCTGATAGCGCTCCCAGGCCGGGCTCCCGTTCAGGAAACCGAGCATCCATTTGTGGACGTGCTCGAGGTTGGCATAGCCGCCCTGTGCGAAGGCCCTGAGCAGGTTGAGCGTGGCGGCCGACTGCCGGTAGGCCATGATGAGCCGCGACGGATCCGGCTCGCGGGCCTGTTGCTCGAACTCGATGCCGTTGATGATGTCGCCGCGATAGCTCGGCAGCTCCTTGCCGTCCACCGTCTCCATGGGCGCCGAGCGGGGTTTTGCGAACTGGCCTGCGATGCGGCCGACCTTCACCACGGGCTGGCCGCCCGCGAAGGTCAGGATGACCGACATCTGCAGGAAGACGCGGAAGAAGTCGCGGATGTTGTCGGCCGAATGCTCGGCGAAGCTTTCCGCGCAGTCGCCGCCCTGGAGCAGGAAGCCCTTGCCCTCGCAGACGCGCGCGAGCCGGCGCTTGAGCTTCCGCGCCTCGCCCGCGAAGACGAGCGGCGGAAAGCCCGCAAGCTGGCGCTCCGTCTCGGCCAGCAGCGTCTGGTCCCGGTACTCCGGAACCTGGACGATGGGGCGATTGCGCCAGCTTTCAGGCGACCACGCGGTGCTCATGGGAGTGCTCCTTCCCGGGTTTGGCGGCGGTTATACACATGGCGCCCGCCCGAGGCCACAATTTGCCGCAGCCAGAGGCTTCGGGCATTGTCCGCCCCATGAGCACGCCCGAACCCAGCTTCTCCATCGGCATCGAGGAGGAATATCTGCTCGTCGATAGGAAGACGCGGGACCTCGTGCCGGAGGCCCCCGCCGATCTCATGCGGGAATGCGAGGCGCGGCTCGAGGGTCAGGTGAGCCCGGAATTCCTTCAATGCCAGATCGAGGTCGGAACGCGGGTCTGCCGCTCGATCGGCGAGGCGCGGGCGGACCTCCAGCGGCTGAGGGCGACGCTTGCGGGGATCGCCGATTCCCATGGCCTCGCGCCGATCGCGGCCGCCACCCATCCCTTCGCGCGCTGGGCCGAGCAGCGCCATACCGAGAAGGAGCGCTACACGGTCCTCGCCAAGGACCTCGCCGGCGTCGCGCGCCGCATGCTCATCTGCGGCATGCATGTGCATGTGGCGATCGAGGACCCGGATCTGAGGATCGACCTCCTCAACCAGGTTACATACTTCCTGCCGCATCTCCTTGCGCTCTCGACATCTTCGCCGTTCTGGCAGGGCCGGGACACGGGCCTCAAGTCCTACCGCCTGTCGATTTTCGACAACCTGCCGCGCACGGGCCTCCCGCCCCAGTTCCAGAGTCACGGCGAATACGAGCGCACGGTCCGCATCCTGCTCGGCACCGGCACCATCGAGGACGCGACCAAGATCTGGTGGGATCTGCGCCCCTCGGCCCGCTTCCCGACACTCGAGATGCGCGTCTGCGACATTCCCACAAGGCTCGAGGACACGCTTTCCATCGCCGCGCTCTACCTGTGCCTTTTGCGCATGCTCTATCGCCTCCGGCGCCTGAACCAGCGCTGGCGGCAATACGACCGCTTTCTCGTCAACGAGAACCGCTGGCGCGCCCAGCGTTACGGCTTCGAGGAGGGCCTGATCGACTTCGGCCGCGGCGAACTCGTGCCCTATGGCGAGCTCCTGGAGGAGATGATCGCGCTCGTGCGCCCGGACGCCGCGGCGCTCGACTGCGTCGAGGAAGTCGAGAACGCGCGGCAGATTCTTGCCCGCGGCACCGGCGCCGACCTGCAACGAAAACTCCATGCGGAAGCGCGGGCTCAGGGAGCGAGCGAGCCGCAGGCGCTCGAAGCCGTGGTCGACGGCCTGATCGCGGCGACGGTCGAGGGGATCTAGTCCGCGCTCGGGAAGGACCCGGCCCGGGCCATCATCTCCGGCGCCTCGGTCTCGATGTAGCGCCGCGAGGCGATCTCGGCCGAGGCGTATGCCTCCTGCCGGCGCACCGACCAGTAGCGCAGTTCGTCCAGCCGGATGGGCTTGCCCGTCACGGCGCAGCGCACGAAATCGCCCTTCTGGACAACCTGGTAGTCGGCATCGAGATATTTGAGCTTCGCCTCCGCGCCGGGGCGGAAGTTCGTGTCGAACCTGTTCATGGCCTACAAATAGCGGCTCCCAAGGCCTCCTGCCAGCCCTGCGGCTTCAGGTTTGCGAGCAAAGCACGGGAAAACAACGGATGTCCGTCACCGAACCGGAACCCATGTCGCGAAAGGCGGCGGTCTCCTACGCGATCGGGATGCCGCTCGGCTTGGCGGCGCTGGTCTTCCTGCCTGTCGGCCGACTCGACTGGACGCCCGGCTGGCTCTTCATCGGCTTCCTCGTCGTCTCCTTCGGCGCCTCAGCCCTGATCCTGGCGCGCGTCAATCCGGCCATCTATCGGGCGCGCAGCCGCTTCCAGCCCGGCACCGAACGCTGGGACCTTGTGCTGCTCTGGCTGATGCTGCCCGCCATGGTCGCCGAAATCCCCGTCGCGACATTCGACGCCGGCAGGATGGGATGGTCGGCCGTCCCCTTCGCCATCGTGGTTCTGGGCTACGTCCTGCTGGGCGCCGGCATCGCGCTTGTCACGTGGGCGCAAGCCGTCAATCGCTTCTTCGAGCCCGGCGTGCGGCTCCAGCGCGAGCGCGGGCAGCATGTCATCAGCTCCGGGCCCTATGCGATCGTGCGCCACCCCGGCTATGTCGGCGCCCTCATGCTGTTCGCCGGGCTGGCGCTGGCGCTCGCGTCATGGTGGGCGCTGATCCCGGCGGCCTGGGCGGGCGCGATCCTGGTCTTCCGGACAAGCCGCGAGGACGCGCTGCTCCGGGCGGGGCTCGATGGCTATGCCGCCTATGCGCAGCGCACCCGGTTCCGGCTCGTGCCGGGGATCTGGTAACCGGCGGGGCGGATGTGGCGACGGCTCGATGCCTAGAACAGCGAACCCTGGCCTCCGCCCGGTGGCGGCTGCGCCTTGCGGCGGGGCCGTAGAGGCTCCGAAGGCGCTGCGCCTTTGCCGATCGTCGCGTCCACCCGGCCGTCCTGGAACTCGATGCCAACCGGCTGCCCGACAGCCGTGGCACCAGCCGTCCGCACCGGCCGGCCGCTCTCGTCGCGCACAACGGCGTAGCCGCGCTTCAGGACCGCCTTGTAGGAGAGCGTGTCGAGAAGCCGCCCCTGCCCGGCCAAAGCGTCCCGCCTGCCGCGCATCAGACGTTCCATGGCGCGGGCGACCTGCGCCTCGTGGAATGCGAGTGCCTTGCGGCCGTCGGCCAGCGCCCGCTGCAGGGTGCGCGGCGTGAGACGGGTCGCGCAGCGCTCATGCGCGAGCCGATGCACATGCAGGTTGGCCTTCAGGGCATGGACGAGCCGACCAGCCGCCGCGTCATGGCGCTGGCGGGCGAGCGCCAGCACGTCGTCGGGACGGGGCAGCGCACGCGCGGCGCCGAGGACCCGCATGCGCCGCTCCGAGACAAGGCGGGAGGCCACGCGCGTCAAGCGCGCCTTGCAGTCGGCGATCGAGGCGACGAGCTCGGAGCGCACCGGCACGGCCCGCTCGGCAGCGGCGGTCGGCGTGGGCGCGCGCTCGTCGGCGGCGTAGTCGATGAGCGTCCAGTCCGTCTCGTGGCCGACCGCCGAGATGAGCGGAATCGCGCTCGCCGCCGCCGCACGGACCACGGCCTCGTCGTTGAAGCCCCAGAGGTCTTCGAGGCTGCCGCCGCCCCTGGCGACAATGATGAGGTCGGGGCGCGGCAGCGGGCCGTCGGAGGCGAGCGCATTCAAACCCTGGATGGCGGCCGCCACCTCCGGCGCGCAAGCTTCGCCCTGCACCCTCACCGGCCACACCAGCACGCGGCGCGGGAACCGGTCGGCGAGCCGGTGCAGGATGTCGCGGATGACGGCGCCGGTCGGCGAAGTCACGACAGCGATCACGGCCGGCAGATAAGGAATCGGCTTCTTGCGGGCGGCGTCGAACAGGCCCTCGGCCTGGAGCTTGCGCTTCCTCTCCTCGATGAGCGCCATGAGCGCGCCCACGCCCGCCGGCTCTATGCTCTCGATGACGATCTGGTACTTCGAGGTGTTGGGATAGGAGCTGATCCTGCCGGTGGCGACGACCTCCAGCCCCTCCTGAACCTTCGACCGCACGCGCGCGAAGGTCGTGCGCCAGATCACGGCCTCCAGCCGGGCTCCCTCGTCCTTCAGCGTGAAGTAGCAGTGGCCCGAGCCGTGCGCGCCGCGAAAGCCGCTGATCTCGCCCCTCACCCGCACATGGCCGAAGGTTTCCTCCAGCGTGCGCTTGAGCGCGAAGGCGATCTCGGTGACCGTGAACTCGGCCACGTTGGGCGTGGCCGCGGCAGCGGGCTCGCCAGATTTCGAATCGAACGGCAAATTCATGGACATGGTACCGGTTTGGTAGCATAGGCAGGGCGCATGAGCGAAATCGGCCTGACGCGCCTATGAACATCCTCCTGATCGGGTCCGGCGGGCGGGAGCATGCGCTCGCCTGGGCCATCGCCGCGAGCCCCCTCCTCTCCCGCCTCTACTGCGCCCCGGGCAATGCCGGCATCGCGGATCTCGCGGAGATCGTGCCAGTGGACCCCGCAAACCATGCCGCGGTCGTCGCCTTCTGCCGCGAGCAGGAGATCGACCTTGTGGTGGTGGGGCCGGAAGCGCCGCTGGTCGCGGGACTCGTGGACGATCTTGCGACCGCCGGGATCAAGGCGTTCGGCCCCAGCAAGGCCGCCGCGCAGCTCGAGGGCTCGAAGGGCTTCACCAAGGCCATCTGCGACGAGGCGGGCATCCCGACCGCGAAGTACCGCCACTTCGAGGCGGAGGAGCCGGCAATCGCCTATCTCCGAGAGCAGGGCGTGCCGATCGTCGTCAAGGCGGACGGGCTTGCCGCCGGCAAGGGCGTCACGGTGGCGACGAGCGTCGAGGAAGCCGAGGCTGCCGTCCGCGACATCTTCTCCGGCCGCTTCGGCAAGGACTCATCCGTCGTGATCGAGGAATTTCTCGAGGGTGAGGAGGCTTCCTTCTTCGCCCTCTGCGACGGCAGGACCGCCGTTGCCTTCGGCACGGCGCAGGATCACAAGCGGGTGGGCGACGGCGACACCGGCCCCAACACCGGCGGCATGGGCGCCTATTCCCCGGCGCCAGTGCTCACCGACGCGCTCGTCGAGCGCACCATGAAGGAGATCGTGGAGCCGACGCTCAAGGCCATGGCGGCGCGCGGCACGCCCTTCAAAGGCGTGCTCTATGCCGGCCTCATGATTGGACCGGAGGGTCCGAAGCTCATCGAATACAATGTGCGCTTCGGGGATCCCGAATGCGAGGTGCTGATGCCGCGCCTCAAGGACGACATCCTAACCCTCATGCTCGCCTCCGCCGATGGGACGCTGGACAAGGTGTCGGTGCGCTGGTGGGAGGAAGCGGCGCTCACCGTCGTCATGGCGGCCAGGGGCTATCCGGACGACTACGCGAAGGGCTCAGAGATCCGGGGCGTCGCGGAGGCCGACGGGCTCGAAGGCGTCGACGTGTTCCACGCCGGGACGTCCCGCAAGGACGGCAGGCTCCTCGCCAACGGCGGCCGGGTTCTCGCCGTCACGGCACGCGGACCCGACATCGCTGCGGCCCAGAAGCTCGCCTACCAGGCCGTGGACCTCATCGACTGGCCGGGAGGTTTCTGCCGGCGCGACATCGGCTGGCGGGCCGTCGGACGGGTGCAGTAGCCTTGCGGCTACCATGAGCGCACCCTCCCCCATCGTCGGACTCGGCCTCTGGCTTGCCGAAGCGGCCGAGAAGCACCAGCGCTTCGCCGACCTGCATCAGGCCTTCTGCGACCGGCTGCTCGACAAAGGGCTTCCGATCGCGCGCTCCTCCCTCGGGCTGGAGGTGCTGCATCCGGAGCTCAGCGGCTGGCAGTTCATCTGGGCTTCGCGGGAGGTGGAGATACAGCCCAATCCGCGCGGCGCACATACGACGACCGACTACCTGACTAGCCCTGCCCGCATCGCCGACGAAACATGGAAGCCGTTCCGCCGCCGGCTCGACCGGCCCTCGCCCGACCTGCCGATGCTTGAAGACATGCGGCAGCAGGGCGCCACCGACTACGTGATCTTCCCCCTGCCCTTCCTCGATCGCAACCGCTCAGCCTTCCTCTCTTTCGCCACGCACGCGCCGGAGGGCTTCTCGGATACCCAGATCCAGGCGCTTTCAGACGCCGCCCGTCTCATCAGCCCCTGGATGGAGCGTCGGGTGCTCAAGCGCATCTCGATCGACTTGCTCAACACCTATGTCGGCCCCCGCAGCGGCGAGCGGGTCTACCGGGGCGCCATCGAGCGCGGCGCCGCCGAGATCATTCGCGCCGCCATCTTCATGACCGACCTCAGAGGCTTCACGCGCTATTCCGACACCCATCCGCTCGACAAGGTCGTCAAGCTCCTCGACCGCTTCTTCGAGGCCATGGTGGAGGCGATCACGGCCGAGGGTGGCGAGGTGCTGAAGTTCATGGGCGACGCGCTGCTCGCCGTCTTCCCGGAGCAGGAAGGCGATCTCATGAAACCATGCCAGGCCGCGGCGCAGGCGGCGCGCGGGGCCGCCGGCACGCTCGCCAGGATCGATCCGTCGCTGCTCTTCGGCATCGCGCTCCATGCCGGCGACATCGCCTATGGCAATATCGGCGGGCGCACGCGCCTCGACTTCACCGTCATCGGGCCCGCCGTCAACCATACGAGCCGGCTGCTCGAACTGACCAAGCGGCTCGGCGAGCCGATCCTCATCTCGGAGATGTTCCAGGCCGCGAGCGGCCTCGATCTCCGGCCGCTCGGAAGCCAGGCGCTGCGCGACGTCCCGCAGCCACAGCTCATCTATGCCCTCTAGAAACTGCCATGCGGCTGGCAGTTAGGCTATTCCATCATCCCGGGACCGCATGACGGGCTTGTCCCGCTCTGGCAGTATGCGGGAAGAATACGAGAGAGGCTCATGGCATCCCTGTTTCCCGACTTCACCGAAACGACCGTCGCGGGCGACGGCGCCGTCATCTTCCTCAGGACCGGAGGCTCCGGTCCTCCCCTGCTGCTGCTGCACGGCTATCCGCAGACACATGCCATGTGGCACCGCGTGGCGCCCGCGCTTGCCGAGCACTTCACGCTGGTGATCCCGGATTTGAGGGGTTACGGGCGCTCGACGGGACCGAAGAACGATTCCGCCAACGAAGCCTATTCCAAGCGCGCCATGGGCCGCGACTTCTTCGCCGTGATGCGGGCGCTCGGGCATGAGCGGTTCGCGGTCGTGGGCCACGACCGCGGCGGGCGTGTCGGCTACCGCATGGCGCTGGATGAGCCCCAGCGCATCGCGCGCCTTGCGGTGCTCGACATCATCCCGACCTACGCCATGTGGCACGGCATGGACCGGAACCTGGCGCTCAAGGTCTATCACTGGCCCTTCCTCGCCCAGCCCAATCCGCTGCCCGAGACGCTGATCGGCGGCAATCCTGTCTTCTATCTCGACGCCAAGATCGCGAGCTGGTCGGGCACTCACGATCTCTCCGTCTTCGATCCGGAAGCGCTTGCGCAGTATCGCCTGCATTTCGCCGCGCCCGAGACGATCCATGCGAGCTGCAACGACTACCGCGCCGGCGCGACCTACGATCTCGCGGCCGACGAGGCCGACAGGGCGGTGGCGAAGAAGATCGCCTGCCCGACGCTCGTGCTCTGGGGTTCCTCGGGCATCCCGAGCGAGGCGGCGGACTCACTCTCCGTCTGGCGGGAATGGTGCACCGACGTGCGAGGTGCTGCCGTGCAGTCCGGCCATTTCGTGGCCGAGGAGAATCCGGAAGAGACCCTGTCGCATCTCCTGCCGTTCCTGAAGGCCGGGCGCTGATGCTCGACCGGCAGCAGACTTTTTCCGGCACCCGGCCGGTCGCGGAAGCGCATCGCTTCGACGTTCGCGCCCTGGAGGACTATCTCCGCAGCCACGTCGAGGGTTTCCGCGGACCGCTCGACGTGGAGCAGTTCAAGGGCGGACAGTCGAACCCGACCTACCGGCTCAATGCACCTTCAGGGCGCTATGTGCTCCGCCGCAAGCCGCCGGGAAAGCTTCTTGCCTCGGCGCATGCCGTCGAGCGTGAGTATCGCGTGATTTCCGCGCTGCACGGCCTGGGATTCCCGGTCGCGCGCCCGCACGTCCTCTGCGAGGACGAGAACGTCATCGGCACGGCGTTCTACGTCATGGATTTCGTGCCGGGTCGCGTGATCTGGCAGCCTTACGTCCCGGGCGTGCCGGATAAAGAACGCGCGGGCATCTTCAACGCGCTCAACGCTACCATCGCGACGCTCCACGACGTCGACTACCGCGCCGCCGGACTTGCCGATTTCGGGAAACCGGAGGGCTACGTCGCACGGCAGGTGAGGCGCTGGTCGGAGCAGTACCGCGCCTCCGCCACGGAGCGTATCGAGGAGATGGACCGCCTCATGGCCTGGCTTCCGGACGCCGCGCCGGATTCGGGCCGGAGCGCGCTGGTGCATGGCGATTTCCGCCTCGACAACTGCATCCTCGATGAGCGTGAGCCGAGAATCCTGGCGGTCCTTGACTGGGAGCTCTCCACGCTCGGGGATCCCATCGCCGATTTCACCTACCATCTCATGCAGTGGCGGATGCCGCCCTCCCGCACCGGGTCGGGCGTCGGCAGCCTCGTTGGGCACGAGAACGACCCGGGCATTCCCCGGCTCGAGGAATATGTCGCCCGCTACTGCGAGCGGCGCGGTCTTCCCGGCATTCCCGACCTCGACACGTACCTTGCCTACAATTTCTTCCGCCTGGCGGCGATCTTCCAGGGCATCGTCGGGCGCGTGCGTGACGGAACGGCAGCCAATCCGAACGCGGCCGGCATGGCCGAGCAGGTGCGTCCCGTGGCCGAGGTCGCCTGGTCCTACGCGGTGAAGGCCGGCGCGTAGGCATGATCCGGAAAAGTGTGAAGCACTTTTCCGCCAAGATCATGCTCAACTTATTGGAATCGATCACGTTCATCCATTCGGGTCGATGCAACCCGGATGGATCGTGATCTCGTCGCACCCCGGGATTCTTCCGCAACCATATCGCGTGGCCATCGTTGACCCTCCAGATGCGCGTGCTGCGACGCGCTGTGGAAACACAGGAGGAAACGATGCGGAAACTGATACTCGTTGCCGGCGCGACGCTGGCTCTCATGACTCCGGCCATGGCCGGAGGCTCAAGCGTGCAAACGAAGTCCAATGACACCATCAAGGTCGAGCCCGGCAACTCGCCGACCAAGGCGATGGATCAGGAAACGCCCACCATGCAGGGCGACCCGAACAAGGACGAGCACGCAGCCACCAATCGCGTCGACAAGGTGGTGCCTCCCATGAAGGAGACCGACAAGAAGACCGAGAGTGAGTCGAAGAGCACGACGACCACGAACTAACTCATTGCCGCGCAAGCGGGAGCCCGCGCCGATAGCCGTTCCGGGTTTCCCGCTTTAGCGGGGTACGTGAAAGCTTCGTTCGTCAGGGTTGTTCGGCCGTATTCTCGCGGGCCTTGGCGTCCAGCCGCTCCTTCAGGATGCCGGATTCCGCGATGATGTCATGCACCAGGTGCTCGCGGCGATAGGCCATGATGTGCACGCCGCGCACGCCCTCGATCTCGCGCACCTGCTGGATGAGCTCGATGCAGAGCTTCTTGCCCTCCTCGGCGGGCTTTTCCGCTTTCTCGAGGCGATCGATGACGGCATCCGGAATGTGAATGCCAGGCACGTTGTTGCGCATCCAGCGGGCCGTCTTGGCTGACGCCAGCGGCCCGACGCCTGCCAGGATGAAGGCCTTCTCGTGCAATCCCATGTCGCGCACGCGTTTCATGAATTCGACGAATACCGGCACATCGTAGATGTAGTTCGTCTGGATGAAGTCGGCGCCCGCGCGGATTTTCTTCTCGAGCCGATCCGCACGGAAAGCGAGCGGAGGAATGCACGGGTTCTCCGCCGCGCCCAGGAACATGGTGGGCGGTGTCGTGAGTTTGCGTCCTGACAGGAACGTGCCCTCGTCCCGCATGGTCTTCAGCGTGCGCAGCAGCGAGAGCGAATCAAAGTCGAAGACGGGTTTGGCGCCCGGCTGGTCGCCGACCCCCACGCCGTCTCCCGT
Source organism: Parvibaculaceae bacterium (assembly GCA_050181295.1). Classification (GTDB taxonomy): domain Bacteria; phylum Pseudomonadota; class Alphaproteobacteria; order Rhizobiales; family Aestuariivirgaceae; genus JBFXDI01. The sequence goes on along the minus strand of JBFXDI010000077.1, from coordinate 3,286 downwards.
CAGGCACAGGATGTTCCCGACGCCCATGGCGGCCGCGCCGAGCACGTCCCCCTGGATGGCGATGCGGTTGCGGTCGCGGCAGGAGATCTGGAGCACGATGCCGTAGCCCGCGCGCGACAGGATCGAGCAGATGCCCATGGACGACATGTGGCAGTTGGCGCCCGAGGCGTCCGTGGCGTTGATGGCGTCGGCGACGTCCTTCAAAGGTTCCGCCGCCTTGAGGACGTCGCGCGGATCGGCGGAGTCTGGCGGGTTGAGTTCGGCGGTGACGGCGAACCATCCCTTCCGCAGGGCGCGCTCCAGGATCGATCCGGACTTGTAGCCCGGCGGGGCAGCGATCGGCTCATGCAGGATGGGATCGTAGGGTTCCGGCGTCTGGAGCAGGGCCATCGGTTCCTCCTCAGTCGCGGCGTTCTTCGAGCACGGTGGTGCGGGCGGTGCTCTGCTGGCTCGGCTGCGCGGCGGCCGGCTCCTGGGCGGTGGGCGCGGCGGCCGGCTCGAAGCGGCGGGCGCGCTCGAAGGCCGTCGCGATGACCTGCCGTCCGGGATCCACCACCTTGTCCTCGGGCTGAGCCCTGGACTTCTCGCGCGCCACGCGCAGCCAGGACGAGGAGCCCTCGAGCGAACGGTCGACCGGCGGCTGCACCACGCGGATGCGCTCGAGCCCATGGCGCATGCGCGTCGCGCCCTCCCATCCCTCCACCCACACGCAGCGCATCCACGGCTTCACCTCGCAGAAGCCGCCGGGCCTCACGCCGCCGCAGGGACCGTTGCGGAGGTTCTTCGGGCAGTTCATCGGGCACGACATGCCGGTGGAGGAGAGCACGCACTGACCGCACATGCGGCAGTCGAAGAGAAGCCCCTTCACCAGCCCCTCGGCGACCGCGACCGGCCTCTCCAGCCGCTCATAGCCGATCTTCCGGAACACCGGGTCGAGCGCCACGATGATGCGCTCGAAGGTTTGATAGAAGCCCTCGAAGAAGCGCGAATGACGGACCGCGAAGCGGCGGACGGCGTACATGGCTATCGGATCTCCCGGTTCCGGCAAACCTCTAGCGATAGGCCTTTCAGGTCAACTGCGCGCCAGCGACGCATTTGCATCCGCCATCGACGCGGCCTTCCATCCGCCGGACGCAAACGCTCCCTTTTCCGTCGCACCCGTCGCGCGGCTTGCGGTGCGCCCCGCCATGCTCCAGGAAGCCGTGAATGACCGTGCCGATGCCCCCCGACAGCAACCAGGCCACCGCCGCCGCCCAGCCCGCGGCGATCTCCGCCCAGCTCAGGGGCATGGCCTGCATCGTCGCCGGTGTCGCCATCTTCTCGGTGCAGGACCTCGTCATCAAGCTGCTGAGCGGCGACTATCCCCTGCATCAAGCCATGACGATCCGCAGCCTGACGGCGACGCCGCTGCTGCTTCTCCTGGTTCTCTACGAGGTCGGCTGGAACGGCGTCATCGCCCGGCGGCCGGGCGCCCTGCTTCTGCGCGGCGTGGTCATGTTCTGCGCCTATACGGGCTACTATCTCGGCCTTGCGGCCATGCCGATCGCCACCTGCATCGCGCTCTTCTTCACTGCGCCGCTCTTCATCACGATCCTCTCGATCCCGCTCCTCGGGGAGCGAGCGGGGCCCCGCCGCTGGGCCGCCGTGCTCTTCGGCTTCACGGGCATGCTCGTCATGCTGCGGCCGGACAGCGACGTCTTCATCTGGACGTCGCTGCTGCCCGTCTTTGCCGCCCTCTGCTACGGGCTGTCGCAGATCATGGCGCGCCGGCTCGGGACCTTCGACCGGGCAAGCGTCATGGCGCTCTACGGCAACGGGGTCTTTCTCATAGGCGGCCTTCTTCTTTCGGCGGTGTTCGGATCCGGCGCCTTCGCGGACGAGGACAACCGCGGCCTAGCCTTCCTGCTGCGTGGCTGGGTCATGCCCTCGCTCACGGACTTCCTGCTGATGGTCGCCTGCGGAGTGGTCGCCGCCGCGGCGCTCGTGCTCCTCACCCACGCCTACACCATCGCGGAAGCCAACACGGTGGCGCCGTTCGAATACACCGCCCTCATCTGGGGCGTGCTCTATGGCTGGCTCTTCTGGAACGAGCTTCCAGACGCCTGGACCTGGATCGGCATCGTCATCATCATGGCCGCAGGCCTCGTCATCCTGCAGAGGCAGCGGCGCGCAGCCGGCTAATCTCTTTCGGGCTCGTCATGCCAGCGTAGGCTGGCATGTGGATTCACGATTGAAGTGCAACACGTTTGATATTGGAGAAGACCTCTTTTGGGGTTTGGAAGGCAAGGCACTTTCTGGGGGTTGAGTTGTATTGCTCGACCAAGCTCTTGAGCTGCTCGGGCTGGATGCTTGCGAGGTTGGATTTGCGCGGCAGATGTCTGCGCATGCGGCCGATGGCGTTCTCGATGCCGCCTTTTTGCCAGGGCATGTGGGGATCGCAGAAGTAGGTGGCGAGACCGAGCCTGCGGTTGAGGGCATGATGCTCGGCGAACTCGGTGCCGTTGTCGAGGCTCAAGGAGAGGCGCAGAGGGGCCGGGAGCTTGCGGAAGCTGGAGAGCAGGCTGTCACGGACGGCGGCTGCGGTCTTGCCGGTGAGCTTCTGCAGGGTGATGAGGCGGGAGGTCCGCTCATGGGTGCAGAGCAGATACTGGCCGTATCTTGAGAAGGCCATGAGATCGGCCTCCCAATGGCCTGGGGTCTTGCGGTCGTCGGCATGCTCGGGCCTCTGGCTTAAAGGGATGCGGTTCTTGATGAAGTCGGCCGGGGAGCCGCCGCGCTGGCCGAAGCGGCCACGCCGGCTTTTGGCCCTGGGCAACAGGCGGTGCCAGTAATCCTTCTGAGCCGAGCGGTGATAGATGAAACGATAGATGGACTCGTGGCTGATGATGGTGCGAGCCTGCTCCAGCGCCAGCCGGCCGGCGATCTGCTCCGGCGACAGTCCCATCGCAAGGCGTTGCCGGACGAGGTTCCGCAGGCCTGGCTGGCGCGCCAGCTTGAAGCGGCAATCCCAGCGCCGTCTTCGCTCGGCGAGCTGCTGGGCGCGGGCCGGGTCGTAGCCGCCCTGCCAGGCCTTGGTCGGCACGCTGTTGCGCCGCAGCTCGCGGCTGATGGTCGAGGCATGCCGCCCCAGACCCGCCGCGATCTCTCGCAAGGATCTGCCGTTTGCACGCAAACGACAGATCTCGATCCGCTCGGCAAGGCCGAGCTGCTCATAGCTTTGTCCCATCGCAGCAACACCCTAGCGGGTGTTGCACTTGTTCCGTGAACTCAGGGCATCCCCTGAAGC